>DYKD01000019.1 GCA_020722765.1 Brevinema andersonii | reverse complement strand
ACAAAAACCCTTGTATTACCGAACCGGTCTGCCAACTGTCCCCAATACGGAAGAAAAAAGGCAATGGAAACACTAAAAACAGCGTTTATAACAGCAAACTGCCATAAGGTCACATGCAGGCTTTTTAAAAGATGAACAGAGATGAGAGCTGGCATAATATTTGTAGCAAAAGTGAACAACATACTAAAAAGAACAAATTTCCCAAGATTTGTTTTCCACATCTCTCCAATAAATGAAAAAAGACTGAATTGCTCTTTTTCTTCCAATGGAGCCATCTTGGGATGGTGTTGTCCAAGCAAAACAATACTACCAAGGATACGGAAAAAACCGGCTATCATAAACAGGATGCCAAAACCTAGGATGTCCTCTTTTCTTCCCCTGAAATGTGTCAAAATGAATCCTGCGGCTATTGTTGCTACAACCTGGACAATGGTTGCATACTTGTTCCTCCCCCCCCAGTATGTTCCACGTATCTTTTCAGGAATAAGATCGTTCATCCATGTAAACCAGGAAGACATAGCCAAATTCGTTATGAATATTCCTAAGATATAAAAAATAATGATGAAAACAGGATTTGACGTGTAGTACGCTGTCCAAAAAAGAAATATATAGGTCATACCATGGAAAAAAACAGTGACTGCAGTAGTCTTCCTTCGATCTGTTGAAAATCTCAATATTTGGATACTCAGGAGACTGGAAATGAAAAAAGAGATATGCATGCCTGCTGTCATTATACTGACAAGCATTGTTGAAGCGTTAAAATGCAAGGCAAATGGGACTATAAAAGCCTCACCCATGCCGAACATGACAGACCATAAACACGCCTCAAATACTGACAACCTGAGCGAGCGTCTTACGACAGGATCTGTTCCTGTAAGATACTTATTGGGAAATAAATGTAGAGCCATATAATGAGAAAGTCACACTCCCGTTGAAAAAAGATTTCTCAATATAACCGTTAATCTGTTGGGGAACAATAATGGCTGGCTGACCTGCCTTTAAAAAAAGGTCTGACTGGAGGTTTTGCGAATTACCAACACGGATCCCGTATGAAACATCTTTTTTTTCCGTATTCAGACTAATGGAATAAAGAGGAAACATGCTTTTCACATCACGAAACCCCATATTCCCGTCTAATCTGTTCATGGAAACCATAAAAGCGACTGTTGTAAAAGGAGAAACAATCGAGGAAAAAGTGCTTTGCCAACTATTCAACAAAAAGGAACTTTTCCCAAAAGTTGTGTAACTCATGATATATTGATTTTTGGATATAATCTTATTATTATTCAAATCTGGTTGAATTGACCAGCCTGACATGTTTGGGTTCAGTGTGGAGCTTGAATGAGCTCCTGCAATCATGCTTGAAACAATCAAGATGATAAAGAATATCACAAAAACATTGGTTTTCCTCATGGAAACCTCCATAATCCATTTGGAATATACGCCTAAAGGATTTGAAAGTCAAGTAACCTATGAAAGATAGAATAAAAACAGTCATTATCATACCAAACATGGACAAAGAAGCAGTCCTCAAACAGACCCCCTTTGTCATCAAATTCCTTGAATCTGAAGGCATCACCCCCATGCTGCTGAAAGAGACGGCCATAAGACTGGGAATGAAAAATCTGTTTACTGACCTAAAAACTGTCAAAAACAGGGCTGATCTTATTGTCATACTGGGTGGAGATGGCACTTTCCTCCATGCTACAAGTCTTTTCCACGACACAGAAATTCCCATGGTAGGGATCAATTTTGGAGCTGTGGGATTCCTTAATGAAATACTCTACAAAAACTACAAGACTCCGCTCAAAAAAATCCTTTCTGGTTCCTTCTCAACGCAAAAAAGGCTTATGATGAAAGCTGAAATTCTTAATACAAACAGGGTTTATCACTGTCTCAATGATTTCATCTTCATCCGGCACACACTCAACCCCATGCTCCACTCCAGATGTTCAGTGAATGGACAAGGTGTTGGCGAATTCAGATCTGATGGCTTAATCGTCGCTACCCCCACTGGCTCAACTGCTTACTCTCTCTCAGCCAATGGTCCCGTCCTGACCCCTTTGATAGATGCTGTCATCATCAATCCCATTTGCGCACATGAACTAGCCATCCGCCCTCTCGTTATAGATGCAGGTGAAGTTATTGATCTCGACTTTTCCAGATCTCCCAAACCTCCCTATCTTGCGGTAGATGGACGCAAAGGTTTTAGTCTGTCCAAAGGGGAAAAAGTCCGCATCTCCAGATCTGAATTTTCTGTAAACATGATCACCTCAAACAATTATAATTTTTACAATGTCCTCAGTAAAAAACTCGGATGGATCAACTGATATGCTGGAACAGATACACATAAAGAATTTCGCACTGATTGAAGAGATCAGACTGGAATTCAATGCAGGACTCAATATCCTGACAGGTGAGACAGGTGCTGGAAAATCGATCATCCTGGGAGCTCTCAATTCCATACTCGGTGAAAGGGTAACAGCAGATTCCATACGTTCAGGAACAGACCGCGCTTCCATTGAAGCTGTTTTTTCTGTAAAAGAGAATCCTGATGCTGAAAAAGTCCTTTCAGAAGCAGGGATCCCTTTTGAAAATAACGAGATCATCATCAGACGGGAGATTTTAGCAGATGGGAAAAACAGGGTTTTTATAAACAGCTCTTCTGCCACTCTTGCAAAACTGAAGGAACTCGGGGATTTCCTCATAGACATCCACGGACAGCATGAGCATCAGTCCTTACTGCAGGTAGACCAGCACATCAAGATCCTTGACCAGTTCGGTAAATTGGGAAAGGAAACAGAAGAATACAAAAAAGCTTATGACCTGTTTTTTTCCTTGTCCAACCAAAAACAGAAATTACTGATGAATGAACAGGAAAAAGAAAGACGGATGGAGCTTCTCCGCCATGCCATCAAGGAAATTGACGATGCAAAACTCATCATGGGAGAGGAAAAAGAGCTTGACGATACTGTCCGCAAGCTTTCACACGCGGAAAAACTTTTTGAAAACATAGACTCCCTCTACGACACTCTCTACAACAGTGAAGAATCAATCTTATCCAGACTCGCGCGCAAGTCAACAGAATTCGAGAAAGTGCTACAGTTCGATGAGTCTCTCTCAACAGTCAAAACCCGTCTTGACTCCGTCAAATTCGAGATCCAGGACATCTCTGAAATCCTCCGTGATTATAGGCAAAATAGCGATCTCGATCCATCACGTCTTGATTCTTTGATTGAAAGACAGGCCCTTATTTCCAAATTAAAAAAGAAATATGGAACGACAATTCAGGAAATCCTCACTTACCGGGAAGCATCAGCCAGTGACCTTAATCATATCATCAATAATGATGAGGAGATTACCCGTCTTGACAAGGAGATTGTAAAAGCTAAAAAAGACCTCTATCAAGTGGCTATGACGTTATCTGGACGCCGTCATGTTGTTGCTAAAATATTGGAAGAGCGCGTCAATAAAGAATTACACGATCTGGCCATGAAAGGGTCAAAATTCTCAATCAAGTTCGGATTCAACGAATCTCCTGACGGAATCATTGAAGAAAACGGGAAAAAATACCGCATCACCAAAACTGGAGTCGATGTTGTTGAATTTCTCATCTCCACAAACGTCGGTGAAGAACCAAAACCATTACGTAAAATCGTATCCGGGGGAGAGCTCTCCCGCATCATGCTGGCTCTAAAAAACATCTTTGCAGAGGCGGATCGCATTGGTACAATGGTTTTCGATGAAATCGATACTGGCATCAGCGGAGAAACATCCCTTGTAGTAGGACAAAAACTGAAATCCATATCAAAAGTCAAACAGGTGATCTGTATCACACATCTTCCACAGATTGCCGCGAAATCCGACAGGCACTTCACCGTAGTGAAAGAAGTGAAAGGTGACAGGACTCTCACGTCTGTCCTCCAGCTTTCTGATGATGAAAAACTGAAAGAGATTGCGCGCATCATGAAAGGTGACAAGATCACAGAAACAACATTACAACATGCTCAAGAGCTGATAAACTCCTGATTTTATCAAATAACGGAGGCCCCATGGCAGGAAAAATCGAAATTAACAGTGAACGTTGTAAGGGCTGTGAATATTGCACTACAGTCTGCCCTGTAAAAATCATCGTCATGTCTGACAAAACAAATTCCCACAGTTATCATTATCCGATCGTAACAGACATGTCCAAATGCACAGGGTGCAAAGCCTGTGCTATAATCTGTCCTGATATTGCCATAGAAGTATGGCGCGAGGAGGGCAAGAAAAAATGAGTAACAAAGTTCTTATGAAAGGTAACGAAGTGATGGCAGAAGCCGCCATCATCGCAGGGTGCAGATACTATTTCGGTTATCCTATAACTCCCCAGAATGAAGTGCCCGCTTATATGGCAGCTCATCTTCCTAAGGTTGATGGAACTTTCATCCAATCTGAAAGTGAAGTAGCTGCTATCAATATGGTATTTGGCGCTGCTGCTGCAGGGGCTCGTGTCATGACTTCATCATCAAGCCCTGGTATCAGCCTGAAACAGGAAGGAATTTCCTATCTTTGCGGAGCGCATCTCCCCTGTGTTATTGCTAATATACAACGCGCTGGACCTGGACTTGGTGGCATAGGTCCAGCACAAGGTGATTACTTCCAGGCAGTCAAAGGTGGTGGTCATGGCGATTACCACATGATCGTTCTTGCTCCTCACTCAGTACAAGACATGGCAGACCTCACTATCCTTGCATTTGATTATGCGGATACATACAGAAATCCTGTTATGATTCTAGGAGATGCGATTATAGGGCAGATGATGGAACCATGCGTCCTTCCACAACCTTCAGGAAAAAAAATGCCTCCCAAAGACTGGGCTCTTACTGGAGCTAAAAATCGACCTTCCAATATTGTACGTTCCTATTACAGCAAGGAAGAAGATCTTTACAAGAACAACATCGCTTTGCAGAAAAAATATTCCGAAATACTGGAAAACGTTGTTCTGTTTGAAGAGTTTATGACAGATGATGCTGAGCTTATCTTTGTCGCTTACGGCGCTTCTGCACGCGTGACAAAATCCGTCATCATCAACCTGAGAAAAAAAGGGATCAAGACCGGATTGGTAAGACCCATTACCTTATGGCCATTCCCCGTTGAGGTTCTCCAAAAACATGCCGCTTTGGAAAAAACAAAAGGTTTTTTTGTAGTTGAGATGAGTTATGGACAGATGGTTGAGGATGTGAAGCTTTCCGTAAATGGGAAAAAACCTGTGCATTTTTATGGTATTTCCAGCGGGTATCTTCCTTACGAATATGATATCAATTTACAAGTTGAAAAAATCCTGGGGGTGAAAGCATGAACAAGGTCTATTCAAAACCTCTCAGCATTTCAGAAAAACCCTTCTCCTATTGCGCTGGTTGTGGACACAGCATTGTCCATAAATTACTGGGAGAACTGTTTGACGAGATGGAAATAACAGAGAAAGTCATTGCTGTAGCTCCTGTCGGTTGTGCTGTCACGGCCTATGACTTTTTCAATGTTGATTTCTGCGAAGCCGCGCATGGCAGGGCAGCGGCTGTAGCTACAGGAATCAGGAGAGTTCATCCGGACAAAATCGTCATAAGTTATCAAGGAGATGGGGATCTGGCTGCCATAGGACTGGCCGAAACCCTTCACGCTGCAAACAGAGGGGAAAACATAACAGTGGTCTTCATTAACAACAGTGTTTATGGAATGACTAGCGGACAAATGGCTCCCACCACGCTAGTGGGTCAAAAGACAATGACCTCCCCGTTTGGCCGTTCTGCTGATACTGACGGCTATCCCATCCGTATTGCAGAATTGATTGCTACATTAGAAGCACCTGCTCTTTCCGCACGAACCACTGTCCATACCCTACAAAACATCATAAAAACCAAAAACATACTCAAAAAAGCCCTCACACTTCAAAGTGAAAAGAAAGGCTATTCCCTTATAGAAATCCTTTCCCAATGCCCTACAAATCTTGGTGTTTCCCCTATTAAAAATAATGAATGGGTAGAAAAAAACCTTTCTGCCTATTTCAAACCAGGTATCTATAAAGACAAATATGGCGTTTTAGGAGGCTCTCATGCTTCATGATCAGATCATTCTTGCAGGGTTTGGTGGTCAAGGGATCATCAGTTTAGGCAAAATCATCGCTTATATGGGAATGAAAAACAATATCAATGTTACTCATTTTCCTTCCTATGGTGCTGAAATGAGGGGCGGGACTGCTAATTGTTCTGTCATCATTTCAGAAGCCGAAATACATTCCCCTGTTTTTACACATCCTTTAACCATATTTGTAATGAATGACCCTTCCCTGGTTAAGTTCTCACCCATGCTCCAAAAAGACGGTCTTCTCATTATGGATAAATCCCTGATTAGCCAAACTCCAAAAAGGACAGATATCAGGATTTTATCAGCTCCAGCCTCAGAAGAAGCTAATAAAATAGGAAATATCAAGGTTGCAAACATGATTCTTCTGGGAATCTACATAAAAACCACTAAAATTTTTAACGAAAAATTTGCCGAAGAATCAATAAAGAATTATTTTGCTAATAAGGGTTCCCAAGTGGTCGATATTAACATTAAAGCCTTTGAAAAGGGTCTTAACATAATAGCGTGAGGAAAAAACACTTATGCAAATGACAAAACGCCTAAAAAACAACATTGAAATCCTTGCTATAAAAGGCGAACTTGACCTCAGCAATGCCAATATCGTAAAAACAATATTGGATAAGGAAATCGCAGCCGGTAAAATCAATATTGTCATTGACATGAAGGAACTCGAATATCTTGACAGTTCGGGAATCGGGGTATTCATCAACACTATGAACAAAATCCGTGGTCTCAATGGCAAGTTTATTCTTTTGTCCATGAAAGACAGCGTTCTCCGTATTTTTAACCTTACAAAACTGACGTCTTTTTTTAAAATCATAAAAAATGAAACTGAGCTTGACCAAATTTTCGGTCCTAGCCCAAAACCCTGAAAATGCCCCTTCTTCCGTTCCAACGGAAACTTTTCCTATTTACATCCCTCCAACGTCTCATTGATGATTCATCCAGATTCGTCCATTGCATAATTATTACTCTTTCAGCGTCCTTTGGACTCACTCTCCTGGACATGCTTTTTCATTTTCCCCTACCAGCACGTACGACGATTCTCCTTCTGACCGTATTTGGCATTCTCATATACATCACATGGAAATATGGACGTTTCCTGTTTAGGAAAACAGATCACGTCTCACTCATTGCGCATCTTGACAGGAAACTAAAAACAGATGACCTGTTCATCAACGCTTTCCAACTAAGTGAATCAGACCATGACAGTCCGTTTGTTGAATCCCTGATTTCCAAGGCCGAGCACAAAGCGTCAAATCTCAACATTCCAGAATTGGCTGACAAGTCCAGACTGATACGATATTCTAAAATTCTTTTGATGCTTGTTGCAGGAATGGCTCTTCCCTTTATCCTATTTCCTAAACCTTTCCTCTTTTCCGCATCTCGCGCTCTCCTGCCATGGACCACCATGCAAAACAGGATTGTCAACATCAACTACAAAATTGAACCGGAAAATATCCGTGCCTCGACAGGAAGCGATATCACTGTTAAGCTCACCACTGATGACGCCCTCAATTCCTGCGCGATTTTTTACAAAAGTGGACAAAAAAACCATCTTTCTGAAGAGATGGAACCCATATCCACATCATCCTCAAACCGTGTTTACTCCTATACTTTCAAGGAAATCAACCGCGACATACAATATCATATACGCATGATCTCTTCTTTGAAACAGAATATCATTTCACCTGCATACAGGATAGAAACCGTCTCTCCGCCAGTCATCAACAGCATCAGGATACAATATCTCTATCCTTCTTATACAGGATTACCATCGGTTTTCCAGGATGACAATGGCCATGTGGAAGCGCTGCGAGGGACAACGGTTCACCTGACAGCTTCTGCCACAGCACCATTAAAAGCGGCTTCTCTTGTTGTAGGCAAAAATACGCTGAAAGCAAATATCAACAGGAACCAACTCTCCTCTTCTTTCACAATCATGAACGACAGCAGTTATTTCATAAGGGTCATCGATGCAAACAGCATTTCAAACATCATGCCTGTCATTTACACAATACGTGTACTGGATGATGCACGACCAAAAATTGAAATCCCTGTTCCTGGCCATAATATTGACCTTCCCGAAGAGATGCTTGTGAAACTGTTCATCAATGCTTCAGATGATATCAGCTTGAAATCCCTCTCACTCTCTTTTTTCATCATTCGCAGTTATTCCGACACTGCAGATAGGACAAACACAAAGGAAATCCCCATCCAACCAGGTAAAGAAGTTCTCGCTTCACATGATTTCAGTCTCAAAGGATTGAACCTCATGCCTGGAGATGTGCTTCACTATTTTGCTGTCGCTGACGATGGATATCCTTATGACAATACCCACAAGGTGTCCAGCGAAATTTTCACAATTCGCTTTCCCTCCATGGCAGATATGTACAAACAAGTTGACAAGGAAGAATCACAGGCCATAGATACGTTGAAAGAGATCCGTGAAAAGCAGGAAGAGTATCTCCAGAAAATGAAGGAAATCCAGCAGCAGATGAACAAAAGCGGAAACATGGATTACATCGCACGTACACAGATGGAATCCCTTCTTGAAAAGCAGAAAGAACTTATGGAAAACACTCAACAGGCTGCCGAAGAACTAGAAAAGACAATCTCAAAAATGGAAAAAAACAAGATGACATCCAGACAGATTGTCGAAAAAATGCGTGATATTGAAAAAATGATGCAGGAAATCGTTACTAAAGAAATGAAAGAAGCCATGGACAAGATGCGGGAAACCCTCAAGTCCATAGAGATGTCTGAAAAAGACAGGAAAGAACTTTCTGAAAAGATGGATCAGCAGGAAGTCCTCCGCAAGCTGGACAACACACTGAAAATGCTCCAAGAAACAAAAAAGAACAGAAAACTGGATGAACTCGCACGCCGTGCAGATGAGATGTTGAGGAAGCAGGCAGAAATCAACAAGGAAACAAGCCAACTCCAGACTGAAAAAAAGATGGATGAAACAAAATTTCAGGAAATACAGAACAAACAGGCTGAAAACCAGCAATCTTTTGAAGACTTAAAATCAGAAATGGAGAAAGCCTCACGGGAATACGAAAAAACAGACAGGGATTTCTCACAGAAGATGGAAAACCTTACATCCATGATGGAACAAAGAAAGACTTCTTCAAAGATGGACAATGCCAGAAAAGACCTGTCAAAAAAGGACATGAATTCCGCAAAAATGAATCAGGAGAGCGTTGCAAAAGATTTGAAAGAACTGAAAGAAAAAATGGAACGGAACGTAGCACAAAAACAGAGCCAGAATCTGGACAAACTCTATTCTTCTTTTGACAAGCTGATCTTCAGTCTTCTTGCCATTGCTGATGAACAAGCTGACATCTCTGACGCCATTATAAAGACAGAACAGCAACCCTTTGAAAGCAAATCATTTGAACCTCTCATGGTTCCATCTCGTCTTCTTGACCAACCTAAAGATATTTCTGAAAAACAGCTGATTCTTGGACACAAACTGATTTCAGACAAAAAATTCATACGGTCTGAATTTGAAAAAGTCCTTATCCTTCCTGATGAGTTTTTCCTCCAATTTGACCAAGTCTCTTTCCAGATGCAAAGTGTCATAAGATATCTGACAGACAAAAACCCCTATCTGGCAAAACGTTCATCTTCCACCACAGTCCTCATGATGCACACTCTCATACTCCAGATACTCGATATACTGAAAAACGTCAAAGACCAAGCGAATGCTTCAAAAGGCCAAAATCTTTCCGATCAGATGGATCAGATGTCCAAAGACCAACAGGGATTGAATGAATCAACTGAACAGCTGATGGGACAGTCATCTAAAGAAGGAATGTCTCCTGAAATGCAACAGCTTCTAAAAGAGCTTGCTTTCCAACAGGAAATGATCCAGAGCGCTTTTCAAGAAGCCATGGATGCGAATAAGGAACAGGCTGGCAAGATGCTTGGCAATATGTCTGCCATCTCCAAGGAAATGGAAGAGACTGCGAAAAAAATGAAGGAGGGTGAACTTTCACAGGACATCATTGACAGCCAGAAAAAAATCCTGAAAAAACTTCTTGACTCCCAAAAATCCCTGAAGGTCAAGGAAGAAAGTCCAGAGAGAAGAGCCGAGCAGGCAGACCGCAACCTCAAGGCACATCCCCAGGACGACACAAATGACCAAAAAATGGATGACAAGACCAAACCTGGACAACAGGATAAAAAAGAAAAAACCCCTTCAGAATATGAAAAGACAATAAAAAACTATCTCAGGCTTCTCAACCAGTAATCATCCTTTCCTATCTTTTTCAAGTTGCTTTTTTATCCAAAAAAAACTATCTTGTTTCATGCTTCAGTTCATCATGCGGAAAATTTTCTGGACCAGTTTCGATTATTTATGGACAAACGTCCTTTTTTCACTGGTTTGGGTCCTTTTCAATATCCCTTTTGCACTTGCCATCATGACACTTGCTTTATCTAAAAACTATTCCATAGTTTTATATATAGTCCTGTTCAATGCGTTCTGGCTTTCCCCTTTTTCCGCAGGGCTGGCTTATGCGGTCCTTCCACAGATCAACGAAGAAGAAGGAGGCAGAACTATAGCACGTTTTTTCGAAGGAATTAAAAAATTCTGGAAAAAATCCTTATCTCTTTATCTTATCTCAACAGCTTTTCTTACAACAGCAACTTATTCCATAGTGCTTTATATCAGAAAATACTCAGCTGAAGGGTCTTTTCTTGTTCTGATTTTGACTGCAGTTATCATTATTGTCACTGCCTTTTTCCTTCTGATGCAATACAACATGAATGCAATTCTAACCAAACAGGATGAGACTGTTGGAAAAGTCATTTACAAATCTTTCTTGCTTGTGCTGGGAAACCTCGGAATCTATCTCTTTATGGCCTTCTTCATGATCAGCCTGTCTGTCATCCTTACGTTTTCAATTGTTGGTCTCTTACTCATTTTCCCGTTTTTTCATTTTTTGACCTGGAATATTGTTGTTCTCTGTCTGCTTTCCAAATATAATCCCAACATAACTGTCAAGGATGATCCTCGTACACTCCGCAACATCTTCAGACCTTGGAGTTGAAATGACACTCCTTTCAGATGGACTGGAACAGCTCTCGATAACTTATGATGAAAAACATCTTCTTCTTTTTGAAAAATATATCAACGCCCTTGTCTCTGTCCCCCATAACCTTACTGCCATAAAGACAAAAGATGAGATTGTAACAAACCATTTTCTTGACAGCCTGGCAGGCCTTCCTTTTCTACCTGATGAAAAGGATTTGCATATCTGTGATGTGGGTTCTGGCGCGGGATTTCCCTTACTACCCCTGAAAATAATTCGTCCAGATCTTGATTGCACTTTCATTGACAGCAGGACAAAAAGCACAGATTTCATACGGCAGCTTGCATCGGAGATGGGGCTTGAAAGGATATCCACAATCCATGTACATACGTCACAATTGAAAAAACATCCTTTGAAACCATTCGATGTGATTGTAACTCGTGCGTTTGCGGATGTGAAGACAACACTGGAAGAGACTTTGTTTCTTCTCAGACCCAAAGGGATCTTACTGCTCTACAAAGGTCCAAAGATTTTCGAAGAATTGGATTCTGTCTCGCACGAAATATCAAAAAAGGTCATAATCAGGAATCCGGTTGAAATCAAAGTTCCTTTTCTGGATAAGACCAGGTATATTCTGGAAATAATGAAAAAATAGAACTTTCTATTTTTCCTGTTTTGGGGCTTTTTTCTGTTGTATGAAATTCGGCATATTGCCACTCATAAGAAGCATGGATACAAGACGCAAGGTGTTACAATAATAACATTTCTCACAACTATCCGGATAACTTCTGAGAACGTCATAAAGAGCGTTGCACCATTCTTGATGATTTATAGAACACTGGGATGCAACGCCAATAGGACCAACAAAGCATGCGTTGTTCCACTGCCCTTTCCTGCTTCCATCTATTTCATATCCATCTACCAGGTTTTTTGCTTCTCCTGCTGTCTTCTCTTTGAACCAATAGGCAATCCGATCCAAAATCTCATAAGCCTTGTTTGTTTCTGGCTCTCCAGACCAACAATAATCCATACCTATTTTAAGAGGAATCTGACAGGCGTTATATCCATAATAATAATCCAAATTTCCCGCTTTTGAACCGTCCGCCTGGCACCAATCCGGAAAAAGTGGTTGCTGTTTTTCTTCATAAAAGATATTGAGTATCTCATAACTTCTACTTTTGACTTTTTCCCACCCCTTCTCCCTTGTCAGTTTTGACCATATCTCATAATAGGCAGGACTGAAATAACATGGATTACAAACAGCAGATCCGCCCCATGTATCGCCCGGTTTAACCACGTTGCCGGGATGTTCGATTTCACAATCCATGATCCCTTGAATCAATGTTTTTGCCTCTTCAAAATAATTGTTTTTTTCCGTACTTCCCCACTGATAATGCGCGAGCAACAAGGCCATAGCCATATTTTCATCTGCTTCTGTAGCACCTCCTTTTCCTATGACGTTTCCCTCTTTATCAATCCTCCAATGCATCATCCCAAATTGATCAAGATATTTTTTCCTGTAGCTGTTTATTTCATCAAAATATTTCTTTGTCTTATTTTGGCTGTTTTCCATAAACACAAGGATGATCATTCCCCAGGCAATTCCTTCAGAAACAGTATCATAGGCTGTCAGAAACCCCCCGGTATCATTTCCCACATGAACCCGTTTTGTACCGGAAAAACATCCTTTATCAGTAACCCAGTCATTCAACCAGGCATCATAAGCCTTTTGACAGTCACTGTTCATATTCGATTGTGAAACATGTGATGGTTTGATCATATGAGAAAAATCTACAGCCTGGGGAAAAGGGAATCGGGCTTCTGCATAGGAAAAAAGTGTTATCGATATGATGGATAGCAAGATAAGCGTTATCTGGATTTTTCTGTTAAGTTTTATAGTTAATTTCTCTATGTTCATAAAAAAAATATATCCTTATAAAGACAAAAAGACAAAATTGATGTTTTCGCTCTTTTTAGCTATATTCCTTAAATAGATCCTTCTTGTATTGCATGGAGTCCTATGTCATCACTTTTGATTTCAAATATTCCTTTTAAAAATCCTGTGATTACTGCTTCTGGCACGTTCGGTTATGGGGACGAATTCAAAGACCTCGTTGATGTCAATCGTCTTGGCGGAATCGTACTGAAAGGATTGACTCTCAAACCTCGTGATGGCAACCCCACCCCACGTATTGCTGAAACTCCCTCTGGAATCCTCAACGCTATTGGCCTCCAAAACATCGGTGTTGAGCGGTTCATCTGCGAGAAAGTCCCTTACCTTAAAAAACTAAAGACTGTTGTCATCGCAAATATCGCAGGACACAGTATTGACGAAAATGTTGAAATCATAAAAGCCCTCAACCATGTCAAAGAAGTCTCTTTCTACGAAGTGAACGTCTCTTGTCCAAACGTCAAACAAGGCGGATTGACCCTAGGCAGTAACCCGAAAATACTCGGGAAACTGGTCTATGCCTTGAAAAAAGTCTCAAAGAAAAAACTTATGATAAAGCTCTCCCCCAATGTGACAGACATCGTCCAGATGGCCAAAATCTGTGAGGACCAAGGAGCAGACATCCTTTCAGCCATAAATACGTTAATAGGAACAGTCATAGACATAAAAAAAAGAAAACCTGTTCTTTCTAACATCACAGGAGGCCTTTCAGGACCTGCTGTCAAACCTATCGGTGTCCGCGCAGTTTGGCAGATCACAAATGCTGTCAAGATTCCTGTCATCGGATTGGGAGGTATCACTACATACCAGGACGCATTGGAATATATCATGGCTGGAGCCTCCGCAGTTCAGATTGGAACAGCCACTTTCATATCAACAGACGCTTCTATAAAAATCATAGAAGGTCTTGATTTTTGGATGAAAGAAAACAAAATCCGACATCTTGATGAGATCCGTGGTTGTGCCAAAACCTAACCAGACTAGCATTAAAGTTGATTCCCTCAAGTTCCGATAATAATATTAATGAAAACCGAAAAAATACAGTTACCCTTAAAACTTGTTTCACAAGGTGAACTGATCCTCCATTTTATAGGGACAGGATCGGCTTTTACAAAAAAGAACTACCAAAACAATCTTATCATCATAAAAAATGATACCCATGTGGTCGTTGATTTTGGTACAAAAGCCTCACAAGGTCTCTTTGAAAAAGGAATCAAGGTCGCTGATATAAAAGCTTACCTGATTACACATACTCATGCTGATCATATTGGAAGTCTTGAAGAGGTCGCACTCATTGGACGTTATTTTACAAAAACAAAACCTGACCTCATCATCCCTCCTTGCCTGAAAAAACCTCTTTGGAATGACTCCTTAAAAGGTGGTTTGGCTTTCAATGAAACACCAAAACTCACTATGGACGACCTTTTCAATGTGTTAACTCCAAAGCAAGTTAAAAGCAGTGAACGTCCTCTTTTTAATCTGGATTTCAAAGGAATCAACCTTAAAATTTTCAAGACAAACCATATTCCAGGAAATGCAAAATCATGGCGTGAAGCTGAATGGGCCAGCGGTGTCTTAATTGATGAAAAAATCCTTTTTACTGCTGATACGAAATTTGATCTTAATCTTCTTGAAGAATATGATAAAAAATATGACCTGGATCTGATCATCCATGACTGCCAGCTTTTCACTGGTGGAGTCCATGCCAGCTATGAAGAACTGAAAACCCTTTCTCCAGCCATGAAGAAAAAAATGCTTTTGACTCATTATGCTGACAACTGGGAACAGTTCACTCCGGAAAATGACGGATTTCTTGGGTTTGCAAAACCTGACCTTTATTATATCTTCTAAGACAATCCACTTATTTCCCTAAACAAAATCTGCTGAAAAGGTTATCTAACACATCTTCACTTGTAACCTTTCCTGTAAAATCCTCAACAACAGAGACAGCTTCTTTCAACTGAATTGACAGGACATCCATTTTCTCTTCTGACAGAAAACCTTCAGATGTCTTTTCCAGCAGGGCCTTCATCCTGTTGAATAGGACAACATATCTTTCAGAATAGACCACAGGTCCAGGATCCAAATCTTCACATACGAAAAACTCCCTCACCTTTTCATTGAGCCTGTCAATGCCTTCTCCCTCTTTCAACGAGATATGAATGCTATCATATCCCTTCACCATGTTTTCCAGTTCTTTCTCTGAAATTTTTTTTGGAAGATCTGTCTTGTTAAGACAGATAAGGCTTTTCTTCCCTTTCTTAATCATGACCTCCAGCAGTTTCCTGTCCTGCTCATCCAATACATCTCCAAAATCCAGCAATACAAGCAACAGGTCACTCTCTTCCAAAAACCTGTTTGTAAAACCGAGTGCCTGTTCTTCTGTTGAAGTCTCTGGATTCTTGAAACCTGCAGTGTCATACAAGTCAACTGGGATTCCCCCAATTTCCGTTTTTTCATGGACTACGTCACGTGTTGTCCCCTGCTCGTCAGAGACAATCGATCTCGCTTGTCCGATCAAAGTATTGAACAGGCTCGATTTCCCGGTATTTGTTTTTCCGACAATGACAACTCGGGGCCGTTGTTTGAAAACTCTTCCTGCAACCATCTTCACAGAGATTTCATTGATCTCTTCAGCTATCATCATGCAACGATGAGCCATTCCCTTTCTGTCTATTTTGTCGTTATTCTCTTCCGGGTATTCTATATGAGCTTCCAAAGATGACAATATTTCAACAAGAGAGTTTTTCCAGCCATCCAGCACAGAATGAAAAACACCTTCCAGTTGTCTTAAAGCCGCTTCGTGTGTATGTCGATCTGTCGCTGAAACGATTTCTTCAACCGCCTCAGCACGGGTAAGATCCATTTTTCCGTTTAGGAAAGCGCGTTTTGTAAACTCTCCTGGTCTGGCTGGATGAGCCCCTTGCCTGCAGATGAATTGATAAATATTCCTGGTGTGAAAAAGTCCGCCATGCGTAAAAAATTCCACAAGGTCTTCACCTGTGTAGCTACGTGGTCTCTTATATACCACGGCTATGACTTCATCGATGATCTTATCATTTTCAGAATCCAAAAGCCATCCATGGACCGCTTTTCTTTCTTCGCCTTTCCCTTTTTCAGCCGTATCAAATATTTTTTCGTATATCTTCAAAGCAAGAGGACCTGTCATCCGAATGACTGCAACGGCCCCTCTGCCTGGTGGAGATGCTATCGCAACAATGGTTGTATTCAAACCATTTCCTGTGCCCATCCTATCTTCGTCCACGTCTTCTCAACGAGATACGTACACGCTTCATATTCTGGTGTTCTGCACCGACACTGCTTGTTTCAATGTCCTGTTCGTTTTCCAGGGCCATGTGTATAAGTCTTCTTTCATAAGGATTCATCTCTTCCAGCATCATGGCTCTTCTTGAAGCACGCACCCTATCAGCCATTTTATGTGCAAGTTTTTCCAACGCTTCCTTACGCCGTTCCCTATATCCCTCTATATCAATAATGATTTTTTTGTTTATTCCCTTCTTCATATTCTCTATGATATTCACCAGGTATTGAAGAGCTTCCAAGGTTTTGCCCCGCCTTCCTATCAATGACCCCGAATCTGGTGAATCCATTTTGATGACAAGCCTGTCTTCCGTGCTTTCTTCCACTGAACATTTTGTTTCCAGCCCCATCTTATCACAGATTTCCTGTACAAGCTGCAGAGTCGTTCCGCCCGTACCGTTTTCATTTACAAGAAAAACACGTACACGGGCAGGCTTACTTGGACCTAAACCTAAAAATCCGCTTTTCCCGTTCTCAAGATATTCGATCTGTACATCTTCTTTTTTAGCATGTAATTCCTCAAGTGCCAACCGAACTGCTTCTTCCTTGTTCTTGCCCTCTTTCTCTGCCATTCGCATAATATCACCTCTCGTCTTATGACGCTTTTGCTGTCTTCAACCGATAACGGATGATTAAAGTCTCAAATATTGAAAAAATGTTCTGTGCAGTCCAATAAAGGACCAATCCTGATGGAAGTCCATAAAAAATAAAAAGCATGATAACAGGCATGAACATCATGATCTTCTGCTGTTGCGGGTCTCCTGCTGAAGGTGTCAATTTCTGTTGTATAAACATTGTCAAAGCCATTAGCAAAGGAAGAATGTTCAATGAAAAAGTACCAATCATGAGGATTGTATCAGGATTCGCTAGATCTTTTATCCATAGGAAATGTTCCTCTCTCAATTTGATGGACGATGCCAATAAATTATAAAAAGCTATGAATACTGGAATCTGGACGAGCAAAGGAAGACATCCGCCCAGAGGATTTATTTTCTTTTCTTTATAAATCCGCATCTGTTCCTGATTCATTTTCTGTGGGTCATTCTTATATTTTTCCTTAAGCTGGTTGAGCAACGGCTGGACTTCTTTCATTTTGTTCATGGATTCATATTGTGTGAATGTAAGCGGTGAAAAAACAATCTTGATGAGCAACGTGATTATGATTATGGCCAATCCGTAATTCCCAACAAATTTGTGTATGAACGTAAGGACATCCAGAAGAAAATTACTGATCGGTCCCACCCACTGGCTGAACCCCATGGCTTGTTCCAGACTGATAAGCCCGAACACTTCTGGATATTTCGTCCTATAACTCCTGAAAATATCCCTATCTTTAGGTCCAGCATAACTATAATACTTGTAAGTGACCTGATTCCCTGGTGTAAACATGCGGGGAAGCTGCTCCTGCATCCGTGCTGAATAGCTCAAACCTTCAATATGGAAATCCGGCCTTTTTACGTTCTGTCTGTCATAGGAAACAAGACCTACTACAAAATATCTCTGGGAGATGGCAGCCCATTCATAATTATCTGCATAAGGTATTTCGTAAAATTTCTTCTTGAGCTTATTTGCTGAATTGACTTTCACCATCTTTCCGTTCTGTGAAAAACTCATTAACAGTTGGTTGAAATAATCCTTGACCAGTTTTTTGGGTTGCATCAGGAAATCTATGGTAATCTGTTTCAATCCCGCTTCCCTGAGATCGATGTTTTTACTAGAAGCGTTTTTTAACACTATATCCAGCTCAAAAAGATAACTGTCCTGTTCAAATCTGTAGATTTTTTCAACAACAAGACCTACAGGAATTCCAAACTGTCCATCAGAAACATATCTGAAAATGGTTGTATTCCTTTCACCTGAAGGTATTTCGACAAATGGCGCAAACGCCAGTTCCTTATCCGTTCCCAGATATGTGGCATAACACGCCATCAGATTGTTTGTCTTAAGAACAATCAGATTCACATTCTGTTTTTTCTCAAAATAATTGTTAAGAATAAGACCCCGGACTGTCGCGCCTCTTAAGTCAAAATCAACTGTTATGAGACCATAATCTTTTCTTATGACTTTTGATTTAGCCATATTCAGGTAAGGGGCACTTGCTTCAACCTTGATGGTTGATGGTTTTTGTGTTTCAACAGGGAAAACAGCCTCATTCGTCTGCTTTATTGTAGAAAGGTGTTTTTCTGCGTTCTTGTTAGAATACATCATCCATCCGAATATGATAACCATGGACAGGACGACTGTAATCATTGTTTTCTTTTCCATATTCGTAATACTCCTTGTTTTCTAAGGTAAAGGGTCTTCTCCGCCTGGCGTCCAAGGATTACATCGAAGGACTCGCCAAATACTTAAACCTAACGCTTTTATGACATTATACTTCTTGAACGCCTGAACTGCATAAACAGAACAGGACGGATTAAATCTGCAAGGAGAATGAGGAATAAAGAAGGGAATGATTTTCTGATAAAGAAAAATGATGAAAAGAAAGACTTTCTTTAAAAGCCTGTCAATGAAACCGATGACGCTAAAAAACAGCTTTTTAATCAATTTTTGGAAACCAAAATTTTTAATAAGCCGGTCATGACGATATCCCACTTCTCCGGGAATGTCCGCTCACAAAACTGGCGGTTGTTCATCACAATACTGATGTCATAACCTGTACAAAGTTTGAACTTATTTTTCCTGTAAATCTCTTTTATCACGCGGCGTATATAATTCCTGAAAACACTGTCACCATGCCTGATACTGACAATCGGTGCAATCCTATTATAGGAAAGCCCGTTTTCCGCGTAAACGAAATTGAAATAGGGCGTCCGGTATCTTCTTCCCTCCTGGAAAAGATTGTCAAAAGTCCTTTTCCCTCTGATAATCTCCTTTTTAGTCAATCCGTATTTATCTTTGCCTTTCATTGGAAACTGTCAGTTTTTTTCTGCCTCTTTTCCTACGACGAGCCAAAACCTTACGTCCATCTGCCGTTTCCATACGTTTTCTAAAGCCATGACGCCGGTTTCTCTTTACTTTACTGGGTTGATATGTTCTCTTCATAAATGCCTATACCTTTGATAAAAATTTCCACTTAACTTACGCTATTTTTGGAAAAATGTCAAGAAAAAAATATTTTTTTCTTGATTCTTGCCCCATCTGTGCCTATATTAATAAGTCATCTCGAGACGTTTTTAACACGTTTTTTCCTGTTTTTTTGAACGTTTTTTATACGCTCAAGGTGACAAAAAACTGATAATTGAAAGGTTTCCGCTTATGAATCTTTGGCAAAAAACACTCGATATAATCTCTAAAGAAATGAAACAGTCCGTTTTCGATTCTTGGATCAGACCTATCAGATCCATTGAACAAGGCGATTCGGATATTGTCCTCGAAGTCCATAATTCTTTCCAACAGAAATTCATTGAAAAAAACTATGGCGAACAGATAAAAAAAGCCCTGAAACAGATCACCCAAAAGGATGTTTCCGTCCTTTTCAAGATCGTAGAAAGAGATAAAATTGAATCTCCTCCCATAGATTTCAGAAACGAATCCTCCATCCAACAGAAACCTAAACCTCTCAGCCTAAGAAAACATTTTTTTGAAAAATTCAAATTTGATTCTTTCGTTGTCGGTGATTCTAACAGGATCGCCTTTTCTGCTTGTCTATCTGTAGCAAATAATCCTGGTAAAAACTATAACCCACTCTTCCTCGTAGGAAAACGCGGAGTGGGAAAAACACATCTCCTTCATTCCATTGGCAACCACGTCTCCTCCAACAATCCACATTTTGTAGTCAAATATGCTACAATCGACGAATTTAGCCTGGATTATACGAATTGCCTTCAGAACAAAGACGATTGGGGCTCTTTTAATAAAAAATACAAAGAAGTCGATATACTCCTTTTTGATGATGTCAACCTGCTTTCGGGTAAAGAAAAATTCCAGGATTCCTTCCTCCAGTTTTTCAACTACCTTTTCCTTGCTGGAAAACAGATTGTCTTGACATCAGATAGACCTCCAAAAGAGATGCCAGCCATACAATCCCGTTTAAGTAACCGTTTTGAACAAGGTCTTTTAGTCGAAATACAATCTCCTGATGTTGAAACTAGACAAACCATACTCCGTCGTCTTGCTGAAAAAGAAAGTTTCCAAATAGAGTCCAGACATATTGCTCATATCGCCTCCCAATTAACTGATGACATCAGGGAACTTGAAGGTGTCATGAACAGGTTGATTCTGGAATGCCGAACTCTCTCCCTCCCGGTTTCAACAGGACTGATTGATAACATCCTTGAAATATTCATTGACAGGCATAAAAAATCAAGTATCAATCTGTTTAAAATAATGGACAAGGTCGCTTCAATCTATAAAATCCCATTGAAAATGCTGAAAGACAAAAGAAAAGACGCTTCTGTTTTAATTCCTCGTCAAGTCGCCATGTATGTCGCACAGGAATTAACAAACATTCCTGTTACTGAAATCGGTCGTGAGTTTGGAAAAACTCATTCTGTTGTCATTCATTCATACAAGAAAATAAAAGAATCCCTGGAAAAGGACATAGTCCTTAAAAACAATATTGATAAGATAATTTCTGATTTAAAGGAAGGTTTTTAAGTCATAAAAATTTGTTCATAAACTGTTTACACTGTTCATAAAACAGGATTATTGACGGTTTTTATCAGAAATGATTTTATTATGATTTTTTATGAACGCAACTGGCTTAAAAAAAAGTCCTATAAAAAGGACAATAAAAGCAGTTAAAAAGATATGAACAAACAAACGTTCTTAATAGTATTATTACTTTATATATATATTAATAGGAGATAACACATGAAAATAGTTTGTTCAAAAGACCCCTTATTGAAAGCTATACGAACAGCAGAATCCTTGCTACTTACAAAAAATATAAATAAGGCAGATCTTGTCATAGATGCTACCAGCGACATGCTGAAAATATATTCAACAGACTTGGATACCTCTGTCGTTATACAGATACAGGCAAGTATAGAAAATAACGGTGCTGTAGTTGTTTTTGGGAAAAAAATCAACGAAATCATATCAAACCTACCCAATGACGATATACAGCTTGTTGCTACAGAAGACAACACAATGAAAATCAAGACTATGAACAAGGAAACAAAAGCCCTTTTCACTTTGAAAGGACTTTCCAAGGATGATTATCCTGAATTACCAGTCGTCAGCAACAAGAATATTTTCAAGATTGAACAGAAAATATTGAAAAATATGATCAAGAAAGTCATTCTTTCAGCATCGAATGATGATACAAGATATGTGTTAAACGGCATTCTACTCAATATCAAAAAAGACAGGATGTTGATGGTTGCCACAGATGGACGCAGGTTGTCCCTTATTAATTCGGCAGTAGAAGGGTTGCCAGAAGAAAAAAATGTCATTGTATCTAAAAAAGTGCTTGGAGAGATAGAAAAAATGTTAGGTACGGAAGGGGAATGCCAGCTAGGTGTCACAGAAAACCAGATTTTTTTCAGGTTTGACAATATCTCCATCATTTCACGGCTGATTGATGGAGAGTTCCCGGATTATCAACAGGTTGTCCCTTCTTCCACTGAAATGGAGGTCTCTTTCAATTCCCAGGAAATGATGACAGCGGTTCGCCGTATTTCTGTCATGGTAACAGAAAATTTCAAAAAATTGACAATGACCATGAACAAGAAAAACTCTGTTGTTTTTAACGCTACTGATCCAGATCTTGGTGATGCCAATGAAGAGATAGATATTAAGAACATATCACAGAAACTGTCCGATGATTTTGTCATAGCATTCAACTCCTTTTTTCTGGTTGATGTGCTCAAGGTCATAGATTCAGAAGAGGTTGTTTTCCAATTCAATAAAAACACAAACCCTGCTGTCATCCGCGAAAAAGACAACAATAATTTTCTTTCTGTGATCATGCCTATGAAAATAGCATAAATGCGTCTCAAAAAACTCAGTCTTATAAATTTTAGGAATTATTCCAAACAGGATTTTTTTACAGATGCAAGACATGTTGTTTTAGTAGGATGTAATGGTTCTGGAAAAACCAATTTTTTAGAAGCTGTTAACTACCTGTCCATTACAAGGTCTTTTAGGACTTCTGATGAAGAATCTTTGATATTGCATGGACAGGATTTTTTTAATGTCTCAGGACTTGTTTTGGAAGATGGTTCAGAAGAACACAAGATAGAAGTCATATACAGCAAAACAAAAGGAAAACAGGTTTTGATGGATGATAAAAAGATTCCTGTTCGAAATCTTGTTGCTCATATGAAGTCTGTCCTTTTTCATACTGATGATATAGAGCTTTTCAGGGGCTCTTCCTCTATGAGAAGACGGTATCTTGATGTTCTTTTATCCCAAATGGATTCCAATTATTATAACCATTTGGTTATTTATAATCATCTTATGAAACAAAAACGGGAGATTCTTAAAAAAAAAACTTTGATCTCCTGCAGCTGATTGATATACAGATTCCTCAACATGCCCTTTATCTGATAGAGAAAAGAAGGAGTTACATTAAAGCCGTTTCAGAACCCATCAACATGCTTTTCAAAGAGAAGGTCTCAGGTTCCATAAGTCTTGAAACCATCTATAAGACAAAACTGAAAGAGAATACAGATATTAGCGAATACGTTGCGGTTCAAGAAACTTACAGGGATAAAGAAATAGAATCAGGGTTTTGTCTTTTTGGGCCGCATAAGGATGACGTCCTGTTCCTGTCACAACAACGGCTTTTCAAGGAATGTTCTTCTTTGGGACAGATGCGAATTGCCGGCATTATACTGAAGGTAGTGCAGATACAGGAATTTGTGAGACAAGGATATAAGACCCCCATTCTTCTTTTGGATGATGTTTTTTTTGAACTTGATCCTGAACACAGGCAGGTGATGAGAGATTTTTTTTATAATGATTTTTCCGATATGCAGGTTTTTGAATGTGTCAACGATAGGAACATGGTTCAGGATAAGGACAGTTTGGTGATTCGTCTTGGCTAAAAGGATTTGTGATGATTTGATACCCGGTCGTGATGTGGTAGATCTGATTTTTAAACAGCCGAGGTTTAAAAAAATCATATCCATTAGGGATATGGCACGTTTTTTTAATGATAGCCTGGATGAAAAATACAGGCAGCATGTTAAGCTGGTTGATCTGAAGGATTCTGTGCTTTATGTTGAAGCGGATAATCCTTTATGGAGTATGGAATTCGGATTCCAAAAAGAAAAGATCGTTATGCAAATAAGAAAGAGATATGGTGTTGGATCTTTTAAAGATCTTGTTGTGAGGACAAAGATGTCTGGATCTGATAGAAAAAAAGAGAAAAAGAAGGAGTTAGCATAATGGCTGATTATAATGCGTCGAACATCCAGATTTTGGAAGGACTGGAGGCTGTACGCAAAAGACCGGGAATGTATATTGGTGGTACAGGCATAGACGGTCTTCATCATTTGGTTTATGAAATTGTTGATAACAGTGTTGATGAGGCTTTAGCAGGACATGCTGATCATGTGCGTATAGTCATAAAAAAAGGAAATATTATTGAAGTGACTGATAATGGCAGAGGAATTCCAGCGGATATGCATCCTACAGAAAAAATATCCGCCATACAGGTTGTCTTTACAAAACTTCATGCTGGTGGCAAGTTTGACAATGATTCATATAAAATTTCAGGAGGTTTGCATGGGGTTGGAGCCAGTGTTGTAAACGCCTTGTCTGAATGGTTGGAAGTCACTGTCGCACGGAACGGGAAACTTTATTATCAGAAATATAAGAGAGGAACACCTCTGGCTGAAATCAAGACTATAGGAACAACCACCAAGACTGGAACAAAGGTTGAGTTTCTTGCAGATACTGAACTTTTTCCAATCATTGAATACAAGTTTGATACACTTTCTAACAGATTGAGAGAGCTTGCTTTTCTTAACAAAGGAATCAAGATAGAGATTGTTGATGAGCGTATCAAACCAGAGAAACAGCATTCCTTCCAGTTTGAAGGCGGGATTTCTTCTTTTGTCCAGTATCTGAATACAAGCAAGAATCTTCTCACTAAAAAACCGATTTATTTCACCAAAGAATCCCAGGAATGTGAAATTGAAGTTGCCATGGAATATAATGACGGGTATAACGAGAATATCTATTCTTTTGTAAACAACATAAATACCAAAGAGGGTGGTACTCATCTTAGCGGTTTCAAATCAGCATTGACCAGGGTGTATAATGATTTCATAAAAAAACTTGGATATGACAAGAAGGTTGAAAAACTCGGTGGAGAAGATGTTCGTGAAGGCCTCACTGCCGTATTAAGCATTAAGGTGAAACAGCCACAATTTGAAGGACAGACAAAAACAAAACTAGGTAACAGTGAAATCGAAGGGGCTGTATACAGTATTACCAAAGACTGCCTCACGGATTTTTTTGACCAAGATATCAAATTGATGAAAAGTCTGTTGGATAAGGCGATGCAGGCTTTGCAGGCAAGGGAAGCAGCACGCAAAGCAAGGGACTTAACAAGAAGAAAAGGCGCTTTAGAGTTTGATACGGGACTACCTGGAAAATTGGCGGATTGTTCAGAAAAAGATCCGAAATTATCTGAGTTGTTCATTGTAGAAGGTAATTCTGCTGGTGGTTCAGCAAAACAAGGCCGTAACAGGAAATTTCAGGCCATTCTTCCCCTCAGAGGAAAAATACTGAATGTGGAAAAATCCAGGCTAGACAAAATCCTTTCCAATGAGGAAATTAAGACTATTATCACGGCTATTGGTGGTGGTATCACCAAGGAAGAGTTCAATATTGAGAATGTCAGATATCATAAGATTGTCATTATGACAGATGCTGATGTAGACGGGTCTCATATCATGACACTTATTTTGACACTGTTTTTCAGATATATGCCACAACTTATTGATCATGGGTTCATTTATCTTGCCCAGCCCCCTTTATATAGGGTGCAACTTGGTAAGGTGATACAATATTGTTTTTCAGATGAAGAAAAGGATGAGTTGGTAAAAAAATACAAGAAAGACAATAAGGAACCAGGAATCCAGCGTTACAAAGGTCTTGGAGAAATGAATCCGGAACAGCTTTGGGAAACGACTATGAATCCTGATAACCGGAGCCTGATCAAGATTACCAAGGATGATGATGTTGATGCTGATGAGATCTTTTCCGTCCTTATGGGCGATAATGTTGAAGCTCGTAAGAAATTCATAGAAGAGAACAGTACATTAGTCCGTAATCTGGATATATGATAAAGAGGAGTTTTTAACATGTCCGACCAAGAAAACTTGAAAGATAAGAATATTTCAGATTCCCCCATTGAGGAGGAAATGAAGTCTGCATATATAGATTATGCAATGAGTGTTATTGTTGGTCGTGCGTTGCCAGACGTCCGCGATGGCATGAAACCTGTTCATCGTCGTATCCTTTATGCCATGCATGAAAAGGGATGGACTCACCAGAAACCATTCGTCAAATCCGCAAAAATTGTCGGTGAAGTTTTAGGAAATTACCATCCCCATGGGGATATGGCTGTTTATGATACAATGGTTCGTATGGTGCAGGATTTCTCTTTGCGTGAACCATTGGTTAATGGTCAAGGTAATTTCGGTTCGGTTGATGGTGATAGCGCGGCTGCGTATAGGTATACTGAAGCCAAGCTTTCCCTTTTAGCTGAAGAACTTCTCAAGGATCTTGAAAAAGAGACTGTTGATTTTGTCCCCAATTTTGATGATACCAAGCAGGAACCTCTTGTTCTTCCTACAGCCTTCCCAAACCTTTTAGTAAACGGTTCTAACGGCATTGCTGTCGGTATGGCCACAAATATTCCACCTCACAATCTTGAGGAAGTCATCAATGCTGTTATTTTTTTAATAGATAATCCTAATGCTAAGATATCGGATCTCACCAAACATATAAAAGGACCGGATTTTCCCACTGCAGGAAGCATACACGGTGTCAACGGTATCCGTGACGCGTATGAGACAGGTCGTGGTAAGATCATGCTGAGAGCCAAGGTAGATTATGAAGTTTCTAAGAACGGCAAGGAAAGCTTGATTGTTACAGAAATTCCTTATCAGGTCAACAAGACAACCTTGATTGAAAGCATCGCCGCTTTGGTAAAAGACAAGAAGATTGATGGCATAACAGCATTACGGGATGAATCAGATCGAGATGGCATGAGGATCGTCATTGAATTACGCAAAAATGTGGAATATCAGATTATCTTGAATCAATTATATAAGCATACACAATTACAGATTTCATACGGGATCATTCTTCTTGCATTGGTCAAGAACCAACCTAAGATTTTGAATTTAAGGGAAATTCTCTCTGAATATATCAAGCATAGAAGAGATGTTGTCATACGGCGTACGAAATTTGATCTGCGAAAAGCCGAAGAAAAAGCGCATATCTTGGAAGGCTTGATTATCGCTCTTAATAACATTGACGAAGTGATCCGGATTATCAAACAATCCAAAAACGTGGAAAATGCAAGAACAAACTTGATGGAAAAATTCAAGTTTAGTCTTGCCCAAGTTGATGCTATTCTTGATATGAAACTTCAGAAACTGACTTCTTTGGAAATAGAGAAGATCAAGACTGAATTTGATGAAATACAGAAACTTATCAAGGAACTGAAAGAGATCCTGGCGAATGAGTCAAAGCTGATGGAAGTCATCAAGAAAGAGCTTATCCAGCTCCGTGACAAATATAAGAATCCTCGCAAGACAACCATTGTCAAAGAAGAGACCCAGGATTTCTCTGTCGAAGATATCATCGCTGATGAGGATGTTGTCATTACAATATCCCATGCAGGATATATCAAGCGTATGCCGATTGATGCCTATAGACGACAGAAAAGAGGTGGCCGTGGAGTCCAATCCAGCAAGGTGAATGAGGAAGATTATATAGAGAGAATCCTGATTGCCTCCACACATGACCATGTTCTTTTCTTTACAAATAAAGGAAAAGTATTCTGGATCAAGACTTATGAGATTCCACAGGAAAGTAAACTTGCAAAAGGCAAACCCATCAAATCGCTTCTTAATATGAGTCAGAACGAGACCATCACGGCATTCGTCTGTATACGTGAATTTTCTGAATCTACAGCATTGGCTATGGTCACTCGAAAAGGTGTTATCAAGAAAACAGGTACAGCGGAATTTGAGAATGCCAAGAAAAAGGGGATTACAGCCATCAATCTGAGTCCTGATGATGATCTTATGGAAGTGGTTCCCGTAGGGAAGGATACGGAAGCTTTTATCGGAACAGCTAGTGGTCGAGGATTAAGGATGAACCTTTCCAAGATCAGGAATATGGGCAGGGGAGCCAAAGGAATCAAGGGAATCACTGTTGATGGAAAAGATGTTGTCGTAGGAATGACAACGGTCGATCCCAAGACATCCCTTTTTGTCATAACTGAAAACGGTTATGGCAAGAGGATGGATTTTAAGAATTTTGCAGTCAAAGGACGCGGTGGAAAAGGGATGACCTATGTCAAGATTGAGGAAAGAAACGGTCAGGCTGTTACCATAAAATCCGTAGGGGACAATGATGAGCTAATGATCATTTCTGAGAAGGGAGTCATGATCCGCATAGAAGTGAAGTCCATTTCCATGCAAGGACGAAGTACGCAAGGAGTCAGGGTTATCACTTTGAACAAGGATGACAAGGTCAAAGATGTGGCTCTTATTCAAGAGGATATTGACGAAGAAAAACAATAAATAGAAAAATTTCCCTCAAGAAACCCTGGTGCAAGCCGGGGTTTCTTATTGGTTTTCAAAGACTGGTGGAGGAGAGACTTTTTCTTTCTTGTATCTTACAGACTCATAGTTTTTCAGGTTTATCTGTATCCATATCCTATGTTCCCAATATGGATATCCGATATTATCATAATACGGAATAGAAGTATATTGTTGGTACAAGGTATATCCTCCATCCATTTCCCAGCAATGCAAATCATGTTTGAAGTAGAGCGACACGGATTGCATCTTGAACATTGAATTTTTTCTTTTGTTGATATCTAGAAAATTGAAAGAATCCAGCAGGTCGGTTCCTATATTCCTGTATAATAAAGGTGAGTATCCGTATTTTTCTAAAAGGTTTTTTGAATAGACATAAAGTTGCCTGTTTCTAGATGATCCAGATATGTTTATAGACGTATACTTGAAAGGTTCAAATGAGAACTCCCAGTTTACCAGGATGTAGCTTTGAAGAGGGTTATCAAAATTATAGTTAAAAACCGTATTCATATTTGCAGATTCAATCTTCATGTTAAACAGGTTGAATTTAGAATGTCCCCAAGACATGTTAAATATGTTTCCCACGTGTTTTGAATCTTTTATGCTATACTGATGCGAGTCTCTGATAATGAGCCTATTATATATGTTTAAGGATGCAGATTGGTTGATATTGTTATAGATGCTTCTATCATCCAGACGTAAGGGGATGTTTGTTTTTGTCAGAAAGTTTGCGGAAACATTGGCTGAATAACTGAATCCCTTAAGACCGAAATAATATGACAGGGTTCCAGAAAAAGAGTTTTTTCTCCCATATTCACTTTTGATGGAATGATCCATTCTCCAGTTCATGTTTCTGGAAAAATTAAAATATGAAGAAAAAGGAACTTTGATTCTGAATAAACCATGTATGTTGAACTGATATCCTTCACTATATGCCAGATAGAGGTAGGAAGCATTTTTGAAATTAAGAAGTTCAGATTCATTCAGACCTTTTCCTGTCAGATAGATGTTTCCTGTCCTTAACGATGGTGAGTATGAGAATATTTTACCTATAAGGAAGGATTTTGAGAGATTTGCATAAGTGTTCCATGAAATTTCGTTTTTCATATATTTTTGTGTCAACATATCAAGATACACCCTGTTATTGACAGTGGAATAGGCCGACCATCTGAAATCATTGAGAAAAAACGTTCCTAACCTGTAAAGCGCTGTTTCATTGCTTTTCTTTATGAATGGTGAAAAAGATCCAGAATAGCGATACGTCGCATCGGGGAGTTGCATTGTGCTGAACACAAACTTGTCAGACACATTGTTCCATAATACGTTCATACGTAAAGCCAATGAAAGGTATGATGGCCCTCTTGAATCTGATAATGTAAGATAATAGGTGTTTTGGTTGTAATAAGACGGATTATGGTAGGGGGATGTTGTCTGCAAAAGATTGAGAGAATCAAAGGATATCCCCCCTTTATATGAACGTGTCATATAATCTGAATGAAAAAAAGTATCACTTGTGTTGAAATAATAAGCTTGTATCTGTGTGAGTGTTTTGGCAGGGATGGAAAAGGAATGGTTCAGGTTGACTGTATTCATCCATCTGAATGTATTGAGATATGAGCCATCAATCTGAAGTGTCCTGTTCATTGCCGCATTAAGAGAAATATCCATTTTCATGAGTTTCATTGATGTTCCAGCATAGATTCCGTTGAACTGGTAGTAATCAGCCCGTAACTCCAGGTTAAGTATTTTTCTGAGCGATTTCACACCATAAGTATTCTGTAAGAAAAATCCTTTTGAAGAACTATAACCTGCATAACTGGTTATTCCCGTCCCTTTTTTGGTTTTGAAAGCAAAAGGAAAGTAAAAAAGGGTTGTTCCTCCTACGATGTATCTGAGATGCATGATAAGAAATGAGTTGTCCGGATAAAGCCAAATCTTGTTTACACCAAGATAATAATGTGGATGATCGTATGCGCATGTGGAAAAATATCCGTTTTCTACCTTGTAAAAATCTTTATCAAGGTTTTTTATACCTGCGCCTGAATAGAGCAGACCATCAATGACTGTAGAAGCCTGGTAGACAGCACCTTTTTCTTTTTCCATGTCATAAAAGAAACTTTCGCCAAGTATTGTCCTTGACCCTTCCACAAGATAGACATCTCCCCATCCGTATATCTTTTTTGTCTTGAGGTTGATTGTTATTGTATCTGCGCGGAGTTTGTCATTCTTGTAGGCGATTGTCGCTCTCCCTCTGATTTTGACAATATCTTCCCCGATGTTTTTAATTTGCATGTATTCTACATTGTCTGCCCGTTCCAATATGAGGGCATCCCGTTTTTTCCCTTTTCCAACAGGGATGTTTGTTGATACGTTTTGGGAGAAATATGTGACCAGGGCCATGTTCGTCTGGCTGTTTGTCTGTGCGGTCAGTGAATGGTTTGGTATTATGAATAATATGATTGTCAGGACAAGAAAGCGCATCTACTTCTGAATGGCCAGTGTCAATGCCGCGAAGGAGGCAAGCAGTGATCCAATGCTGAAATAGAGGGCAAGATTTGAGTGAGGAGAACGTTTATGATATTCTTCCATCCGTGTCATTCTTATGTTCAATTCATTCAATTCTGATTTGAATTCCTGCATCAGCATGGACATGAGTTCCACGTCTTTTTCTGGCACATTCTTGCTTTTTAAGAACGTCTGGATATCGATTTCGCTTTTCTTTTCAGCCCTTATGTTCTCTTCGATTTTTATCATGGCTTTGGCCAAGGCAAGAGCGAATTCATAACGTGTCAGATTCCGTTCTCCCTTGAAGGACTTGTCGTTCTTGTCAAAATAGCCAATCATGACACCTTTTTGGGAAAGTTCAAATATGGCATCGTATGCCCAGTGTGTCTGTGGGACGTCCTTGTACATTTCAAATACTGTTGACTGGGTGTTTGTCATAGCGGGCATTGTTCCACTTGACAAAAGAGAAATGAAAGCCAGCAGAATCATTGTTTTTTTTATCATGGATTCAGTTCCTCCAACATTTTTTTCCTGATATCAAATAGGGTAGGAACAACTTCAGGAATGTCCTTGATTATCACTTCACCGGTTTTTCTCAGTTTGATTTCCAGTTTGTTCTCTTTTAGGAATTTTGGGCCAATATTCACCCTGATAGGAATGCCGATCAAGTCTGCATCCTTGAACTTCACTCCGGCACGTTCGTTCCTGTCATCAAGAAGGACTTCAATTCCTTTATCAGAAAGCGTTGTGTAAAGGTCATCAGCGGCTTTTTTCTGCGCTCCATCCGTGTAATCAACAGGAGTGATCATGATTTCAAAAGGAGCTATTGAGATGGGAAAGATAATTCCGTTCTCATCATTGAACTGTTCCACGACAGCAGCAAGAGTCCTGTCAACACCGATCCCATAACATCCCATTGTTGGAACCGTAGCTTTCCCCTCTGAATCAAGGACTGTCACTCCCATGCTTTCAGTATATTTTTTTCCAAGCTTGAAAATATGTCCTACTTCAATCCCTTTTGTTATGTGAACAGGTTTCCCACACTGAATACAACTGTCTCCGTCTTTCACAAAACGGAAGTCGTGATATGCTTCCGGGTTGAAATCTTTTCCTGGATTGACGTTGATGAGATGTTTGTCTTTCTTGTTCGCGCCCGTTATGGCGTTTACCATGTATTTGACAGATTCATCTGCAATGATACGGATGTTCTCCAGAGCTACAGGTCCAGCGAATCCAACAGGAGCGTTTGTGATGCGTACGACATCCTGAGGTGAAGCCAGTTCAAGAAGTGAAGATTGCAGGAAAGCCGCCAACTTCTTCTCATTGATATCCAGATCTCCGCGTACAAGAACACAGACGAATTTCTCATTCGCTTTATAGATGAGAGTCTTGATGAATTTTTCAGCAGACACTTTCAGGAACGATGTAAGCTGGTCAATGGTCTTGACTGCAGGTGTGTCAACTTCTGAGATGTTTGCCTGGGGTTCATCGGATTTTTTATAGTTGAAGGAAGCAGACGCTTTTTCCATGTTGGAAGCATAGGAACATGAAGCGCAGGAGACTATGGAGTCTTCCCCGATTTCAGATTCCACCATGAATTCTTCGGAATTTGATCCACCCATGGCTCCCGAATCAGCAGAAACAGGTTTTACTTTAAGACCACAACGTTTGAAGATGTTTATGTAAGCTTGGCGCATTTTGCTGTAACTGTTGTCCAGATCCGTATCGTTGAAATCAAAACTATAGGCATCTTTCATAGTGAATTCCCTGCAACGCATGACACCGAAACGGGGACGCATCTCATCACGGAACTTTGATTTGATCTGGTAATATGTGACAGGAAGCTGTTTATAGGAGAAGATTTCATTTTTTACAATATGTGTGAAGACTTCTTCATGCGTTGGTCCAAGGGCAAAAGGAATATTTCCTCTGTCGTTGATACGCATCAATTCAGGACCGAACTTCTCCCAGCGACCGCTCTGCTGCCAGAGTTCCGCTGGAGTGAGAATAGGGAGGCTGAATTCCTGTGCTCCGCTCTTGTCCATCTCCTGCCGGATGATGTTTTCAACTTTCCTGAAACTACGGAGTCCGAGAGGAAGAAAAGAGTAAAGACCTGCTGAAAGTTTCCTGATCATACCTGCACGAAGCATGAGTATATGGTTTTTGACGACAGCGTCTTTGGGAATCTCTTTGAGGGTAGGGAAAAGGATATTTGACAGGTGCATTTCAGGTTTCCTTTAGTGGATTGGTTGATATTCTTGTTAAGGTAAGGGAAAAAACATGTTTTTTCAAATTTATGCTTTCATGGAAAACAGTTTTTTCATATCAGATCTTTTAAGGAAATTTATAGATTGACATTTACTGTACTTCTTTTTATATTGATTTGGAATGAATAAAGTTGACTCAGAGGTATCCAGATGCGACAAGATATTGATACTTATAGGAAAACCACTTTAATCATTATCGCAGGTTCAAATGGTTCTGGGAAAACTTCTGTTACGTTCAGGATTTTTTATACGTTAATTGAAAGCGTAAATAAATCATTTTTACGGGAACCGAAGATACCAACTTGATTGAATCGAAATATCACAATACAAAGAGGTTTTCCATGTCCCATCAATCCTTCTCCTATCTCTGTGCGGTAGAAGTTTTTGTCCTCTCACCAGATTACAAGGAAGTCCTTCTACTCAAACGAGGAATGCACAAACAGGTTCTCCCAGGATATTATGCCGGAGTAGGGGGGAAGATGGATTCTCCGGATATTGAAACTCCTTATGAAGCTGCTCTGAGAGAGATGTTGGAAGAGTCCGAATATACTCTTGATGATTTGGATGCATTTAAACATAAAGGAACATATACAGTGCAGGACAAGTTTGGAAGATGGAATGTCTTTGAGTTTGTAGGTCATGCAAAAAGGAAGTTATTTGAAAAGAAGAAAGAGATACATGAGGGCGTTCTTGAATGGATGCCCATAGAAATGATTCCGAAGCTCAAATTAATCCAGGATCTTCAGGACGGCTATCTTGAGAAGCTCCTGTTTGTTGATAAGTTCCTGTGGATGGCTGTTACTTATGACAGGAATGACAGGATTCAATCAATACGGGAAAGCGGGACATAATTTGATGTTCCCTCATCCCTGTATTTCCGAAACTGAAATACAGACCCTGTCCCTCTGATATGAAACAGGGAGAGGGGAAGAGAGACTTATCTCCCTTTACCAATCTTTTTCTGTATGCGTTCCAGATCATCCAGATTGAAATACTCAATCATGATTTTTCCTTTCTTGTGAGTACCATTGATCTTCACCTTTGTTCCGAAGTATTCTTCCAAGGCAGTCTCCAGGTCACGAAGAAAAACATCATTTGCAGGATGTTTCTTTGGTGAAGCCTTGTTATTCCTTGTCTGAAGCAGGTTTTCCACAGCATGCACGGACATCCCTTTTTTGACTATCCTATTACGCCAGTTTAACTGCATCTTGGGATCATCAAGAGACAGGAGCACTTTGGCATGTCCTGCTGACAATGTTCCACGTGAAACATCATCCAGTATCTTCTGGGGGAGGTTTAACAGGCGCATCATGTTTGTAACAGTCGATCTTTCCTTGCCTACACGTTTGGCGACTTCTTCCTGTGTAAGGTTGAAGCGTTCAATCAGCATTTTGTATCCGTTTCCCTCTTCAACAGGATTGAGATTCTTTCTCTGGATGTTTTCAATCAAGGCGATTTCCAAAGTCTCCTGCTCGCTCGTATTCAGGATGACCACTGGAACATTTTTCAGTTTCAACTCTTTGGCAGCCCTGAACCTGCGTTCACCAGCAATGATCTGGTAATGGTCATCCATCTTACGCACGGCAATGGGCTGGATGATTCCTTTTTCGCGGATCGATTCTTTCAACTCATGAATATCATCGAATATCTTCCGTGGCTGGTCTTCGTTCGGTTTCAGTTTGGCAAGAGGAAGTTCAAGTGTCCGTTCAGAGATTTCGTCCTTAGCTGCGCTTTTGTTGAGTACTTCTTCCTTCACATTGTCATCGAGAAGAGCCATGAGTCCTTTGCCGAGTGCTTTTTTAGCCATGATTGATTATCTCCTTTGCAAGATCATTATATGCTGATGCGCCAACAGAGTTGGGTTGATAGAGGAATATGGGTTTACCAAAGCTGGGAGCCTCGCTCAGTTTCACGCTGCGGGGTATGACAGCCTTGAACACCTTGTCACCAAACGCTTTCTGGATCTCTTCCTGCACTTGGGATGAGAGGTTTGTGCGTCCATCGAACATGGTGATGAAGATACCGAGCAATTTTAGGGCTGGATTCAGTTTCTTCTGGACCAGATTGATTGTGTTGAGAAGCTGGCTGATACCTTCAAGTGCATAATATTCGGCTTGGAGAGGAATCAGGACATCATCAGCAGCGCAGAGACCACCGAGAGTAAGCAATCCAAGCGAGGGGGGAGTGTCGATTAAGATGTAATCGTAATCTTGTTTGATGGATTCTAATCTTTTTTTCAGGATAAAATACTTGTTCTGGACATCTGCCAGTTCAATATGTGCGCCAGAGAGATCTATGTTGGAAGGGATGACGGAGAGATTTTCTACTTCTGTAGGTTGTATGACGCTTTTGACATCAAGTGCATCGTCAATAAGGACATCATAGACAGTGTTTTCCAGTTTTGTTTTGTCGATTCCGAATCCAGAAACAGCATTCGCCTGTGGATCGAAATCGATAATAAGCACCTTCTTGCCATTCATAGCAAGGGCTGTTCCTATGTTGACGACGCTCGTGCTTTTGCCGACACCGCCTTTCTGGTTTGTAACCACGATTGTTTTGGGCATTCTACACCTCTGTATTGGTTAAGGGAAGAACATAATGTTGTTTGGACAGGATTTCAAGAAAAAGAAGAGGAATGTTTAGGGATGTTCCACGTGGAACATGCATAGTAAGGGCGAATAACAATCCGACTGTGATGAAATATGACTGTAGACCTTCAACAATTCCGTTTGGCGCTTCCATTATCATGTGACAGGGGGAAAAATCAAGACAACCATGGCCTTTTCTAAACTTGCTTTTTTTGACGTGTGTTATTATACTCCTTTCATGGGAATGTTCAAACTCAAATCTGATTTTCAACCCAAAGGGGACCAGCCTCAAGCCATCCAGACCATCACTGAAAGCATGCTTGCTGGGAACAAATACCAGACTCTGCTTGGTGTGACAGGCTCAGGCAAAACATTCACAATGGCGAAAGTCATAGAAAATGTCGACAAACCCGCTCTTATCATTTCCCATAACAAGACATTGGCTGCCCAGCTGTTCAGGGAATTTAAAACCTTTTTTCCTGATAACGCTGTTGAATACTTTGTTTCTTATTACGATTATTATCAGCCAGAATCCTATGTCCCACATAAGGATCTTTATATTGAGAAGGATTCGTCTATTAACGATGAGATAGACCAGCTTCGGCTTCGTGCGACAACCTCTCTTTTGGAAAGACGTGATGCCATTATTGTGGCAAGCGTTTCCTGCATCTACGGCCTTGGCTCTCCTGACATGTATAAGGAACAGATTATCATGCTGGAGAAGGGGAAAGATTATGTGATGGAAGAGATTCTCCAGCGACTTGTCCAGATACAATATTCCCGTAATACTTCAGGATTTTCCCGTGGGAACTTCCGTGTACGTGGTGATATCCTTGATATTTATCCTTCTTACGAGGAAGGACATGCTGTGCGTATCGAGTTTTTTGACAGGACCGTTGAAAATGTGACCAGGTTTGATGTCTTGACCAACAGGACTCTTAAGGTTCTGGAACGTGCCGTCATATATCCAGCAAAACATTTTGTAACATCGCAGGAGAAGTTGAAGGGCGCAATAGAAAAGATCAAGACAGAGCTGGCTGAACGTGAAGAGGAATTCAAACTTCAGAACAAGCTGGTAGAGCAGCAGCGCATCCATTCCAGGACAATGTATGATATTGAGATGCTCATGGAGATGGGTTATTGCCAGGGGATTGAGAATTATTCACGGCACATAGCCGGAAGAGAGCCTGGTTCTTCAGCGGAAACCCTTCTTTCCTATTTTCCAAAAGACTTCATCTGTTTTATTGATGAATCGCACGTCACGATTCCCCAGCTTAAGGGGATGTTCAGGGGAGACCAGGCACGCAAGAAAAACCTCATTGAATATGGTTTCAGATTGCCATCAGCTTATGACAATAGGCCTCTCTATTTTGAAGAGTTTGTAGAAAGGACAAATGCTGTCTGTTTTGTATCAGCCACACCATCGGATTTCGAAATGGAAAATTCGAAAGTGATTGCAGAGCAGGTGATCAGACCTACAGGACTTGTTGATCCAGAAATTGTCATCAGACCTGCACAGACACAGGTGGAAGATCTTTTGAAGGAAGTGAAAACAACGACACTGGCAGGAGAGCGTACTCTTGTGACAACGCTCACTAAAAAGATGGCTGAAGACCTGACAGAATATTTCACAAATAACGGTATCAAAGCGAAATATCTTCATTCTGAGATAGATACCTTGGAAAGGGTTGATATCATAAGGGATTTGAGAAAAGGCATATTTGACTGTCTGGTTGGTGTAAACCTTTTGAGGGAAGGGCTTGATATGCCTGAAGTTTCACTTGTAGCGGTCTTGGATGCTGACAAGGAAGGTTTCCTGCGTTCCCAGACTTCCTTGATCCAGACAGCAGGAAGGGCTGCACGCAATATTAATGGAAGAGTCATCCTCTATGCTGATAAAGAGACTGGCTCCATGCAGAGAGCCATTGAAGAAATGGCACGACGCAGGGAAAAGCAGCTGGAATATAACAAGGAAAACAACATCACTCCTGCATCCATAAAAAAAATTGTTGTTGACATCATTGAACATGAACAGGAAGAGGTTCTTGATGAGGTTAGTGACTTGGTCAGGGATGTTACAGGAAAAGCGGAGAAGAGCCTGAAATATTCGGATAAGGAACTTAAGGAAAAGATAAGAAAGGATCTGGAAAAGAAGATGTTGGAATTTGCGCAAAACCTGGAATTTGAAAAAGCAGCGATGCTTCGCGATCTTATCAAGGATATGTGATCTGATGCCTATATGATTCACTGAGGAGATTTTGGATGAAAAACGAACACAGGAAATTTACCCGCGTGCCCGTTGATTCAATCGTCATGTATGAGGTGATGGATTACCTCAAGTATAAGGACAGGAACCTGCGATCCATTGAAACCCCCATAAGCCTTGATATAAGCGTTGGTGGTATGCGGATGAAGACACAACAGAATCTTCCTGTCAGCATATACATCAAGATGATCATGTTTCTCCAGAATTCCAAGAAACCCGTGGAAATCATTGGAAGGGTCGTCTGGACCAAGACGGATGGAAAAATTTTTGAATGTGGAATAGAATTCATTGATTTTATAAACAGGAAAAAATCAGAGATTGAAGACCATATCAATGCCATGTCACATCCCCAAAAAACAAGAAAAAAGGACCGATAGATGCATCAGAACGTGCTGATCGTAGATGACGAAGAGGATCTTTGTCTTTATGTGTCCCGAAGGTTGCAGAAAGAAAACTTGACAGTAAAATTCTGTCTTTCTACGAAAGATGCTCTTGAACTTATGAAGACAGCCAGCTTTGATGTCATTATAACCGACTACAGGCTTGAAGAAATGACAGGAATAGAGTTTTTTGAGGAAGCAGGGAAGCTTGGTTATCTTGAGAAGACAAAAGTGATACTCATGACAGCTTATGGAACGATGGAGTTCGGGATAGATGCCATAAAAAAAGGGTTTCATGATTACATCATAAAACCCTTCAATATAGAAGATTTGATTTTCAGAGTCAGGAAAGGCCTTCAGCTTCTTCATATGAATGATACGATCCAGATCCTGACACGGGCTCATGATTCAGGTTTTTATGGGATTGTTGGGGAATCAGAAGAGATTAAGAAAGTCTTTACACTCATCCATCAGATCGCATCAAAAGATGTAAGTGTCCTGATAGAAGGTGAAACAGGAACAGGAAAAGAGCTGATAGCAAAAGCCATTCACAAGGAAAGCTCTCGTAAGAATGAGGTTTTCATGCCTGTCCATTGTGGAGCCATCCCTGAGACCCTTTTGGAGACAGAGCTTTTCGGCTATGAGAAAGGCGCTTTTACTGGAGCTTTTGGGAGGAAGTCGGGACTGTTGGAATCTTCAAACAAGGGAACTCTTTTTCTGGATGAGATAAATAGCGTTCCCTTGTCCATACAAAGCAAGTTGTTGCGATTCATTGAGACAGGCGAATACTTCAAGGTGGGTGGTACAAAGGAACTCACATCAGACATACGGTTGATTACAGCAACAAATGAAAATCTGGAAAAACTGGTGAAAGCGGGGAAGTTCAGGGAAGATCTGTATCATAGGATCAATGTCATCAAGGTGATTGCTCCGCCATTAAGAAAAAGAAAGGAAGATATCCCTCTTCTGTTTGATTATTACATGGGATTTTATAATTCCAGGTTTAGCAAACATATCAAATGGGATAAGGATATTTTGGTTTTTTTGAAAAATTATTATTGGGAAGGAAATGTGCGGCAACTTCGGAACTTGGTACAGAATATGGTCCTACTGAACACCACGGGTATGATTTCAGAGAATGAGATTCCTGATTATCTGAAGGAAGGCAAGGAAACCATCACAGGAATTGGGACATTTAAAAAAATGAAAAAAAAGGTGGTAGAAGAGTTTGAAAAGAAGTATTTTTCAGACTTGTTGCGTTCAGCAGTAGGCAACGTCTTGCAAGCTTCAAAAATGGGCAAGATAGACAGAAAATATCTCATAGAACGGTTGAAGTATTATGGTATAAAAAGCGAGAATTACAAGCCTGTGAAAATAAATAAACTTGGGAAAAGTTCCAAACAAGTGTTATAATACTATTATTTACTTAACAATAAGGACTGATTATGGACTTGCCGGGAGAAATGAGCATATCGGATTTTAACCTTTTCCAGAAACTGATTTATGACGAGACTGGAATCAACATGACGGAAAAGAAACGAACCCTTCTGACAAACAGGATCCGCAAGCGGCTTCTTGCCTTGAAAATTGACAATTATCACAAGTATTACCAGTACCTGAAAACCGCAGATGACAGGCATGATGAGATCGTCCAGATGGTGAACGCTGTCACTACGAATGTGACTGAATTTTTCAGGAATCCGAAACAGTTTGATACATTCATAGAAAAAGTGCTTCCTTCAGTCATTCAGAAGAACAGTGCAAAAAAAATGATACGTATATTGAGCGCTGGATGTTCATCAGGGGAGGAGCCTTATACTATAGCTTTTGTGCTCCTGGAAAAATTTGCATCTATAACATCATCGTGGAACGTACAGATTGATGCTGTGGACATAAGCACTGACATTATCCGTCAAGCAGAAGAAGGGACATACAGGGCTGACAAGATGAAAGGTTTGACAGAACAACAGATTGAAAAGTTCTTTGACAAGATCGATGATGGGACTTTCAGGGTAAAACCAAAACCAAAGACACTCATCCGCTTCAAGAAATTCAACCTGAAAGCTGATGCGTTCATGACAAAATATGATATTATCTTTTGTAGGAATGTTGTCATCTATTTTGACAGGCAGACCAAGAGCCACATCTATCAGAAGTTTTTTGACTCCATGGATAATGACGGTTTTTTTCTTGTTGGTTATTCCGAAGGGATCATTAATGACAATCGGTTCAAATATTTCACTCCTGGAATCTATACAAAAAATCCGGAAGGGAAAGCACCGGAGGTCCTCTGATGAGTGAAAAGATACGTGTGATGGTCGTGGATGATTCTGCGCTTATGCGGAAGTTCATCTCGGACATTCTTTCAGAGGATCAGGAGATAGAAGTTGTTGCAACAGCTCCGAACGGAAAAATCGCACTTGATAAACTGGGTTGGACTCATGTTGATGTTTTGACGCTTGATGTCGAGATGCCTGTCCTGAATGGAATCGAGACGCTTGTCAGGATCATGGCAGAGAAACCCATGCCTGTAGTAATGATCAGCGCTCTCACACAGGCAGGAGCAGAACTGACGTTCCAGGCTTTGGAACTGGGGGCTGTGGATTTCATAACAAAACCTGATGCCACTCTTTCAAGACAGATCATGGATCTAAAGGAAGAGATCAGGATGAAAGTGAAGACAGCGGCTTTCGTCAAGCTGAAAAGGATTTCGTTGGATGTATCCAAGTCTATAGTGCGTGAAGAGAAAAAATTTGTTGCAGCGGCTCCCCCAAGACAGGAGACACGGACAAGGAAAGTGGAAAACATTGTGACTATAGGAATTTCCACTGGCGGTCCTGAGGCGTTGCGGGAAATCCTTCCTACCATCCCTGCAGATATTAATGCTGGAATCGTCATTGTACAGCACATGCCTCCAGGTTTTACAAAAGCGTTTGCTGACAGGATGAATACATTATGCAAGGTCGAGGTGCTGGAAGCGAAGGAAGGAGATGCGGTTTTGCCTGGTAGGATTTTCATAGCACCAGGGGATTATCACATGACAATCCAGCAGGATTCTTATTCGACAGTGACCCATATTTCACAAGGTCCGAAGGTTAACCTGTTTAGACCTTCCATAGATGTGCTGATGAAATCTTCTGCTGATATATTCGAGAACCGCAATATCTGTATTATGATGACAGGGATGGCGCACGATGGTGTTGAAGGATTGCGTTATTCAAAACAGAAAGGCGCTCATACAATCGCACAGGATGAGGAAACATCAGTCGTTTTTGGCATGAACAGGCTTGCCATTCAGACTGGTTGTGTGGATAGGGTGCTTCCTTTGAAGAGCATTGTTCCTCAGATTTTACATAGGTTAAACCTTTCCTGATATGGCTTTCACTTTTTTTTTCAGAGACAGCACAGTCATTGAATCTGCTGTGAAAGAGCTGGTGCCTCTTGTCATGGGACGGAGTTTCATACGTATCTGGGATGCGGGTTGTGCCATGGGACCAGAGCTTTACACTCTTACCATGATTCTTGCGGAACAGATGGGAAAATATTCTTTCAGGAATGTCCGCATTACAGCCACAGACCATGATGATACTTTCGAGCAGATTGTGAAAGAGGCAAAATATGATTATGAATATTTGAAGAGAATCCCACCGGAATATTTCAAGAAATATTTTGAACCAACAGACAAAAAACAGGATTTCAGGATCACATTTTTCCGGTCTTGACGAGTTTTTCAATGTTGTATGTCCCATTACGAGGCGCATTGATGAACCCGTTCCAGGCAGCATTCGCAAAACGGCCTTCTTCAATAAGATCTGGGATCCACTGGTCGCAGGAAGACGCATCTGCAGGCATAGTGACACCAGCTCCCATATCAACAACCCAGTTCCTGTTCAGATGCTCATGTGGACCAATGGGGGGAGCGCAAAGGATGGGGATGGCAAGACCTGCGTAGAAAACAAGTTCACTGGGTTTTGACCAGATGATATCCACATTCCTGATAGCTGCATTGAACATCTCGAAATATTTCAGTACGTTATGGTCATAAATGACATCAATGCTTGATCCAAAAAGGTCGTTCATGCCGTTTTTATGGACAGTCTCCTTGAATCTGTTGGCAACATGCGCATTCGCGCCACAGGATAGGAGGTAGCGCACTTCCCCTTTTCTTATCATCCCTTTTAATGCAGGAAGCATGGCTTCAACCATTTCAAACTGTGCTCCCGCCCCCCCTACTGCAAACATGATTGTAAACGGATCTTTCTTATGCGGATGTGGGATGGGAAGATTTTTGTGCAATCTGAGTTTGACAGTGTCTTTCATCCTGTGATAGAATGTCCCTTTGGGATCAAGACGTGTAAGACGCCTATAAAGGTCTTCTTTTAATATTTCAGCGTTTTTTTCTGTTCCGATATTTTCTTTTGGAAGAGGAAACCCTGTCTGTCTGATATTTTCTGGCCGCACTCCATAGGAAATCAGTCTACGTGTGGCATGCATGCTGGGAGAACAGTAGATGATTTGGCTGTTAAGTGGATCCAGGGGAGCCCAACTTCTGGCTATGTCCGTATCAGTGACAACTATATAATTTCTGAATCCGCGGTCAATCATATCTATGGCCAATCCTGTTGCGAAATAGGTGCTTACAACAGGAAGCCTGTGCGCAGTAATCAGTTCCATAAGATTTCTGCATAGCCCCCCTTTGATAAAATTGGAAATGGTATAAGTAGGAAGATCTGGTCGCGTACTGTAGATACGGGGATATACTGGTTTAATCTTTTCAACTTTTTCAAAAAGGGCATGAAGGATTGAACCTATGATTGGAATCCTTCGGGCATTGGAAAAGAAATAATAAATGCTCAACATCCTTTTCCATGTTTTGAGTTCTCTATCGTCACAAGTGTCTTTTGTGCCATAGAGGACAATTCCGCCATGAGCAATATCGCGTAACGGGAAAGCGGCACGGATGTGGCCTAATCCCATGTGCAGGGCTACGACCCAAGCGGGATTTCTATCCTTTTTTCCTTCTGGATGAGAACAGACTTTACAAACCGGCGCATTTTCAACAGATGTATTAGTTTCTTTTGGCATGATGAAACCTCATAAAGATAGATACTTTGACTGATATTATTCTATATTATCAATTTTCGGCATTTTTAACAAAAATCGTGATGAAAAAACAATGATAGTTTGCATTAGACCCCTCTCGTTTTTTTTATATTTTCTTTTTCTAATCTTAAAAGTAAGGTTTTCCAGCCAGTATTGTCCTTGGCTGATCCTATAAAACCTCCTGTAGATCCCGATTTTTTTATTACCCTATGGCAAGGAATGATAAGGGGAACAGGGTTTTTTGCTAAAGTGGAGCCTACAAATCTGGCCAAAGCCGGGTTTCCGATGTTTTTTGCAAGTTCAGAATAGGGGCATATCTCGCCATAAGGGATACATGAGGTTTTTTTCAGGATTTTTTTCTGTAAGTCTGATAGGTTGATCAACTGAAAGGGGATGTCTATATGCCTGCTTTTACCGGATAAATATTGCAGGAGGGCGTACTTTATGGATTTCTCTGTCTTTCTTATTGAATAGGGATGTTCTTGTTTGATTTTTTCTGCAATGAGCTTTTCATCTGTTCCCAGTATAATGGAGATGACCGAAGTCCCTTTCAGTACGACTCCAACAGTTTTTTGGAGTACAGGGAATGTAAAATATGTATATGATTTCATTCTTTCCTGGGAATGATAAGGATTCTTTCAATTTCTTGTAGGTCTTTGGACACTTTATAATCATAGCCTGATTCCAAAATCAGTTTCTTAAGAGGTTCAATGACCTCAACTCCGCTTTCAAGAAAAAGGATTCCAGACGGATTGAGATGCTTTGATAGGTCGGAAACGATTTTTTCATATATGGCCATGCCGTTATTATCCGCAAAAAGCGCTAAAGCCGGCTCATAGTCACGTACATCAGGATCAAGGGAGGGCTTGGTGCTGTATGGAATATACGGGGGGTTGCTTGCTATGATGTCAAAGGAACCTGGTACAGAGTTGAAAACATCCGAATTAAGAAACAAGATGGCGTCTTCACTTGCCAATATTTTTTTTGAGTTTTCTCTAGCGACAGCAAGGGCTTTATCGGAAATATCTGTTGCAGTCACCACAGAATGAGGAAAAAGTTTTTTGATGATCACGGCAAGACAGCCAGAACCTGTCCCAATGTCCAAAAAAGAGAATACATCATCCTGCTTATGGATTTTTTTTATTTCATCAATAATGAGCTCTGTTTCAGGTCTAGGAATCAATACGTCGGAATTGACTGTGAACGTTTCAGAGTAAAAATCTTTTTGACCAAGGATATAAGCGATGGGCTCCCTGTTGCATCTGCGTTTTATGAGGTCTTTCAGGGTAGAAAGTTCATTCTTGGTTAAAGGACGCTCAAAATCGACATATAATTTTATCCGAGGAATCTGGAGCGTATGGGAAATCAGGATTTCTGCGTCAAACCGTGCGCCTTGAATATCATGTTTCTGGAAATAATCTTTTGTCCAGTCAAGCGTTCGCTTGATTGTCCAGATTTCACTGTTCACGAAATTTCCGAGGTTTCCATCTTACGTTTATTGTCATCTTCTGCGAGTGCATTGATCAGTTCTGACAGGTCACCTTCCATGACCATGTCCAGTTTGTACAATGTGAGACCGATCCTGTGGTCTGTAAGCCTGTTCTGTGGGAAGTTGTATGTCCTGATTTTCCCTGATCTGTCACCTGAACCCACCTGCTGTTTCCGTTCTGCGGAAAGTTCCTTATGCTTTTTTTCTTCTTCCAAATCGAAAAGTCTTGCACGAAGGACGTTCATGGCACGGTCACGGTTCTTGTGCTGTGATTTTTCATCCTGGCAGTTTACGACCAGTCCTGTAGGCAGATGTGTAATTCGGACAGCGGATTCAGTCTTGTTGACATGTTGGCCGCCTGCGCCTGATGCGCGGAAAACATCCACGCGTATATCTTCTGGTTTGATATTGATTTCCGTCTCGTCAATTTCAGGGAGCACAGCGACTGTGGCAGCTGAAGTGTGGACTCTGCCTTGGCTTTCAGTTTCAGGAACACGTTGCACCCTGTGTATGCCACTTTCATATTTGAGACGGGAATAGACATTCCGACCTTTCACCATGAAAACAACTTCTTTGAAACCACCGATCCCGATCTGGTTGTAATCCATAAGCTCTACAGTCCATCTGTTTCTTTCAGAATAACGTGTGTACATCCTGAAAAGATCAGCTGCGAAGAGGGCAGATTCATCACCACCGGTCCCAGCACGTATTTCAACGATTACGTTACTCCCATCACGTGGATCTTTGGGGATCAGCAAAGACTTCATGGTTTTTTCAGTTTCTGCCAGTTCTTTCGAAATCCGTTCCAGTTCAGAAATGATCATTTCCTGCATTTCAGGATTCTTCTCAGTCTCTAACAGATGGTTGTTTTCGTCCTTTTCACGTGACAGTTTCTTGAAAGTCCCGTAAAGCTGGACTTTTTCCTGCAGGTCAGAATGTTCTTTGGCAAGTTCACGGTACTTCGTGTTGTCAGAGATTATGTTCTGGTCAGCCATTTTCTGTGTGAGAGTATTGAAGCGTTCGACCAGCGTTTCGTAGATATCTGTTAGAGTCATGGATAAAGTCCTTAAAAGATTGGGAATAATTTAAGGAAAGTTTGGAGATTTTGCAAGTTTTTCAATATATGATTCAGACCCTGTTCGGAAAGTAAAAAGAAAACTATGTGCGTAACCGAAGTATGGAAAAAGGACGAAGAGGGAGAGGGCTTTTCAAGTAACAGTCTTCCTGGATTTTTACCATATCTGTTCTAAGATATTCATTTGAAACAGGGATTTTTCTGTAAAGCTCGAAATGATCAAGGAAAAATGTTCCAGCACCAGGTTCGAACACTTCCACCTTATGGTTGATAGAAAACGGATTTTTCAGGTTGATTTTAATGAAACCGTCCCTGTTTTTTTCTCCTAAGGTTCCTAAGAAAACAAATTCACGGATATAGTTCTTATCTTTGATGGCTACTTGGGAAGGAGCTCCATAGAAAAAGCCGGTATGATAAGGTCTGTGGCTTACATGTTCGAGTTCCTCAAGAAGGTTTTTGTCCAGGACTTTTTTTGCAATGTGAGAGTCAATGGCTTGTCTGTAAACTGCGGAAGTGACTGCAACGTAATAAAGGCTTTTCATGCGGCCTTCAATTTTCAGGGCGGAGATGCCTGCCTTATAGAGATCGTCAATATGATTGGCCATGTTGAGGTCTTTCGAACTCATGATGTAAGTGCCGTTCTTGTCCTGTTCAATAGGAATGATTTCGTCAGGACGTTTTTCTTCTATGACTTCGTATTGCCATCTACAAGTATGAGAACAGTCCCCCCGGTTTGCGCTTCGTGATGTAAAATAGTCGCTCATAAGGCATCTGCCGGAATAGGCGATACACATGGCCCCGTGTATAAAGGTCTCGACTTCTATTTCTGGACATGCTTTTGTTATGGCAGAAATCTTTTTGAGGTCCAGTTCACGTGCAAGGATGATGCGAGAAGCCCCCAGTTTGGAATACATTCGGACTGCCTCTGAATTCGTAGTGCTGGCTTGTGTGCTGATATGGATCCTGAAAGAGGGGAAATGATCCCTGATGAAAGAGAGGAGACCCAAATCTGAAATGATGAGGGTTTTCATTCCGGTCGCCTTGATTTTTTTCAGGTAAGATTTCATCTGCTTCAAGTCATGATCAAAAAGATAGGAATTGACAGCCAGATAGGTCTTTTTATCAAGTTTTTCAGCCAGCAGGACAGCCTTTTTGATTTCTGGAAATGAGAAATTATCTGCATGTACACGGAGACTGAATGAAGGGCCTCCCAAGTATGCAGCATCAGCACCAAAAGCGAAGGCTGTTTTCAGTTTTTCGAGGTTTCCTGCAGGCGCTACGAGTTCAGGTTTAAAAGGCTTCTTGATTTTTATGTTTTTAGCCATCATCAATCCAATCATTGGTTTATCAATAGATATAAAAACCGGCGTCAGATGTTTTGCTGATCAGTTTTTCCGTTTTTTATATTTACAGAATATTTTTTGCCATACTCATCAATGATATAATCGGAATAAAGCCTTTCAGTTAATGGTGTTTTGCCTATTACCATTAAGGCCTTACACTTTATTTTTTTGAAATGATTAGCCAACTCAATGTGGTTTTTTTCATTAAATCCATTTCTATATTCCCTATTACCATAATCTGAAAAAACACAATCATAAGGTGGATCCAAAAAAATGAAATCATCCAGATCTGCCATTTCAAATATTGATTGATAATCAAGATTATAGATTTTAGTGTTTTCAAGCAACTTGCTGTGATCCTGCGTTATCAGTTTTGTATTTAGATTAGGGTATCGACCATATATTTACCTTTAAATGATGGTATGTGTTTTATAAGATTAGGAATTTCTTTTGATTTCCCACCTCTATATTTTATTAATGGTTTCATGATATCAGACTCCTTCTTTTTTTAATATACTGAACAAATATTCAGCATTTTAATCAGGAAGTCAAATGTTGTTTAATCTTTTTTCCGCCATGGATGATGGTGTTTTCCTTATTCTTAACTTGCCGAGGTATTTGAGCGATATTTGTTTATCAGAATCCAAATACCTCTCACAGAAATCCTCGTACGTTCTCAATATAACTTCACAGACTTTGTGAGTCAAGTTTGTTCTTTGGCTTACTTTACAGACTTTGAAAAATCTTGTGAACTTTGACATGGATTCCGCTTCTCGGCTTACTCTCATACTTTGCGGACAAAAAGAGCTTTC
>DYKD01000274.1 GCA_020722765.1 Brevinema andersonii | reverse complement strand
CGACATATTCTATCAAAGTTCCATCTGGAAGGACAACACTTTTCAAATTCCCCAGGATATCGTATTCGTATGTCGTTGTTTCGCTGGTCGCCGTATTTATGGTTCATGGTGTGATCCTAGAAAGCTTTTTCAACTGAGCTTCTTTAGAAAAATTTGTATCAAATATCCTGCTATCCCTCCAAGTACAGCCCCTATAAGCAATATGACGACGAAAACAAACAAAAAACCTAAGATGGCGCCTATTCTCGCTCCAATTGTTCCCCCTAGTTGCCATCCAAGGCCACCTGCCATTGTTCCGCCTGCAATAACACTTATATAAAGAGCGAATGGAGAGACGATAATAGCTCCCGCAATGGCTCCTATCCAAATCAAGTGTCCAAGTGCCGAAATCTTGGAAAACATCGTTCTCTCCTTCAGGCCATCATACCTGCGGGACACGGCTGCGAATCCATACTTCCACCAGGACATGTCATCCAGCAACGAAAATGATCTCTTGGAACAATTTCTTCTTTCATTTTCTCAACTATAAATTCAAGATTCATAGCTTGGCCCTCTCTTTTGTTTCGCTAAAACTATTTTGGCAAAGCCACTACGTAGTTGGCAACTGGTAATATTATAAAAGCAAGCAAGATGATAACTAAACAGGGATATACGGCAAGCAAGACGTTTAGCCACTTCCTTCTTTGTCGTATTTCTGCAAAAAGGTTGTCAAAAAGAAAGCAAAAAAAAGCAACAGAAAGAAGAATACACAAAGCAGTAGATACTGGAACAATGCCAGCAACCAGCAAACTCTTGGCCATTCCTTTTCTCAAAATGTCTTCATATTTATCTGCTGGTTGCTTGGACATCCACTTACAGCAACTTATAATCTCATTTGGTGAAAATCTATGAGCGCCTTTGGATTTTTTAAAAAATTGCTCATAGGAATGCCCAGATTGGGGATTTTGGTGACTTTCGAGAGCAAACTTGGAAACCGGCCACATAAATGCTATGTGGAAATATATAATAAAAAGAGTAAGCAGCAAGGCAACTAACACCAATGTTTTAAAAAAGTATCGATAATTTGGCAACCGAGCAACGGCACAAGCTTTTGCGTAAAAATGAGATAAGACCATTTTCATAACCCGTCATTTCTTCCAAGTCTCTTTAAATAATTTGGTGATTTTTGTATCATCACCACAACCACACAACTGCATGCACGCAGTGAACTTCACATAGCTTGCAGATTTAAATGCAGCATCTGCTACCATCCCATATAAAGCGCCGCCAGCTGCACCAATACCTATTCCTATGGGTATTGCCGGCCAGCCTATTCCTTCTGAAAAAAGGAAAACTGTGACGCCCCCTGCAGCACCAACCCCAGCACCCCATTCAATAGCCTCAAGATTTATAAATCTCCAGTGTATTGATTCCCATTGACCAACAGCCCAATCAAGCCCACATAAGCAAGATTCACGGCAAGGAAGCCCTTCACATTCAGAAAGACTTTTTGGCCTTGTTTTAAAGCCGAAAGGATCAATAGAATTTATGGGGTCGGAGAAAACATAACTATACAAATTAACATTTAAACCCCCAAACCC
>DYKD01000273.1 GCA_020722765.1 Brevinema andersonii | reverse complement strand
TCGCATCGAGCGTATACAAGTATTTCACTGCACTTGCCCCTGCGCCGGACAAGTCCGCGGTGTGGCTAAAACTTGTTTCCAGCTTTAGCACTCGGAACATTTTTTCTTTTCCTCCTTCTCCCTAAACGTTTCGCTGAACGTGGGAGGATAATTGGCATATATAAGTAAGAGTATAAAAAGGTTAGTGGGTCGTGGTGTTTTCAGGCGTTTCCTGGCTTTTCTTGATGCTCATGATAACATTTTTTATGAGCGTTTCAGTAGCGAAAGAAGTGAGCGCGTGGTTGCTTTTGTGTTTGATGTAGCCGTTTTCGTAGAGATAGTCCTTCACAATGTCCAGATATGGGATGAATTCGCCGTGGATATAAGCACCGACGAATTTACCTTTTCTCTTGCGTGTTTCACGGTGTATAATCATACGCATCTGTTTAAGCCCTTCCTTGTCGAGGCTTTTTGTAAGTTCATGTATTAGTTCTTTCTGTTCATCAGTCAACATGGTGTATCTATCAATAGGGGTTATTTATCAATATGATTTATAGTATCTTTTATTGTAAATATTTATAGAGAATAGACTTTGTAATTAAAGATTAAAATGAGTGAAGAGAAGCCGAACGAAGAGAAGCCGAAGAGTGGATTTGAGCTGTCGGATGAAGAAAAGCCGTCATTTGAGAAGGTGCCGGAGATGAAATGCAAGGAATGCGAGGTCGCAGCGCTTTTGGGACTTTTAACAGGGAGTTGCAATTTGCTGGATGAGAAAGGGAAGAAGGAGGAGTGCTGGGAGAAAGTTAAGCCATACGGTGAGCATCCGGAGGAAGTGGACTCAAAGAAGATATTGAAGGAGCATCTTGTAGAATACGGTGCGGAGAATCTGAACAGTCTTGTAGATAGATTAAACTGGTTGATAATGGAGGCGTCGCAGGAAGCGAGGGATGAACTGATTTCAAAGGGAGTTTTGAACCCGGATGGTTCATATAAGGAGGAGAAGAAATGAAAGTGAAAGGTGTGGTGAAACAGGTGACAATTGTTAGAGCGAGTACGAAAGTAGGTAATAGGGAGTACAAGCGTATACGAGTTGAGCCAGTTGGGGAGGAGTTGCCAATAGCGAAGGTGTCACTATATGTGGATTTGACGAACAATGAATTTGACCTGGACGATGAGTTGAGTGTGTCAATAGAGCCAAGTAGCGAAAGATTATCTGCGAGAGAATAGAGAAATATTAATCGCTACAAAAAATTCGCTCACAGCTCAAATTTGAAAGGGTATGAGTCAGAGTGGGATAGGGTTAGGTTCTGAAGTAAAAGAAAGGGGCAGTGTGATACATGCACGCATAACGGATACGGAATATGAGCTATTAAGGAATATATCATTAATGGGAACGAATGGTAGCGATCCAACCAGGGTGAACATATCAGAGGGTGTGCGATTTTGCATAAATTTCACTGCGAAGGTGTTGTCGCTATTGCCAGACGTGCTGATGGAGACGGTGATAGAGGAATACGAGAAGAAGGTGGAGAAATTGAAAAAGCTGCGGTGATTGGTTCTATTCCCCTCTCATTCTTTCTAAAATAGTCATCATCTCGGAGATA
>DYKD01000272.1 GCA_020722765.1 Brevinema andersonii | reverse complement strand
CACCCTCCCCTGCCCAGCACGCCCTCTCCCGCCTGCAAAAGTAGGCCGCGGGAGACTCGGCGCCGCTCGCATCCCGAAACTGCTCGGGTCGGCCATTCGCTGCCAATCCTCCTATTCGTCGGATTGACTTACTTCGCTCTATTCTCGTCTCCCTCACAAAGAAGAGAACAAGTAGGCCGCGGGAGACTCGAACTCCCCACGCCCGCCTTAAAAGGGCGGTGCTCTGCCAGATGAGCTAGCGGCCCAAACTACAGAGAGCTAATTGTATCTCCAAAACCATTATATGTCAACGAAAAATCATCATTTGACAGGAAGCATAGGCATGGTAGATGGGTCAATGGTCGTTTCTCACTTCGCTTTCTCTTTCACTTCTTTGAGTACAGCCAGAATCTCGTCTGTTACATCCTTACCGCCAACAATGAGAGACTTTTTATCCACTATATAAGCATATCCTTTCTGTTTCGCTATACTACGTACGTCTTCCATCACTTTATTGGTAGCTTCATTCTGCATTCTTATTGCAATCTGCTGTATCTGCTGTTGCATCTTCTGCTGTTCCTTCCTTTTTTCTTCACCTTCCAGTTCATCCAGTTTCTTCTGCATCGTCATCAGTTCTTTCTGAAAATTATCCATCGCCTCCTGTAAAGCAGGATGTTCACTCATAATTTTGTCAATGTCCGCAGAATAAATTCTGGAAGACTTTCCAAAAAACTTATTCCCTGCTATCAGAAGAAAAACCAATGCCACTATTATCAAAAACACTACCAACAGCCTATCCATTATCTTCTTGTCCTTCAGAACCTCCTCCTTTACTTCTTTTATTTCTGTTGTCATTTTTACCCTCCTTGTATTAATCTTGTAATGTTTCAAAGATACGCGCCACAACAACTTATGAGATTCAGAAAGGGGTCAATCCTCGGAAAAAACCTCTGCCTGAAAGGTATAGATTTCTGTATCCGGATGTTTCCAGGAATCCGGAGACAGTCCTGCTTTATGCAGACACAGATTGCTCATAAAATCTTCTTTACTCCAGCCGGTTTCATCAGCAACCTGCGGGAGAAAAACACCCTGCCTATATCCTTTCTTCACTATCACCCCGTCACGCCCCAGTACCACATCTTTTGCATCAACCTTTTTCGGAACCGTCAAAACGGAAACCTCAATACTTATTTCTTTCATCTCATCATAACCTACAGCAGGAAATCTCGGGTCAGCGGTGGCAGACTGAATGGCAATATCCCGGACGGCTTCAGCCAGCGGCTTTATCGGCTGAATGTAACCTATGCACCCTCTCAGTTCACCACCTCTCCTCAAGGTAACAAATACACCCCTCTTCTCCTGTAGAGCAGGGTCATCCTCAGTAATCAAAGGAATCTCTTTTCCAGACAGGTAACATTCCAGAGTATCTCTTGCTATCCTTAGAATCTTTTTTTTCTGCTGTCCTGTTAACATTGTAATCATAATGGTTCAAATCCCCTTTCAAAGAAGATTAAATAGCGGAGGGGGGATTTGGCTCCCTCGCCTCCCAATACGGCTCGGGTAGGCCAGCCGCTGAGATTGCTCTTACTCATCGCAATCTCTGA
>DYKD01000271.1 GCA_020722765.1 Brevinema andersonii | reverse complement strand
AAGTGAACGGAGTTTTGCAGAGACAGTGGATTTATGATGGCCAATTGCGGCCGGTGGTTGAAATGGACGGGACGGGTGCCTTGGTTTCTCAATTCGTGTATGCCACGCATATCAACATCCCGGACTACATGGTCAAGGGCGGCGTGACCTACAGAGTCATTACTGATCACTTAGGCTCACTGCGCTTTGTGATTGACACAGCAACAGGAACCATAGCCCAACGCATGGACTACGACGACTGGGGGAATGTGCTGGTGAACACTTCTCCCGACTTCACTCCGTTCGGCTTTGCGGGGGGACTCTATGACAGCCAGACGAAGCTTGTCCGCTTTGGCGCGAGGGATTATGATGCGGAGGTTGGGAGGTGGACGGAGAAGGATCCGGTGGGGTTTGCCTCAAGAGATACAAATCTTTTCGATTACTGTTTTGATGACCCAATAAACAATGCTGATTACATTGGAATGGACTGCTGGACTGGCTCAGTAGTTGGCTTTGGAGGAACATTGGTTTTGGTTGGTGGTTCCTATGCAACTGGCACTACGATTAACCCAAGCACTGGTGAGATTTGCCAAATTCAAGTCGCTTGCATGAGAGTGGGCCCCAGGCTTTCCTTCACAGCTGGCGCTACTTATTCGATCACAGGGATGGGGCCACATTGTGGGAAGGATCTGGGAGGATCAGCAAGATGGGGAATAGGTGCAGGTATAGGAAATGGCTTGAATTTTGCCTTTTCGGCTACTTACCCGCAAGAAGGTCCAACCGCCGGTAGCCTAAAAGGCGGAACATATTCTTTTTCTGGACTTATTCCATTAATTAAACCCCCCGCTTCGGTGGGCTTGGGCGGTTGGATGGGTGCGGTTGGATGCTGGACATTTCTGGGTGATTGCTTCAATACACCATGTGAATGTAAATAACAGGGGAGACAGAGATGAAAAAGATATTTCATTTTGTTTCCTCTCCTTCAACTTTATTTTTGCGGATATTTGTTGTAATAGTTCCCTTAGTACTTTTCTTTTTAGTCCTTTTGGGCCTTACAAGTTTTCTTGTTAATTTTCCGTTTTGGCTTTGGGTCCTAGCCTTTCTTTTATTTTTGGCGTGGATCGGCGTAGTATATGCTGAATTGGCAGAGCTAAGTTATCTGAACTTTCCTTTTACCTTTTTAGGAGGAAAAAGACTCAAGTTCAATGCCCCTAGGGAAGAGAAAACCAAAAGCTATGTCTGTGAAATTGACATCCTACCTAAGGGAGAAAATTCAAGATACTTCAGATTGACCATGTCAGCGTTTACTTCTACGCTTCATTCAAAAATATCGGTCTGTAAAGATGGACTGCTAATCAATATATCCCCATGGAAAAGAGTTTTTCTTTATTACCTTGAAATATCAAATATTCAGAAAAACGAATATTTGCAGAAGGAATTCATTATAGAGCATAGGCACAAAGAACTTAGAGGTGACCTTCTAATCAGATCTAAAGCGTTATACAAAGAAATTATGGAGAGGTGGAATGCGAACAACATGCCCCAAGAAGTATGAATCTCTCGGTAATATCAACATAAAAAAAGGAGCCACCCATGAACCATAAATCTCTTTCAATCCAA
>DYKD01000018.1 GCA_020722765.1 Brevinema andersonii | reverse complement strand
GGATGGGGTCCTGTTTTTCTTTATCCCTTTGCCCTCATCCAAGGATATACATACAAAAAAACCGGATCCCTCCTTTTCCTTGTCATACTCCATTTCATGGTGGACCTGGTACTCTTCTTCATGATCAGCAACAAGCATTTTCCTGGGACTGGGATTTAATACTGCAGGAAACTGCTTTTCTTGTTTTGGCTGAAGAATCATCTATAATCTCACTCTCCTCACCCAAACAGCGTATTCCAGAGCAAGGCATCCACTCCATTCCAAAAATATTTTTCTTGAACTTCCTTTGAAATCTGAATATATTCTTTCCTCTAAAAAGAAGGATTATGTATGGATCTTAAAGAAATCAGGCGTTTCGCCCAAAGTAGCGTCATATACCAACGTGGTCTGGATTACTTCAGGAACGGAAAAGTCCGAGAATTGATTGTTGAACGAAATGGAGACATCACAGCTCAAGTTTCAGGTTCGAGCTATTCAAAGTATAACGTCATCATTGCTCCTGATCCGAAAAAAGGTGCAGTCTGCGACTGTCCAGCATATCACTCCTACGGTGTCTGCAAACATATCATTGCCGTCCTCATCACACACCACATGCGATCATCCACTACTTCAAAACCGAAAATCAAAATCCAAAAACCAGAAATCACAAGCCCTATCCTTAAAGGAACCGAATACTTCAAACAGCAAGAAACCCTCCGCGCCTATACCTTAAAAATATCAGATTCAAACATCTTCAATACCCAGTATTCTTCACCAGGAGCATCTGGGAAATACTCCCCCGCTTTCATAATCACAACAAGTGATCCCTATCAGCAATCCGCACCTCAAAGTTGGACCATCAAACCAGGACTTCAATCCATAAAAAAGAACGGAGAACCGGGCAGGATTGTCGCTTTCTCAGAGAACAAACTCATAGTCTCAATGAGTGAAGAAACACGGAAAGTCATGGACTGTTTCAGTTCCATCGATTTCGATCCGATTCTTCTTCAGGATATGGCGCCTCTGCTTTTCTCTCTAAAAAACATCCACTATGGGCTATCATCCTATGGTTCTGCTTCCATCTCAGAAATTAGTCTTGGAGAAATCTCTTCCCTCGAAATCGGATTCATCCCCGGCACAGGAACTCACGTAGATGACAAACTCTTCGCGCAACTGACAGCATGGATTGGATCCTATAATGTCGTGTGCAATATCCAGCATGACAGTAAAAATCTTTCTATCCAACCATCCCTCTTCTGCATTCTCGATCACAAAAAAGAGAAGATCCTCTACAAATTCATTCCTGTTTCCCTTTTCAGCATATTGTTGAATCTCCTTCCCGATAACACCTCCGGTTTTAATAAAACAACGGCCTCAATAATCCTGGAAAAAATAACTTCGCTTAATCTTGATTGGTTAAAAATAAGGACGACCGTCCCCCAAAAAAGAAACCTATGGCCTGTGCCCAAACCCATCCTCGAGCTTGAAACAGACCGCCTCTTTAACTTGCTTGTCCACCTCTTCTTTAACTATGAAAACCATGAATTCTCACTCAACGACCATTCTAAAGGGAAATCCATAGTATTCGACAATGAAATTGTCATGATTTACAGATCCCCGCAATATGAAAAGCAGATCTATCAATATCTCGAATCTACCATCAATTCAAAAAAAAGAGATGATTTCTATCTTTATTATCTACCAGAATGTCTTACTCTCCCCAATTCATCCATACCGGCATTTCTCATAAAACATGGACAGTCCCTAATCAAGGAAGGATTCAAAATACGGATAAAGGGCTTCAAAAATACGATCTCTGGGAACGCCCAACTGAAATTCAAACTCAAATCCGGAATCGACTGGTTCGATGTCAACATATCCGCAATAGATGAGAACGAAGAGAGTGGCGATATTGAGCTTGATTATGAACTTCTTTCCGAAGGAATTGTCTCATCCAATGGGAAATTCTATTTCGTCTCCAACAATGAGATTGAACTCCTCAAGCAGATTCTTGACTCCAACACCTCCCATGTCGGATTACGGCTTGCCAAAACGGATATTGCCTCCTTGGCATCCCTCAAAGGTCATTCTGAAGGAGCTGACGAAGCTGTCGAAAAAGCATCTGAAATTTTTCAAAAACTGTCGAACCTCAAGAACATTCAACATATAAAACCAGATCCAAAATTCAAGGCTACTCTTCGGGATTATCAACTTGGTGGACTTGACTGGCTCCATTTCCTCAGGGAATTCGATCTGAATGGCTGCCTTGCTGATGATATGGGTTTGGGGAAAACAATCCAGACCCTCGCTCTCCTCTCCTATGTAAAACATAAAAAGGAATTGGGTCTTGTTGTGGCCGTTTGCCCTGTTACAACCCTACCCAACTGGCAACGAGAGACCACACGCTTCGCCCCACAATTCAAGACCATCCTCCATACAGGACAAGATCGAATGAAGGATGCAAAAACCCTTTCTCAATACGATATTATTTTTGTCTCCTATCATATTCTTCGAAACGATCTTGAGATTTTCAGTCAATTAGAAATCGATACCCTCGTACTTGACGAGGCTCATCACATCAAGAACCATTATACTGAGATCTTCAAAGCTGTCCGTTCCATCCAAGCCAAACACAGGTTGACACTGACAGGAACACCTGTTGAGAACAACATCCTTGAACTCTGGGCACAGATGGATTTCCTTAACCCTGGATTATTGGGAAGCCGTGAATGGTTTCAACGAAAATTCAGGAAAGCCGTCGAGATTGAACATGATGAAACCGCAACCGAAAGGTTACGTCGGACCATCTCTCCATTCATTCTCAGAAGAAAAAAAGAGGATGTCCTCAAAGACCTTCCAGGAAAGCAGGAGATCACGTTCTATTCAGAGATGAACAAAAAACAAGCTGCCATCTATGAGACACATAAGACTTATTTCAAGGAAAAAATAAAGAAAAGCATTGAGACTGCCGGCTTGACAAAATCTTCCATGGAAATCCTCACAGCCCTTCTGCGAATGAGACAAATTGCGCTATTTCCAGAGTTGGTTGACAAAAAATTCAAGGATGCGGAGTCCGGTAAATTTGAACAGTTCATAGATTTGATAGAAGAAGTACTTTCAGAAAAACACAAGATCTTGGTCTTCTCACAGTTCACAGAAGCCCTTTCTATAATAAGAAGACACTTGGATCAGACACATCATTCCTATTCTTATCTTGATGGATCCATGACCGCCCAAAAACGGCAACAAGAGATTGACAAATTCCAATCACAAAAGAGCACCAATCTTTTCCTACTCAGCCTGAAGGCTGGTGGCGTTGGCATCACGCTGACAGAGGCAGATTACGTTGTCATCTTTGACCCATGGTGGAATCCTGCTGCCGAGATGCAAGCTATTGACCGATGCTGCAGGATCGGGCAGACCAAGAAAGTTTTTGCCTACAAACTGATTACCAAAGGAACAGTAGAAGAAAAAATTCTGGCATTGCAGGAAAAAAAGAAAATGCTTGTAGAGAACCTGATTACGACAGAAGAGGGTATCTATAAATCACTGAACAAGGAAGATGTGTTGGGATTGTTTGAATAAGAATCATTAATCCACTTATTTATTGGAGTTTTACATGCGCGATTTTACGCAAGGTCCCATCACAAAACAGGTTGTTGCTTTTTCCCTTCCACTGTTGCTAGGGAACCTATTACAGACATTAGGCAGTGTCATTACTACTGTTTTCATTGGAAAAATACTTGGAGAGGAATCACTGGCAGCTGCAACCTCCTGCATGCCTATCCTGTTTCTTTTCATATCACTTCTCATGGGAGTCGCAATAGCTACAAATATCCTCATCGCACAAGCTTACGGCATCAAGGAGATAGGACTTGTCAAAAAGGTTATGTCCAACTCTTTTCTTGCAAGCATAGGACTCTGTATCCTCATCACAGCATTCAGCCTCATATTTGCAGACAAAATTCTTGAGCTCTTCCGCACTCCCCCAGATGTGAAACCACTGGCAGTGCTTTTCTTCCGCATCATAGCAGGAGGGCTTCTCATACAGTTCATGTACAACTGGTTTTCAGGGCTTCTCCGCGGTCTTGGCAATTCAAAAATCCCCCTTTATATCCTTATCCTATCAACAGCACTTACGCTGATCCTTGTCCCCTTCTTTATCATTGTGCTTAAAATAGGAATTGCAGGTGCTGCCTTGGGCGCCATCCTTGCAAACCTTGCAGGCATGATCTGGGGATACTTCTATTCCATTAAAAAATATCCCATGTTCGACATGACGAAATGGGACTACAAACCAGACTGGACCATTCTTAAAAAAATTGTTGTTGTCGGTTTTCCTGCAACCATGCAGATGATGGTCACATCCTTTGCGGGAGCCCTGATTCTTGGGCTTGTAAATTCTTTTGGGAACAAGGATCTGACAGCAGCCTTTGGTGCAGGTATGCAAGCAGACCAGATCGCGTTCCTTCCAGCTATGACCCTCGGCATGGCCATCTCATCCATGATTGGACAGAATCTCGCAGCTGGAAAATTCGACAGGATCAAAAAATTCCTCTACAGTGCCCTTATCATTTCTGTAAGCATATCAGCTGTACTGAACATCCTCATATTCATTTTTGCAGATACTCTGGGATACATGTTCAACAACAAAGCAGAAACAGTGGCATTGTCAGCGCATTATTTCAGGATTATAAGCTTTACATACGTTGCCTACTCGCTTATGTTCGCGTTCCAAGGAGTGATACGTGGAGCAGGAGACACAATGGCAAGCCTGATCATTACAGCCATCGCTGTCATAGGCTTCAGGATGCCGCTTTCCTGGTATCTTTCGCAACATACATCATTAGCTGAAAATGGCATCTGGTGGGGCATGCTTTTCTCTACATTCATCGGAGTCATCCTGAGCTGGGGTTATTATCTGCTTGGACGATGGAAAAAGATGCGCTTAGTAGAAAGGTCGAAACCAGAAAAGACAGAAGCTGAAGCAGACACCCTTTCAAACCCCCAGTTCATGGAATAACAATTTTTTGAACTTTTTCCATTATCGATTTATAAGCATAGAGTGTTCCACAAAAATAAGCACGGTCATGGTCTTGCAGTTTTTTTAACAAATGGCTGATGGAACTCGCCTTTTCCATGACAACACCATGGAGATGATCTTCTGCCATCTTTATCAATTGTTCTTGGGACATGGACCTTTCAGTATCCAAAGAATAAAAATATATCTTCTTAAGGACGTTTTTGAGCCGTACGATTTCCTTGAACACTGTTCCAATATCCTTGTCCTGCATCATGGCTATAGCCAACACAACACTCTTATCACCTGTGCAAAGCAAAGTCTCAACAAAATTCCGGATTGCTGCAGGATTATGAGCACCATCATAAATGATTTGATATGTACCAACCTTTAATTTTTCCATCCTTCCAGGAACAGTGAAGAGCCAAGCCTTCTGAATTTCTTTTTTTGTGGGCATTTTCAAGCTTTTTTTTATTAAAAAATATTCAACAACACGCAAAGCCAATCCTGCATTCTTATGCTGTATTAAAGAAACAACAGGCAATTCATACTCGCCAGACAGTTTTCCTTGATAAGAGAATCTGGTTTTCCAGGACTTGAAATCAAACTTAGTGATTTTAGTCATTTTTTCTGGGAAAGGGATAAAAAGCGAATCTTCCCTTTTACACTTTTTCTTGATAATTTTCATCACAGAAGTAGAATTCTCCCCACACAGACAAGCTGAATGCTTCTTGATGATACCAGATTTATCCTTTGCAATCCGTACAACTGTTCTTCCCAAGACTTCAACATGATCAAGACTTACGGATGTGATGACAGAAAGAAGAGGATGTTTAATGACATTCGTCGCATCAAGTGTTCCACCAAGCCCTACTTCAATAACGCAGACATCCAAATCCGATTCAGAAAAAATCAGGAACATGGCACATGTGATAGCTTCAAAAAAAGTAAGTGGCTGTTCAACATTAACTGAAAAAACCTTACCCAAGGCCTTATCTAGAACAGAATCCTTAACAGGTTTCATGCCAATCATTATCCGTTCATTCACTTTCATCATGTGCGGGGAAGTGTACAAGCCAACCTTATATCCTTGTTCATGCAGCAAAGAAGCCGTATATGATGCCGTCGCTCCTTTTCCGTTCGTACCTGTGATGTGGATCACATTTTTAAGCCTATTCTCAGGATTTCCCAACTGCAGAAGAGCCTGATACATGATGTCAAGAGAATAGTTTTTTCTTGAATATTCCTGGGAAGCCAGCTTATCCAATCTTTTTAATGAAGGGAAAACCATTTTCATGTGCATTCACCAGATTGACGGACGACCCACTTTGGTTTGATCATCAATGGCCGCCCTAAATTGCTTTTTTCGATAATAACAAGAATCATCTTCCCTGCGGTCTCACCCATTTTCCGGCCTTTCTGGTCAACACTGGTAAGAGGAACCTGTAGATAATCATTTGTCTCCATATTATCATACCCTATAACACCGATTTGTTTGTCCCCCTTTTGTCTCTCGACTTCCAACTCTATCCCAATCATGATTTCCTGAAAAAAGACTCCGGCCATGTAAGTGAAATCTGGAACAACCAGCCCGATGGCATAGGAACATTTTGTTACAAGTGCCCGAGCAATGCTATTGGGGGTATATCCTATCTCTTTGGAAATCTTCAACATCTTCAACCTGACTTTATGACTGATTGTCAAAGTATTATTCAGGACACGTGAGACTGTTGAAACATCAAGATGCGTTTTTTGGGATATGTCTTTTAATGTCGGTTTTCCTGTGTACTTAAGGTTCATTGAAATCCTCTAAAATAATATGGTTATTATATGCCAATAATTCCTTTTTTACAATTTTTTATGATAAAAAAATCAACCAAAGAAAATATATTTGTAAACAAAAAAGTTCACAATCAGAGTTTTTGCATATCCATACAAAAAGGATTATTCATTTCAAATCAGTTTATTGTCTGATGATACTTGTAGCAAGCAAAAAGATCCAAGTCCCAAAATCAAAACTCATTACTTCTGAAACTGTTGAAATCGGTGCTGATGCAGCTGACCATAGGATTGTCGAGTTAACTGATGCAGGAGACCTTGTCATCACAGCAGACATCCCCTTGGCAGATAGGGTGCTTTCCAAATCCGGTTTTGCTATAGACCCCAGGGGCTGGGCATACACAACAGAAAACATCAAAACAAAACTTGCCATGCGGGATCTTTCACAAATGTTGCGAGCCACTGGCGAGAGAACAGGAGGACCTTCTTCTTTTGGGAAAAAGGATTCCCAGGCTTTTGCAAGACAATTGGACTCTTTTCTCACAAAACATGTGAAAAAATAAGAAGGATTCACCTATTTCTTTATTATACAAACAAGCACGCTTACATGACCCATCCTCACACACGTGGGGAACATTAGAAGGTCTGGAAGCAGAATTTCCAACTATAAACCTGCAAGCTTATCTGCCATTTCATTGAACCTGTTACCGGAATGTCCTTTCACTTTCACCCAGGTAATGTCAGAATCATAAGTCTCAAAAAAACGTTTGTAGGACTTTGTCTGTTCATTGTTCGCTTTCCATTCGTCTTTTGCCCATTTTTCCAAGCCATTATAATCAAAATGTATTGAAAAACTCTTAACCCCTTTGTTCTTCATATATTTACAGGCTTCCAAAACAGCCTGAATCTCTCCTGTCACATTATTCTGATCCTTGTATCTCTTATCATGAACTTTCCCGCTCCCTGCATGAATTTTTTCCCCATCCTTGACAACTACAAAGGCAAAACCAATATCCCCGTTTTTATAGGAGCCATCTGTAAAAACATGAAACCCATCCAAAGAAGAGGTTGTATTCCTTTTTTTGGAATCCGCTGAATGCCATGATTCTTCAACCAATCGAGCAAGGTTTTTATCCTTAATCTCATTTAAAGTCAGTTTGAAAGTATCATTCTTAGGAGAATACCAGAGGTTCGCATTTCCTTTCTCTCCAAGTGAAATTTTCTGCTGATACTGGTGCGCATCGCCGATCTCTGCAGTCACACCATTCTTCTCAAGTTTGTCAATGAACTCTGCAGCTTTTTTCAGGAGTTTGTCCGAGTTTCCCAAGTTACTTCCTGTCAAAACAGACATTTTTTGTTGTCACTGAAAGAGGAATACCTAAGGACATTCTGATATTCATATCATCAAAAATCTTGAGGCTTAATGCTGCAAGCCCAATGGTATACATCACCCTCGAGTCAATTCCTAACTCCTGCCCTAAACTTAGGCCAGAGCCTAAGGCGATTCCAAGGTCTGCTAAAGGGAAGACGCAGTTCACACCCTTTTTGATAGCTTCCACACAAGTGGGTAAGCCACACATACCACAATCAAGGTTCATTGTGATTTTCTTCGCACCAAGAACAATCACACAACCAGATTTATCAACATTTGCAGCATCACGTATCAGACCTGGACGATTACGCTCCTCTCCCAAATGACGCATCTCATCAGCAAGCGCTTTTTTGTCATTCCCGTCCACAAGAAGTATACGGACATCATCTTCGCCTTTTGCTTTCGGGGCTGTCAACATCCGATTCATGATCATTGTAGAGACAACCTTGAGGCTTTCTTCTTTTATATCATAAATATCACGAATCATAAAAAACTCCTAAATCCTTCTGATAATATGGATCATGCAATAAAAATAGACTTAGAGAAAAAAATTGACTGGACAAACTATCGCTTTGACATGCAATAATAACATTTGAATCAAAAATAGACAAATAAAACATATTTTTCATACTGTACAAAAATACAGGATGCCTGTTTTCCTAAAAAAAATTATTTTTATTGTTTTTTTTTTCAATTAAGTTGACATTAAAAAAAAAAAATCATATAATCTTTTATCAACGGATTGATACTTCTGCCTTTTATCCTGCTTTCACTTATCGTCATGGATGACGAATCGGATAATGCTCAAGGTTGTCCGTGACGAAACAAAAAAAATAAATATTCTTATTCCGACAGGTAAGCTCTGGCGGGATATCATTGTCTCTGGGAGGATTTCAATGTCTGGATTGCCAACACTGATACGAAAACGTGACGGACGAACAGTCCCTTTCAATTCAGAAAAGATCGTTCATGCGCTTGAAAAAGCGTTTTCAAATACAGGTGAAGGTAAAAAACGGACACCCAAACATGTTACAGACATTGTTATGGCCAGGATTGATACCGGCGAAGTACCTTCCGTAGAAGATATCCAGGACATTGTTGAAGAGACCTTGATGGATATGGGATTCCGCAAAACTGCAAAATCTTACATCATCTACCGAGCAAAACGGACTGAAACACGTAACATCAATGCGCTTGTCAAAGATTCCTATTCTATAATTGATGAATATCTGAGTTTAGCAGACTGGCGTGTCAGTGAAAACAGCAACATGTCTTATTCGCTACAAGGGCTGAATTCCCACATATCTTCAACACTCACATCAAAATACTGGCTACACAAGATTTATCCAGAGGAAGTTGGAAATGCGCACAAGCAGGGATTCATCCATATTCATGACTTGGGACTGTTGGCCTCCTACTGTGTAGGTTGGGATCTTGAGCAGTTGCTTCTCAAGGGTTTTATCCCTGTTGCTGGGAAAATATGCAGCAAACCAGCAAAACATTTCAGGACTGCCCTTGGTCATATTGTAAACTTTTTTTTCACATTGCAAGGTGAAACAGCTGGTGCACAGGCATTCTCAAATTTCGATACTCTTCTTGCGCCATTCATTCGCCATGACAAGCTTGACTACCCTCAAGTAAAACAGGCCATGCAGGAATTCATCTTCAACCTCAACGTGCCCACTCGGACAGGATTCCAGACTCCCTTCACAAACCTTACCATGGACGTTCTCGTACCTAAGGCATTCAAAGAAAAAAAGATTATCATTGGCGGAGAACTGAAGGACAAGACCTATGGAGACTTCCAGGAAGAGATGTATATGTTCAACAGGGCTTTTGCTGAAGTCATGCTTGAAGGTGATGGCAATGGACGGATATTCACCTTTCCCATCCCTACCTACAACATAACCAAGGATTTTGATTGGGACAATGACCGCTATAATGAAATCTGGCAGATGACCGCAAAATATGGCACCCCCTATTTCGCAAACTTTGTAAATTCTGAAATGAGCGAAGAGGACGCAAGATCCATGTGTTGCAGATTACGTCTGGACACTCGGGAAATCAAGGCACAGTTCAACTCCGTATCAGCCAATTTCAGCGCTTTTGGAGCTCCCGCTTCGCCAAAACAGCCCAAAGAAGAAGAGAAAGCCAGACGTGGCGGACTTTTCGCTTCTAATCCCATGACTGGTTCCATTGGTGTTGTAACCATCAACCTGCCACGGATAGCAAAAATCGCAAAATCAAAAAAGGATTTCTTTGATATTTTGGGCAAATACATGGGCATTGCAAAAGAAAGCCTTGAACTTAAAAGAAAAATCGTTGAAGACCTTACAGACAGTAATCTCTATCCTTACACACGCCTTTATCTGAGTGACATCAAAAGATCTACAGGCCGCTTTTGGACCAATCACTTCTCAACAATAGGTCTTGTGGGAATGAATGAAGCTGTCCTTAATTTCCTGAAAATCCCCTATGCTTCAAAGGAAGGAAAAGAGTTTGCATCTGAAGTCCTGGACTTCATGCGCGAAAATATCGATGACTTTAAAAAAATGACAGGCAACATGTACAATCTGGAAGCTTCCCCAGCAGAAGGGACTTCCTTCAGGTTGGCACGAATCGACAAAAAATCGTTTCCAGACATTATCACTGCAGGAACAGACATGACTCCCTACTACACTAATTCCGTTCATCTTCCTGTGAACCACACAGATGATATTGTTGAACTCCTGAACCATCAAGATGACTTACAGGCAAAATTCACAGGTGGAACAGTCATCCATTTCTTTCTTGGTGAGGCGGTTACAGACATTACGACTGTCAAACGTCTTGTAAAAAAAATCTGTTCCAACTACAAACTCCCCTATTTCTCACTCACTCCGACATTCAGTATCTGTCCTGTACATGGCTATATTCCAGGCGAACACAAGTTCTGTCCATATGAACATACGAAAGAAGACCTTGAAAAATTCGGGGTCCAAGTCCAAGTAGAGGACGAAATCAGAGAAAGTATAAACTAAAAAAAAGCAGGAGGGCTTTTCTATGAAGGATAAGAAGACTGTCTACAAGATTCCTACTGAGATTTATTCCCGTGTTGTAGGATATTACAGACCTGTACAAAACTGGAACAAAGGGAAACAGCAGGAATTCTCTGAACGCCAGTATTTCACGATTCCAGGAGCTAAAAAAGAACAGGAGACTGAAAAAACCCGCGTCGCCTAGACGCCTGTTTCAAGAGAGATGTTCAAAGGCATTCAAAAAAACTCTTTTGTCGATTATCCAGGCAAAATTGCAACCACCCTATTTACGGGTGGTTGTAATTTTCGGTGTCCGTGGTGTCACAATCTGAATCTCGTACTTCCCGAAAAGCTCACTACCATTCCCGACTTGCCAGAAACCGAAATAAAAAATATAATACTTGAAAGAAAGCATTTTATTGATGGAGTCTGCATAACAGGTGGTGAACCGACGCTTTGGGGAGAAGAGCTCGCTTCCTTCATGCGCTGGGTCAAGAATGAAAACCTTCTGGTAAAACTTGATACAAACGGCTATAAACCAGATATTCTAGAAAAATACTACAAAGAACGACTTATAGATTATACTGCCATGGACATCAAATGTGTCCAGGAAAGGTATCACAAAGTTGTGGGATTACCTTCAATCAAATACGAATTGATTGAAAAAAGCATTAACCTTATCCGAACAATGTCTCCAGAGTACCAGTTCAGGACAACTCTCGCACCAAATCTTGTCACTTTGGATGACGTTCAAAACATCAATAAAAAATATGGGTTGGATGTGAAAGTGCAGGAATACAGGGATATCAATAACACCTGGTAAACATCTTAAAACCAATCATTATCTTTTGACATTTTGAATACACCTGCTTATATTCAAAAACCTTGCAGGGCATCCTAAAAGATGCATCGGAGAAAAAAAATTGAAATCCAAATACTCAATTTTACCCAAATTATTCAGGAAAAATCCTGATTTAGCACGCAAAGTTGCTAGATCCTTCCTGTCCTACAACAAATCCATCCTCATTGACCGCAGATTCAAACATGGCAAAACATCAGAATTGAGTATTTTATACCTCATGCTGACTCCTCTTTGCAATCTTCATTGTGTCATGTGCGGTCAACGTGGCGTCAAAGGTGTTTTAAAAGGCGCCTATGCCGCAGAGAAGGCCAAAGACATCCTGCCCTTGGAAACATATAAGAAGCTGATCGATGAAATAGCACCTAAAAAACCAATCATCTATATCTGGGGGGGAGAGCCGTTTTTCTATCCGGATCTGTTTCCTCTTGTCGAATACATACTTAAAAAAGGACTTTTTGTTGCTGTCAATACTAATGGTACTTTTCTTGAGAAATATGCGGAACAGATCGTAGCTAGCAAATGGACTGCCCTGTTTGTCTCCTTGGATGGATTTGAAGAAGTCAACGATAAAATACGTGGAGCAGGTTCCTATCAGCGTGTTGTAAAAGGTTTTGATGCTATAAACAGGGAAAAGAAAAAACAAAAAAATCATTACCCTTATATGGGTATCGTAACAACTGTCAACAACCTCAACTATAAATATATCGGAGATCTTGCTGAAGCAGCCAAAGATTTCAACCTGGCTTGGCATATCTATAACCTTGGCACATATTCAAATGACGAAATTGTCAGACAACAGACAAAAGTGATGAAAGAGAAACTAGATACAGACATCCATTGCCTGGAGGGATACAATACAGGATACAATACAGGTATTGACGGTCATGAGCTTTACAAGATACTGATAAAAATCCATTCCATGAAAGTGAATTACCCGATTATCACAGTTCCAGCACTCAAACCAGATAAGATCGATATCTATTATGGACAGCTTACTGTTCCTGTCAGAAACAACTGTACAATTCCCTGGAGTCAGGCGAATATCAACTACAACGGTGATGTCCATTTCTGTGCGGATTACCCTGACTATGTTCTTGGCAACATCAAAAAAGAACCGTTCCTGAAAATATTTAACAATGAAAGGGCTATAAAATTCCGCAATGAACTGAAGAACAGTCCTGGAGGCATTTTCCCCGGTTGCCTGCGGTGTTACCAGAATATGCTATGTGGCAGGAAAGTAAAAGGATTCTGACACTCTTCCCATATCACCAGAACCGTGAAAGTACTGTTGATATTTCTTCAAGAGTTTGGACACGCTTTGCACGTGGCCAATGCGCAGGGAAGAGCGTCCTATAATTTTCCTGTCCATACCTGTCATCAATCAGTAAAACAACTCCCCTGTCTTTTTCAGTACGTATGACACGACCTGCAGCTTGCAGGACCTTGTTCATGCCAGGATAAATGTAGGCATATTCAAATCCTTGGTCATACTTCTCCTCAAAAAAGGCCTTGATGATATCACGTTCAGTACAGATCTGAGGAAGCCCCACACCAACAATGATCGCACCTGAAAGCCGCTCTCCTGTAAGGTCAATACTTTCACCAAACATCCCCCCCAAAACAGCAAATCCCAGAAGTGTTTTAGGATTATCAGATGAAAACTGTTTTAAAAAATCCTCTTTTGCAGATTCACCCATACGGGAAACCTGTTTTAGAACTTCACAATCCGGATACAGATTCCTGAAAAGGGCACTCACAGTCTCAAGATATCTATATGACGGGAAATAAGCAATATAATTCCCTTTACGTGCGGACACAACAGCATGTATCATTTGAGCTACTTGCTGCGCAGTCGTATCGCGGGATGAATATCGCGTGGACACCTTATCTGCAACCAGAAGCGCAAGATTATCCTTTGGAAAAGGAGATGGGATGGCAAGTTGCTGGTCTTCCTTTTGGCCACCAAGAAGTTTTGTAAAATACTCCATGGGGGAAAGTGTAGCTGAAAAAAAGAGTGAAGCCCTACCTTTGCCCATCATCAATCTAAGTTGGACGGAAGGGTCAAGGCAAAAAAGACGGATAAAAAAATCTTTTTTATCTCCTTCAACATGTCCCATGTAACAGACATAACTATCATCAAAAGATTCTGAGACACGAAGATACTTGAGGCAGGAAAAGTAAAGATCCATCAAGGCTTCCCTGTCCTTCCTGTTTTCCTCATGATCGATAATGTCCTCCATGGACTTCTGGAATTGCTTGATTGCAGGTACAAGATCTTTGTCCTGTTTTTTTCGGACTAAAACAGTGCTTTCTGTCTGGGCACATTCCCTCATAAGCGTCTTAAAATACTTGAGTATGTCATCCACTTCAAGTGCATCAGCAACTTTGGATTTTTTAGCTATTTTCCTTATTTCCTTGAAATCGGAAAGCCGTAATTCAGCAGAGAACATTTCCCTGGCCCTGTCAATGAGATTATGTGCTTCATCCACAAGGAACACATATTCGCCTTTCCCCCCTTCAAAATAACGTTTCAGATAGACACCAGGATCAAAAACATAGTTATAATCGCAAATGATGCCATCAGCCAAAAGCGAAAGGTCAAGAGAAAGTTCAAAAGGACAAAGTTGATGCTTATCCGCATAGGCCAGTATCAAGTCACGGCTGAAATGATCATGCCTCAGCATCTCTTCCAGCACACGTTCAACCCTGTCATGATAACCGCGCGCATAAGGACATTTTTCAGGTCTGCAATAATTTTCAGGCAAAGCGCAGATTTTCTCTTTTGCAGTGAGTGTCACAGTCTTGATCTTGCATCCTGAAGAGCGCATCACATCAAAAGCATGTTCAGCGACAGTGCGGGAAATGGTCCTAGCCGTGAGGAAAAAAATCTTTTCCACATGACCTTCCCCCAGCGCTTTGACTGCAGGATAAATACTGCCTGTTGTTTTACCGATTCCAGTCGGAGCCTGGATAAAACCTCTTTTCCCATCATGGATAAGCCCGTCAACAACAGAAATGAACTCATCCTGTCCCTTCCGTTTTTCCGGGTATGGGAAAGGCATCCCTTTAATGGAATCATCACGTACATTACGCATATCCCTGAGTTTTTTCGCCCAGACAATATAGACATCAATAATCCTATCGAAATCCTGTTTCAGCTCCTCCCGGGAAGAGACAGTGACAGAACTTACAGCAGAGGAGACAGATGAATGATACCATGTCAGCTTCATACCAACAGCTTTCACTTTTTCACGGTAGCAGTAAAGGTAGCCTAAAGCCCTGATAAGTGAACGGCCTGAAGCATCGGACTCTTCCGAAAAAAAACCAGGCTGGGAAGAAGAATATCTGAACAGCTCTATGTGATGATTCTCACCCTCATGGTAAGTTCCATCAGCACGGCAGGAAATATGCAAGACCACATCATCCCTTTCCATACTGTAATCCAGAACGACATCAGTCTCATAATCATCCGATCTTGAAGATTTCAGCATCCGATAGGTCTTCATCTTTTCGGGAACATGGGATGGCGAGAAAAAACCGGAGTCACCTCCGTCACCAAGAGCATAACTGACAATATTCTCCAGAGTCACTTTTAAGATGAATTTTTTTTTCAAATGGTCAATCCAAAGTCCAGAATTTTTCCCAATTTGCGGGGAAAGGAGCAGACAGTGATATTTTTTTATCTGTATAAGGGTGGACAAATTCAAGTTCTTTTGCGCAAAGCGCGATTGAATCCATCACATCATTCCGTTTCATATATTTGTAATCACCAATAACCGGATGCCGCACATACGCAAACTGTGCACGGATCTGGTTATAACGCCCCGTTTCCAAACTGATACGCAACTGGCTTCGCTTGTTCTCTTCCTTTTCAACCTGATAAGTCAACGTTGATTTGAGAGTCCCTGTCCTTTCTAAAGAATAGACAAAAGCTTTCATATCCTTTTTTAGGATGTAATGCTCAAGCCTGCCTGTTTTTTCACTGAAAACACCCTGTACAATCGCATGGTAGGTCTTGTTGATATCACGATCCCTGATTAACTCCGAAATTTTTGCAGCAGCATCACTCGTTTTTGCGAAAAGGATGATTCCTGAGACATGCTTATCTAACCTATGGATGAGACCTGTGAAACCATTCTTAAGGTATTGCCTGACCTCATCGTTTAAGGATGGGTGTCCTGTCCGATCCCCTTGGACAAGCAACCCTGCAGGCTTAATGACAGCCAGATAGTAATCATCCTCAAAAACAATTTCTGGCATATTACTGAAACAGGAGTGGCAAAACCTGGTTAAAATACTTCATTATGATTTCCCTTTTTTTCGGATCCTGCAATTCAAGATTCGTCAGGCTTGTTGAATCCATGAGATCCGATTCGGCTACCAGATCCTTCTTGAAAACCTGCCTGTTGTATTCCATGGACAGGTCATAGACATCATCAGAATAGACTTTGTCTCCTGTAATCCGTGTAGGATTCACTATGCCTTGAAGCCGCACAGTTTCCTTCTGGTTATTGATGATGACCTGATGCTGTCCTGCAATCACAAGATTGCCGTTCGTATCAACAGATTGGACTGATGTCATAATACTGAAATTGACATTATCCCTGTTCTTGATAGCTGCATTCTTTGAAGACTTGTTCATGCTGTCACCTGAAAGCTGGGGAAGAAAGTTCAGCACCATTGTCCCAGACTTGTCCGGATTATTGAGGCTTACACTCTCCTGATTCTGTTGAAAAGTTGAAAACTCTACAACGTTTTTTCTTTTAAATATGATTTTAACCAGGTCACCCTGCTTATATTTCGAAGCTGTATAGAGCCCCCCGTCTTTCCAAAGTGATTCCGAATGCAAAGGCAGAATGAAACAGAAAAAAAACAAAACAAGAAATTTTTTCATTGTCATTTTCTCCTATTTCCTGGTTGTAAGGACTTCCACTGCTTTCTGAAGCTGTATGTCCTCTTCCAGATCATAGACAAGATCCTTATCCCTGTTCACTTCCAACCTAACCAGTTTCCTGAGAGTATCAGCATCAAGCTCAATACCTTTCTCTTTGACCTGTAAATGGAACCCTGAGAGATCCTCTTTGGTTGGTGCAGGATGCAACTTTGCAAATCCTTCTATCAACTTGGCATCATATAACTTCTTGATCGCTTTGAGCTGGTCTTCTGTAAGAGCCGGCATTTTGACTTCAATATCAGGTTGAATGCCAATCCCATGTATACAGACTCCTGAGGGGGTATAGTATTTTGCTGTTGTGTATGAAAGAGCAGTATCTTTGGAAAGCGGTTTGACAGTCTGCACAACTCCCTTGCCGAAAGTCTTTTCCCCGACAATCGTAGCCCGTTTGTTATCCTTTAATGCTCCTGTCACAATTTCAGATGCGGAAGCGCTCCCATTATCTACAAGAATCACCATCGGCGTATTTGGAATGTATTCAATGGAACTTGCGTTGAACTCCTGTATGCTTTCAGGTATGCGTCCTTTTGTATAGACAATAAGCCCCTTGTTCAGGAAGAGGTCTGAAACCTTCCATGCTGCTGTAAGAAGACCGCCAGGGTTTCCCCTCAGATCCAAGATGAGCCCTGCCACTTTCTGTTTTTCATAATCCTTTAGCATCTTCTCCAGATCCATTGCTGTCTCTTCACCGAACTGCCTTATACGGATATAAGCCAAATTCTTCTCTTCTATCTTTTTTGTTACAACGCTCTGTATCTTTATCTCATCCCTGGTTATGGAAAAATCAATGGGTTCAGAAACGGATTCGCGTGTAACCGTCACTTTCACCTTTGTACCGACAGATCCGCGCAATTTGTTCATTGCATCTTCAATGGTAATCCCTTTTGTCGCATTACCATCAATGCGAATAATGCGGTCATAGGCTTTCAAACCTGCACGTGCTGCTGGAGTGTCCGGTATAGGAGACTGGACCATGAGCTGATCATCCCGGATTGTGATATAAATACCGATACCACCGAACTTCCCAGTTGTCTCCTCTTTCATCTCCTTGAAATCTTTTGGTCTCATATATCTCGTGTAAGGATCATTCAAACTTTTGAGCATGCCATCAATGGCTCCGTACATGAGAGTCTTCCCCTCACTCTCATCGACATATTCATTCTTGATGATACTGAGGATCGTGTTAAAGGTCTTTACATGTTCATAAATCTCATCATTCGCTTTGGCTACCCTGTCGAAATAGACTGTCGTTGAAAACGCTATGATAATGACAATTGTGAAAAGCCAGATGAGGCGTTCTGTTTTGCGGGTAATTCTAATCATATTTATCCTACTTTAAAAAGAGTTCCCTTAATATAATACAAGGAGGACGGATTATCAATAATTCCATCCTGTCAATATTTCCTGATTATCAGGAAGGTGTGTTTTCTGTGAAATTCAGGAGTTTCTGACGTCTTATGTTGGAGATATTTTCAAACTGCAATCCATAATAGGAAAGCCCTCCCCCCAGGTCTTTCTGCCAAACGACTTTGGCACTTAAATCCTCATAAAACTCACCATCCGGAAGATGAAAAGTAAGTTTGATCAAGTCATTGGGTTTGTAAATGGACTGGCCTTGCATGGAAGCACCCCCAGCACTGATGTCAATAAGAATACAGGGTTCCTTATTGAAGTCATCAACAAAACTGACATCAGTCTTAAGGTTTATTGTAACCCTCTTATAACTCCGGTTTATGACCCGAGTCAAAGATATAGGCTTGGATATCAAAAGAGAAGTCTGATCAACTGTTTTCGGTTTCAATGTCTTGGAAGTGAACTCATAAGTGGAATGTTCATCCCAGAAGGAAATAGTGACATCCGTCTTTTCAGGAATGCTAATATTTTCCCAAGGCACATTCAGGGTAATCCCGTCTGTGGCGATCCCCTCTATCAAAGCCTGGAGTTTTTCCCCATTCATGATGGCAGGAGATGAGAAGACTATGCTTTGTTGAACCTTAAGACCCATTCTTATTTCTTACCATTTCAAAGAAAGCGTCAGGATCATTGTTATAAAGATCTTCGTCCCTTTGGACTTCTTCCTTACTGGAACGCCAAGGGCCGCATTGAAGAAGCAGGAAAGTGCCATCCTTGACTTCGAAAAAGAACTGATTTGAATCAGGCTTCTTTTCCTCGTCCTTCTTGACCATCTTCTTCAATGTATAACAGAAACTATACTTCATACAATGATAATACTTAAATATCTGAAAATGTCAAGAAAAAAACAGCTATTTTTTACCTATCAATCCGCTGATAAGGGAAAAAATCAGGTTGGATAACCACGGTTTTGGGAGAAACACTATGATACGGGAGGCAACCCAGTTATGAAATCCTGCCACAACATAAGACTTTTTTTTCAATAATGCTTTAACCCCAATCCTAGCGACCTGTCTTGCACCCATTCCATTGGCAGCAGACAAAGCAGCATACTTGCCATGAACAGCATTTGCTGCCTTGTCAAAATTGGTCTTGACGAATCCAGGCTCAAGACTTGTAACTGTGACTCCGGTTCCCTTCAGTTCTGCCCTATGTGAGATGGAAAAACTCCTCACAAAACTTTTTGTAGCAGCGTATGCCGCAAAAAAAGGAACGGACATGTAACCTACCATTGATCCTACATTCATGATACGGCCATATCCGCACTTGACCATATCCCTACTGAAAAGTATGGAAAGTTCAACAAGAGATGAGACATTCAAGTTGATCATGGATAGAGTCTGTTCCAGATCCTGTTCATTGGCAATCCCAAAAAGCCCTACACCAGCATTATTCACAAGAATATCGATTTTCAATTTCTGTTCAAGACATTTCCTATGAAGATCCACTGCAGCACCTGATTTCGAAAGGTCAATAGGGATTACTTTGACAGAGACTCCCTGCTCTTTGCTGATCTCATCAGCAATACTATTGAGTTTTCCAGCACTACGGCTGACAAGAACAAGGTCTGCTTTTAAACGTGCCAGCTCTCTTGCTATTTCCAGTCCGATACCTGAGGAAGCCCCAGTGACTAATGCACATTTTCCCTGAAGGATCATTGTATTCTCCAATACTCAAGATTATTACCCAGCAAGTCATTATAATAGTCCAGCCAAAGCACATTGTCAATTTAAAGGATTCGCCAAAACAATGCATGAACGGAAGGGAGAAAATTGACTTTCTAGGGGTGATTTACTATATTCCATTCCTATAAATAATAGGAATAAGAACTTGATAAAAGTAAAAAACATAACAAAAAAATATGACGCTATCACTGCTGTTGACAATGTTTCTTTTGAAATCGCCAAAGGCGAAATTACCGGATTTCTTGGTCCTAATGGTGCAGGGAAATCGACCCTGCTCAGGATCATGACTGGAACACTTTCGCCCTCATCCGGTTCAGTAGAAATCGGCGGAGTTGACATGAAAGAGGATCCTATCAAGGCGAAAAAACTGATCGGTTATCTACCAGAAAACAATCCCCTATACCCGGATTACACACCTCGACAATATCTCACATTCATCTCCAGAATCAAAGAAATGCAAGAACCTGAACAGGAGACCGAACGTGTCATGAAAGCCGTTTCCATCTTGGACAAAGCGGATATCAGAGTGACAAAACTTTCCAAAGGATATAGACAGCGCGTAGGACTGGCAGCGGCACTGATAGGGACCCCGGCGATACTTCTCCTCGATGAACCTACTGTAGGTCTGGATCCTAATCAGATTGTAGAAATCAGGGAACTCATCCGCGAATTGGGAAAAACAAACACCATACTGCTCAGCACCCATATCCTTCAGGAAGTGAATTCAGTATGCAACAAGGTTATCATTATCCACAAGGGCAGCGTGAGAGCTGTTGATTCCCATGAAGGTCTGCTGGACAGGCTGGAAGGACAAAACCGGGTACATGTCACATTGCAGGGAGATGTGGAAAACGTCATAGAAAAATTGAATTCCATCAAGGGAATCATGAAAACAGACATTCATTCTGTAGTTGATGGCATGACAAGGATTGAAATCGTTGTCAGACGTGACACAGAAGCCAGACCGGAAATCGCAAAAGCTGTCATTTCAGCCAAAGCGGAACTGTATGAAATGGAAATTGAAACGCTCAGCCTGGAAGACGTATTCATGAAACTTACAAACGAGCAGGAGAGCGCCACATGAAACAATTCCAGCCTGCTCTCATCATTGCAAAGAAGGAAATTGAAATATTTTTCCTTTCTCCTATTGCTTATGTACTTCTCTTTGCATTCTCATTGGTAATCGGGATTATCACATTCATGTCCATATACGATGCACGGGAAGCGACATTTGTCATCCAGTCAGTCATGTATTCCACATTCATCATACTCATGTTCATCTCTCCTTTTTTCACCATGCGTCTGATTTCAGAGGAGAAACGTTCTGGTACGATTGAAATCCTCTTTTCTATCCCTCTTTCTGAAGTCGATATTACGATGGGAAAATTCCTAGGTGCGTTGGCATTCTATGGGATGATGATCAGCCTTCCCTTCATTTATGCGCTTTTTCTCCTCTTTTTTGGAAAACCTGACTTAGGTATCCTTTTCACAAATATATTAGGAATCATCCTTTCTGGATCTGCCTTCATCTCTATCGGACTTCTCTGCTCCGCTCTGACAAAGAACCAGATCGTATCTGCCATGCTATGTTTTGCAGTCCTGCTTTTCCTGCTGTTGGTCGACTGGGTGGCAGGTCTTTCCGATGGTTTTCTTCGGAATATCCTGATGAACATCAGCATCACAGGCCATTTTTCAAATTTTTCAAAAGGTCTGATAGATTCTGCTGATGTCATCTATCTGCTGAGCTTTGTCACATTCAACCTGTTCCTTGTTTCACGTATCTTGTCAGACAGAAGATCCCTTTAAGGAGCGATCAGTGAAGACCGTCATAGAGAACATATCGAACTTCATCATAAAAACGAACACAACAGGTATCTTGCTGGTTCTCATGGGCATTTCCCTTTTTCTTTCACTTATGATTCCTGGAAGGACATTTCTTTCCTTACTCTTTCTCCTGATCTTCATACTTTTATCCTCACTTCTTGTTGTAAGGTATCATTCTGAAATCAAAGGATATCTGAAAAAACCGGGGTTGACCGGACACCTCAATCTGCTATCGTCGATCCTACTCCTTTTTGGCATCTTGGTCACATTGAATGTCATCGCTTCCAAACAGCGAATCAAGATTGATCTTACTTCATCTCGAAACTACACTCTCTCAAAACAGACAAAAGAGATACTAAAAAGGATGGACACTCCTGTTGAAATCATCTTTTTCAGGACTCCTGCCAGTCTGAATGACTCTGTCATGGATGTCCTGAAACTATATAAGAAGCATTCCAAATTCATATCCGTAAGGGAGTATGATCCTGAAGAGAACCCCATGGTTGCCCAGCAATACAATATCAAACCTGTAGAATCTCAGGAACAGACGATTTACTCGACAATCATCCTTCTTTCAGGAAACAGGATAGAACGTGTTCAGGGAATCTCTATTCTATATAGCCAGACAGAAACAGGGTTCAAAGAGGACCTGAAAGTACCACCTGCTTTGGAACGAAAAATCACAAGTTCCTTCCTGAGACTCAAAGAGTCCCCTAGGAAGATCTATTTTACTGCAGGACATGACGAAGCTGATGTCACGAGCACAGAAAAAACAGGACTCTCCAGGCTAAAGAACTACCTGATCCAGGAAAATTATAACATTGACCTTCTCTATACTGCATCTGTGCCAGAGATTCCGGATGACTGCTCACTTCTCATCTGCTGGGGACCACGCAAGAACTTCTCTGATTTTGAACTGAGACTCATAGACGAGTTCCTGAAAAAAGGTGGAAGAGCCATCATGGCAGGAGACCCGCAGAGGACAGGTAGCTGGAACATCCTCCTTGAAAAATGGGGATTACGTATTGAAAACAACCTCATCATTGATACAGAAAGTTCTTACTGGTACCAGGTCAACATACCTTATGTGAAGCAGTATGCTTACAGTCCTTTGGTAGACAAGTTGAATGCAGCCACATTTTTCCCTGATGCAGCGTCCCTTACAGTCACATCTATACCTGGGATACGGACAAGGTCAATCATAGAAAGCTCTAAACATTCATGGGGAGAGACAGATTTCACATCTGACTCTCCTGTATTCGAGAAAGGGACTGACTTCCAAGGACCTTTGACAATAATGGCATCAGCTAATATCATCCTCACAAACGAAAACGAGAAGAAGGAAGAAGCCATCAATCTTGTTGTTTTTGGGGATTCGGATTTTACAAGGAACGGAGTTATAGAGATAGCAGGAAACCTGGACCTATTCATCAATGCTGCGAACTATCTGGCGGACAGGAAAGAGATGATGAGCATCAGGTCAAAAGACCAGTTCCTTTCCATGCTCCACATAGGTCCGTTCTGGATGAATTTCATCTTTTATTCATTTATCATACTTATCCCTATCCTAATAGTGATTTTCGGGATTATCCGCATAGGAAAAAAGACAAGATGAAAAAGAAAAAAATCAACCAGAACATCCCCCTCGCCCTGTTTTTTGCATTTTTGCTCATCTATCTTGTCATACTCTCCCTTGTCACAAGCGAACAGGAAGCAAAGGGAAAAATCCTGATTCCCATCAGCCTGGCAGACATCACGAGCTTCTCCATACATAATGACAGGCTCCAGACGACAATACGAAGGGAAGGAAACATCTGGAGAGCGGACAACATTCCACAGTTGAAACTCAGCAAACAAGATATTGACACTTTCCTTGAAGAAATCAGGACAATCCAGTATAAACGTGAAATCGAAAACCAGACAGACTTGCTCCCATTCGGGCTGGCCCAATCAAACAACCTGATCTCGTTGTCAACTACAAAAAACAAATGGACCATCATCCTGGGAAATCCGACATCTTCAGGAAAAGAAAACTATGTAAAGGTCAATGGCAGAATCCACATCATCCCATCAAAATACAAGGACCTTTTCACAAAGGATCTGTTTACATTCAGAGCCAAGGAATTCTTCAACTTCAATACGGATCATATAAGCAGAATTGATATCTCCCATAACGGTAAACGAATCATACTGGAAAAGAAAGAAGAAAAATGGGGACTATCCTATCCTTCTATCCGAGAAATACCCCCGGAAACTCCGAATACGATATTGTTCCAGTTCGAAAGTCTCATGATTTCAAAATTCATTGAAGGTGGCAACATTGATCTGAGTTATCATGGGCTACCATCAAACAACCAGGTCGTTCTCACAACTGACAGGGGAATCAACCACAAGATCACATTTGGAAAAGTAACAGATGGCGGCATCTATGCCATGAAAAATGACAACCCTTCATTACTCTATGTCGTAGACCCCTATCTGGCGGAAACAAGACTTGACGGTCTCATCCAAGAGATTCTCGAAAAAAAATAAAAATAACGCGTGGGAAAAACACGCAGAGATAAGGAGCTCATGATGGCAAAATTAAACAGGAAATCCGCAATTGGTTTAGGACTCTTATTTCTTTTCATCGGACTTTTGATGGTAGTAACCATCGGAAGCAAAGACTCAGAACTCAACCAGACAGAGAGGGCTTTGGAAGCTTTCAGGGGCAGCCTTCCTGCTGACCTACTTCAAACCTTTGACGGGAAGGACTATGCAAAAGCTACTGAGATGCTGAAGGGATATACTTCAAAAGTGAAAGAGTATGCGAAACTTTTCCCATTAGACAAGAGGGTGCATTTCCTAAAAGCGGAATACGAGATGCTTGACGCGGAAACCTTGGCCAAAATCCCTGATGACATCAAGATATTCTGGAAAAAATATTATGGAGTCCTTGATGCTGAATGCATCCAAGGATTCAGTGATTCAGATGTCATAGAATTCATGAGGCAGTCCAGGGTTGAGACAATTGAAAAGATAAAAGCAGGAACATACAAACCCTACCTGAACTAAACAAACTAACGTACTGATTCCATTTTCCCCATCATCGTTGTCAAAAAGACCAACCTGGCAATCCCATCCGGATGATTCTTAGAAGCGATGGGAACAAATCATGATTTTTTCTCAATCAAAGAGGCGATCGCTTTTGTAGGACACTTCTCCACACAAGCTCCACAAGATGTGCAAAGGTGAGTATCGATATGGACACAATTGTTTGTCATGGTAATGGCATTTGAAGGACAAGCCTTGATGCACAATCCGCAAGCGATACATCCTACAGTACATTTCTTTCTTGTAACGGCAGGTTTATCATGCGAATGACAAGCGATATAAACCTTAGCGGATCGTCGTGTAACCTCAATGACGTGTTTGGGACAAGCCATCTCGCATTTCCTGCATCCAGTACATTTTGACTCATCCACGACAGGAAGACCGTTATCATTCATACTAATCGCACCGAAGGGACAGACAGTAGCACAAGTGCCATACCCCAGGCATCCATAAAGACAGGACTTATCCCCACCTACAGCAAGAATAACCGCTCTGCAATCTTTTACACCTTTGTAATCAAAAATTTTCTTGGTTTCTTTCAGACCTCCCCCACACATGATACGCGCTACATGCGGTTCAAGTTCTTTTGGCTCTTTTCCAGTCAGTTGGGCGATAACAAGGGTCGCTTGATCACCTGCGGGAGTACATAGGTTGGGGGGAACAGAAGGATCATTTAGGACTGCATCAGCATACTGCTCACAACCTGCATATCCGCAAGCTCCACAATGGGCATGTGCTAACACCTCCATCACTTTATCAACACGAGAATCCGATTTGACAAACCATTTTTTTGCCGCTAAAGCAAGTACAATTCCAAAAACCAGCGCAAATCCTCCCAGGAAGAGAAGCGAATGTTCTAAAAGCAGTTTCAAGCTTACTTTTTCTTGCACTTCAATAGCCCCACCAACCCCAGCATATAGAAAAACATCCGTAATGGAAACAAGCAAAAAAACCGTTATAGCTATTATATTTTTCATCTAAATCCAACCTCCTGAAGTAACACCATGCTTCTCAATGAGGGATAAGCCCAGAGAAGCCAGCAAATGCGAGAGCAATCATCCCACTAACAATAAACGCAATGGGATGCCCCTTGAAAGGACCAGGGATATCGGCCAATTCCAATTTTTCCCTAATGCTTGCCATGATGATAAGAGCCAGAGCAAAACCCAATCCTGATCCCAAACCAAGAGCCATACTTTCCAAAAAACCATATTTCTCAGATGCATTGATAAGAGGAACCGCCAAAATAATACAATTCGTTGATATAAGAGCAAGATAAATCCCTAATTTCTTGAAAAGATCCGGGGCTACTTTTCTCATGATCGTATCGGATGCCTGGACGATTCCTGCAACAATCCCTATAAACGCGACAATCTTCAAAAAACCGAGTTCAAAAGGAAGTAGAACAAACTTAAAAACGAGCCAACTCAAGGCAGAACTCAACATCATTACGACAGTGAACGTGATGCTCATCCCTACAGATGTGACCATTTTTTTAGAAACGCCAAAAAAGATACAAAGACCTAAAAATCTTGTGAACACAAAATTATTAATAAGAGATGCTGAAATGACAATATTCAAGAGTTTAAAAAATTCATTATCCATCAATTGACTCCTTCAATTTAGTTTGAGTGCGCAGATGCTGAACCACACCCAGCGCATTGTCCAGAAGCACAAGTATTGGGAGTTTCCTTGATAGGCATGGGTTTTTTTAACAACTTGGCATCCAAAATATTGAATAATCCCATGAGAATTCCTACAGCAAAAAAACCACCAGCTGGCAGAATCATAATCAACAAAGGACTGGTATGAAGAATATCAATTCCCATAAGAGTGCCTTTGCCTAAAAACTCCCTGAATGCACTGATAAAAATCATAGCTACCAGAAAACCTGCGCCTCTCCCTATACCATCAAAAAAGGAGTGGACAGGGCTATTTTTACTTGCAAAGGTTTCAGCTCCAGCTAAAATGGAAGCAAACGCAACAATCAACTGGATGTAAAGTCCCATCTGTTTATAAGCCTCTTGGGCGTAAGCTGCCATGGTCATGTCAACAATCGTTACCCAACCTGAAATGACAAGCATGAAAATAGGCAATCGGATTCTGGGATGAATGAATCCTCTGATTAAGGAGACCGTCACATTCACCATAGTCTGAACAAACAGAACAGCAATTCCCATCAAGATGCCATTTTTAACCGTACTCGTTACAGCAATCGCGGGACATAGGCTGATAGCCATCCTGAAGATTGTATTTTCCTTAATAATTCCGCGTGTGATAAGTTTCCATATAGTAGGACTATTTGTGGACATCAGTCTCCCCCTTTTTTACAATATTAATGAGATGCGCCAAACCATTCTTCACCGCATCTTCCGTAACAGCTCGACTGGAAATGGTTGCCCCAGCCACAGCATCAACCAACCCTGGTTCATTTTTCTTTGTAATGACCATGTGTTCTAAATCTTTTCCTACAAACTTCTTCTTAAAGGCAGGAGTCACAATCACATCACCCAAACCCGGTGTTTCTGTATGTCCCAGAATATCAATCCTGATAACACGGAATTCCTTATCAACAGCGATGAGCGTATCAATAAAGCCGGAATAACCCTTCCCATAAGATTGAACAACATAACCAACAATATCATTGGATTTCTTAGCAACATAAACCTCCGCATGCTTTTCATGTATATACCAGTCATCGAGTTTTTCAAGATGGTCAGCTTCAGGCATGATTTTCTTGAGAGAAAGCTCTTTTGCGACAAGGGTATTTTTATAGATAACTGGAGAAGTAAACGTATAGACCACAGCCAGGATAAGCCCTCCTGCCACATAAATAATCACCAGGTTCATGATAATTTTTATGATATCCCTTGTTGTCATCATGATGAGACTGCCTTGGCAATTTTCCGGATTTCCCCAAACTGTCTGGCTCGCGTACCTCTATCTATCAAGGGAGCAAAACAGTTCATGATTAGGATGGAAAACATGACCCCTTCCGGATAGCCACCTTTCAGACGTATTAGCATGATGATGACACCTATGCAAACACCAAAAATGAGATGTCCAAGACGTGTTGCCGGAGAAGTGACATAATCCGTAGCCATGTAAAAGGCTCCCAAGACAATGCCACCACTGAGAAGATGGAAAATAGGATCTCCTGTAAAAAGGCCGTCATGTCCGCCAAAAATCCATGCAATCAAGCCTGCGGTACCAAGAATAGAGACAGGTATTTCCCAAGTAATGATGCCACGAATGAGAAGGAAAACAGCACCCGCAAGAAGAGCAATAACAGCCGTCTCTCCCAAGCTCCCAGCCCTATTGCCAATAAGAAGCTGCAAGTAAAGATCGGACTTACTTGCAAACATTTCCATCAGCTTATCCATACCTTCCATTTTGACAATATTCAATGGTGTTGCAGAAGCCGTGACGTCCACACCTAAAAAACCAACACCAGCGGCATTCCAGGAGGTCATGATTTTAGGAAAAGAGACAAGCAAAAAAGCCCTACCCAACAAAGCCGGATTGAAAATATTAAATCCCAATCCTCCAAAAAGCTGTTTTGCGAGAATAATGGCAACAGCAGAACCAATGATAGGAACATAGAATGGTGTTGCAGGTGGTAGATTAAGGGCAAGCAGGAGACCTGTCAAGACGGCGCTCCCATCTGCAAGTGAAGAAGGCTTTTTCAGCCCTTTCTGCCATAAAAATTCGGATATTACAGCCGTGGCGATTGACAGAAAAATTGTTAGTGCAGCTCTCAAGCCAAAATAGTATATACCCATCAAAGCGGCAGGAACCAAAGCAAGTGTCACTGACCAGATAATAAAACTTGTAGATTCAAGAGACCTGATATGCGGTCCAATGGCTACAGTCAGGTGAGGAACATGTTTCTGTTGATCCATCATATCTCCATAATATTTAGATTGGAAAGAACTATCAAGGTTTTACCATTGTTTTTGCCATTTTGATCAATTGGACCATGGGCCGTTTGGAAGGGCAAGCATAAGTACAAGCTCCACATTCAAAACAGCTATGAAGAGCATATTCCTTGGATTCTTGATACATGCCTTTTTCAATCAACAGACCAAGCATGGAAGGCATAAGCCCCATAGGACATACATCAATACATCTTCCACAACGGATGCAGGCAAAATATTCGTTATCTTCTGAGACGTGCTTGAGCAGGAGAAGCCCAGAAGTCGTTTTTGTCACAGGAAAATCAAAATCAGCTATGGCAGAACCCATCATCGGTCCACCTATAACAGCCCGATCTGCCCCATCCTTCAATCCACCACATTCCACAATCAAATCTGCCAACGGTGTACCAATCCTGCAAAGAAGATTTTTCGGATTCCTGATTTTCTCGCCACTGACTGTGACAACCCGTTCAATGAGAGGTTTTGCATAGCGGATGGCCTCATAGACTGCAACGACTGTCCCAATATTATGGACAACAACCCCTACATCCAATGGAAGCTTGCCTGGGGGAACCTCTCGGCCAGTGATGGCTTTGATCAACATCTTTTCTGCACCTTGAGGATATTTGACATTGAGACCACGAACTATGACATCAGGGAAATCACGCGCAACTTTCTTCATGGATCGGACAGCATCAGGCTTGTTCAATTCAATCCCTATGTATGCGGTCTTAAGTCCTAACACCTTCATGAGGATACGAACACCTTCCATAATGACGCGCGGCCGTTCCACCATCAACCTATGGTCTGCTGTCAAGTAAGGTTCGCATTCCACACCATTAATAAGGATTGTATCAACAACCTTCCCTTCTGGGGGGGAAAGCTTGACATGTGTGGGAAAACCGGCTCCACCAAGACCAACAATTCCAGCAGCCAAGATGCGCGCTTTGATCTCCTCTGCTGAAAGGGAAAGGTATTCCGTTATTTCCTGAATAGGGACACTGTCTTCTGAAAAATCATTTTCGATTTCAATGGCAGAACTCGATTTCCCGTTAGGGAGAAGAAAATCCCTTATTGCTATGACTTTACCTGCAATGGATGAATGGACAGGAACAGACATAAAGCCTGTAGCAGAACCAATCAATTGCCCCTTAAGAACACGGTCTCCGACCTTGACTACAGGCTGACAAGGGGATCCGATGTGTTGAGACATCGGAATAAGGACTTTCAGAGGCGGGGCAAAGCGGGTTATAGGTTTGCCTTCCGTAAAATATTTCTTGTCTGGCGGATGAACACCGCCTTTAAACGAAAACGCCGTCAAAGATAAGCCCTCCTAAAAAAAACGTAAAATAGGATATTATAAAAACAGAATAAAATAATCATCTTTTACCAAAAAGTCTTAAAAAGATAAAAAAAAAAACAAGAAATTTCTCAAATCTTGACATTTTGTTATACCGATACTTATCTCGTAAATAAATCCGCAAAAAAAAATGTAGCAAGCGCCCCAAACAACACACCTGTAAAAAGAAAAGCATTTATAGTGCATATTACCTGAATAATATAATTGAAAATTCTTTTTTTGTAGCACGAATCTGATAAAAATGACCTTGTGGATCAATTAACGTATTCAGAAGGTATCCATCACGGGTCTTAAATGGAACAGCCCATCTTTTTCGTACGGCAAGGTCATAATCCATATTTTGGCTGATAACCTCCAATTTGTATTTTTTTAGATATTTGAAAAAATACATGTTTCCGGACATATCTACAGATGCAAGAGAAGAGGATCCGAGATCTTTCTCCTTGACTAATCCCTTCATTTTCATTGAAATGACATCAAAAGCATAATAAGCTGTTAGAGAAGGTCCGGACTTCTCTTTTTCAGAAAAATACTCAAATTCAAGCAATAAATCTTTACCATCATGAACAGGGAATACAGATTTCAGAAATGCCTTCATATTGGATCTTGACGTATCTGGAAAATCCGTCAGAATGGCAGTGGAGACAGGGATATCGTTTATCAGCCTAATAACACTTCTCCTATTATCATTATCGAATGAAATAAGAAGAAGATCATCATGGCTATTTATGGAAAGAGATTCAAGACATCCCTGGAATGGTCCCATTTTCTTCATATAAATCCCATCAGAATCGAACTTACATATTTCAAAGGCCGGAGTTGGGAATAATTCTGATTCAGGAAGGATATTCTGGGCATAACACTCATTCTGTTTGTCAATTACAATTTTCCCAGGCGAAAATGGGAATGGCGTAGAAAAAACAAGATGATTCTTACCATCAAAAGAGAATTTCTTGACTTTCTTATTGAGCCTATCAGAAAGATAAATTTCCTTTTCATGAAAATAAAATTCCAATGGTGCTTGAATGGTCATAGGAGGACTAAAAGCGACACCCACAGAAGCGTCATCTGTACCGATGGGAATGGAAATTTTCCTGCTCTCTTGAAAACGAGAGAGGAGTACGCCCCTACCACAATCCATGAACATCAGAGCCAGCATGAATAGGGCAGGGAAAGCCATCCTCATGGGACAATAATCCTCAAAGACTTAGGGCGCACCTGGAATCTCATAGGGAGCGAACCTGCAATTTCGGCATCCGTATGAACAAGGACATTCTGTTCTGAAGTTACTGTAAGGTTTTTCACCCGATAATGCTGCATATAAGATACAGCAGAGTGCTTTCCCAAAAGTGAAGCCCCAAGGTAATGAAAAAGAAGATAGATCTTCCGGCTTTTAAAGACCAGAACATCAATATATCCATCATCCATCCGAGCATCGGGAGCGACAGGGATTTTCCCCCCATAGTACGCAGTATTGCTAACAAGGACAAAATACCCCTCATCCCGTTTCCGATTATTATCCATGGAAATCCTTAACAGGCGTGACGGATATCTCAAAGCCGCATAGACACTTGCAAAAACATAGGCAAACACACCAAAATATCTCTTAACACCTGAATCGACTTTGAAAATGGAATACGCATCAAAACCAACACCTGCCATGAGGACAAAAACCCGCTCATCCGCACTCACAGTATCAATGGTTTTCACTTTTCCTTTTGCAATAATTCCAACAGCTTTTTCAACCTGCAAGGGAATATTCAACTCTTTTGCCAAGACGTTGACTGTTCCTACAGGGATGATTCCCAGCTTGATTTTTTTTCCAGACATCCCATTGACGACCTCATTAATCGTACCATCACCACCTGCAGCAATGACAGTATCATAGGCATCCTCATCAATGGATTTGCACAATGTCGTTGCACCAATGCTACGACGTGTATATAACAGATCAAAGCTTAGCCCCGTCTTTTCCAATGCCTTTTTGATACGTGAACCGATGTTAAAGGATTTTAATCCACCAGAGACAGGATTGACAATGACAAACAGTTTTTTTCTTCTCACTTCTATATCACTTCGTTTCATAGGTCAGATTTCCAAAGCTTCTTCGGGAATAAGAACAGGAATCCCATCTTTAATGGGATATTCGAGTGCGCATACATAACAGACAAGACCTGTTTCATCATGATCCATTACCAAATCATTTTTACAGACAGGACAAGCCAAAATATCTAAAATTGCTTTATCAAAAGCCATAGTATTCACCTTTTTATTGATATGGAGTAATATACGAAACAAGTGTCAATTTGTCAAAAGCAGTATTAAAATTTGACGTCGCCCCAAAGTCAGTGAATTTCATAAACAACCGAATCTGACCCACCCCAATGTTAAGAAATTTTTTCTGAAACCTTCTCCAGCGGGTCATGACCCGCTGGAGGTAAGATCGGAGAAGCAGATAAGAACATGAAAATGATGTCGTTGATCACATTGCAACTGACTTTGGGACATTATCTAAAATTTGAAAAAAAAGCTTAACACTTATTTTTGGGTATTTTTTACTCGATAATAGTAATAAAGAGACACTTTTTAGTCATATATGATATGAATATACGCATAATCTCATTAAGGATGTCAATTTTCGGTTAAATATATTGGCACGGGTTATGCATATTTATTAACAAATGAGTAAAGGAGAAAAAATATGGAGTTATTAATAGCACTATTAGTGCTTTTGTCAGGAGGGCTCATAGGTATCCTCTTTAGCTTTTTACATGACACAAATCAAGAGAGAGTGATGCAGACATTCGTACCAGGAAGAGCACCGATAAACACAATGAAAACGACCTCCATAAAGTATGCTTCTTGGAGGCGATAAAAGGCAGATAGAAAAGCCCCTCCCCAATCTTCTATCTGCCTCTATTTGAAATAAAAAACGGTCATTGGTAATGCCAATGACCGTTTTTTATTTCCAGGACTTTTCTATCAAACACAAATATGTGAAAATCTTTCTAGCTGATTTTCACAACAAACATGGATACATTGGTCTTCTGATCACGGATCTTAAGAGTCACTTCTTCCTTGACAAAAGACCTTTCAACTATATTTGATTTGACATAAGTTTCACCTATTATGGCGACATTATCCCCTGAAACACTTTCCACTTTCTGCAAAAAATCCATGACAGGTCCTGTTACAACGAACTCTTCCTGACCATTGTACTTCATGCCCCCATAAATAAGCGTCCCTGTTTCGGCAGCACATCCTATAGAGACATTCCCACCAGGGATCGCCTTAACTTCTGTCAATAAGGACTTTATAAACTGCCAGGATTTTCTGAGATGATCGGATTCCTTGAATGGGATGCCGAAACAGACAGTAAAAGATGTCATTGAAGAATTTGTTATGAATCCATCATTCTGTTCTGCCAATCTGTAAACTATAGGAGCCAAAGTATTGAGAAGACCCATTCCTGCATTTGAATCTTCCAATGCAGTTGCAGCATTATGCAGGGAGACATAGACAGCAGACCCGATGTCAGAAGAGGATGAATCCATGATTTTCTTAAGTTCATCTCCTCCCTTATCAAAAAAGCCTTTGTTAGTTATTCTTGCGGCAAAAGGATCACTTGGAGTCAAGATATCAGAACTTGCCAAGGATTCAGCAGATAATCCCATTTGTTGAGAAAACGATGCTATCATATAATCCATAGCATCAAGCTCATCATTCAAAGCAGGGAAAACGAGGTCGCCTGAATATTTTGACAAAAGCCCTTGAAGTCCTTGTATGATTTTCCTATAATACAGGAGAAAAAGGAAAGCAATCAGGACAAGCTCCAAGAAGAGCAACAGATATACATAAGCTGGAATGACTGTACTGAAAAAAGATTTATCCCTTATCCCTCCCAGATACTTGACAGGAAAAGACAGAAAAACAAACTTATCTGTCTGGGAATAAAAGACAGGTCCTGCGTTGTGATAAAAAAATCCATTAGAACCGGATTTCTTCAGACTGGCCTGCAATTCCTTAAAAACGATATCTTCAGAAGCAGAAAGCCCAATCATACCAGCATCTGGTGAGTAAACAATATGTCCGTCGTGTGACATGATAATCAGGTGTAGGAGTTGAGACGGCATGTTTCCCTTGACGCTGTTCAAATAATAAGAAAGCGGGACGACCAATCCACTCATCCCCCAATATCCACCATCATAAAAAAAGGGAGAAGCCGTAATGACGTAAGGCATTTTTCCTAAATTGTCATCAGATGCAGATTCGTCGAAGTTCACAAGGCCTTTCGTAACAAGACCTCTTGGAACTTGTGCGGCTTGTGACATTGAAAAAAACGGGGGCTGTGCAAGGGAACTGTTTGTGATTCCCCGATTGATGATTTCCGGATCAAAAAGGTAGAAATAAGTGGCTGCGTTTCTCTTAGACTGGGCGAGCTGTATACGTAAATGTTTGTAGTACTGGGCATAATCAAAAATATCGTTATGCTCTTCCTCACGATAAGGAGTGAACGCAAGCAATCTTCCAAATTTGTTCAACAGAAAAACGTTGCGTACATGGGGTCTTTTTTTCACATATTCATTGAAGTAGGTCTGGACGGGTCTGATCCTGCTGCCAATATAGTTTTTGGCAATGCGCGCATTCACAGAAGAGCTCTCATTTTCCATAGCTTCAAGCTCTTTATGAAAAAGATCAGCCAGATTTCTCGTATTTGCCTTATAGAGTGATATTTCTTCCTGAGTTATCCTGGATCTGCCTGCCCTTTTCTCCTTGTCTGCCGCCACTTTTACAAAAGCAAGATACTGCAATCCTAAAAGAAGAATTGCGAAAAGGCAAGTTACAACAAGTGAGACGAGGAACAGGTCCCTCTTAAAGATCTTTCTAGTTTCCATCACCGTTTACCTTCTTCAAAGATTTTATTTATCATGATCTTTGACTTATCAATGGATGCAAGAGTCGGAGAATCTGCCAGCAACATCGTCTCTTCCAGTTCACGATGAAGCTTGTTAAAATAAAAGTCAACACCAGCTTCAGCAGAACCGATGGCAGCAATAGCAATAGGTCTTCCGATCCAGACCACATCCGCACCAAGGCTGATCGCCTTAAAAATATCAGCTCCACTTCTTACGCCACCATCAGCCATAATCTTGATCTTGTTCTTGAAAGCCTTAGCGATTTCTGGAAGCACTTCCCATGATGTAGGAGTAGAATCTGAAACCCGGCCGCCGTGGTTGGATACGACAATGGCAGCTGCACCAGCTTTTACAGCCATTCCCACATCCTCCAAAGTCAGGACGCCTTTCACAATAAAAGGAACTTTTACAGATTTAACAAGTTCCTTCAATTCTGCCAATGACTTTGGTGCAACAGGTTGGTTTGCAAGTCTGAACGTGGTGAAAGCCGCTGCATCTACATCTATTCCAACAGCGATAGCGCCATTTTCCTCAGCTTCCTTCAACCTTTTTATTATATCAGACTGAATTTCACGAGGCTTAAAAATGGCCATACCCCAGCCCTTCTCCTCTTTCAACGCTTTCATTCCCATCTTATAAAGTTCCGGTTGAGCTCCATCACCGACAACCCCCATGGTTCCAGCAAGCCGGCTACCGACCAGAACATGTTTCTGATATTCGTATTCACTGATACTTGCCCCCATGTTCACATCAACACCAGTTAGAGGGCCTGCAAGCACAGGCATACTGAGCTGGTAACCCCACAGTTCACAACGTGAGGAAACACGTCTTGTGGAATGAATATATCTGAACCTGATGTTTATGGATTGAAGGTACTCAACATTTTTCCTGAATGAATTCCCATTGCCGACCCCACCCATCCCGGGGACACCACTTGCACAATTGACAGCATCACATACAGGACACGCATAACATTTCCCATTAAATTTCTCACGCGCATTACGTCTAAGATCCTCATAACTCAAAATGGGCATAGGGCCAATATCGATTTTCAATGTATTCATCGCCTTTTCCATAACAGAAAAAGCCTCTTTTCTCGTATTTGCTGTTACAATGATATTCCCTGATTTTTCAACATTGCTTTTCGGTACAGTGACAATGTCCCCTTCTTTTTTAAGCAGGAAAATATTTTTGACTCCCGGAATATCATACGTCTCACGGAGGTTCCTGATATCTATGATGTAACCCGGATTTGGAATAATGGCACGTTCATAGGAAACCTTATGGAATTTCGGTTTCAAATCAGTAGGAGCGTCTCCTATAGCAATCTCTATGGCTCCTTTGATCAGATTGACACCTGTCGCATAGGGATAAGTATAACCGCTCATGTAACCACCAGAAAGTCTTGCAGCCAACTCTCCGATCATTGGTCCTTTCTTTGTAAGTTTGATATCACCTTTCGCAGCGCCAATATCAATACCTAAAGCAGCAATCCCTTTCTTCATCACTTCCACGGCCTTATTCAAGACCTTTTTGGATCTGTTCGAAGGCATGATATGACCCAACTCCACAAAGTAAGGAGGATAACCTATTATGCGATCCGCGATTCCGCAGATATGCACTTTTCCCTTGTAAACAAGGGAATCTATGCTTAGCTCATCCCCTTCCATAAGCTCTTCAATGATCAACTCACCACTTGGGGATGCTGATTTTGCATGTTGAAAAGCTGCCATGAGCTGTTCAGCATTTGTCACACGCATGACTCCCCTGGAACCCATGTTATCAGAAGGTTTCAGGACAAGGGGAAAACCAATCTTCTTTGCGTTTGCTTTTGCATCTTCAAAAGTCCAACATTCATAAAAATCAGGAGAAGGGACCTTGGCTTCCTTAAAACGTTTTCTCATCTTGATCTTGTTTGTGGCAGCTTCCGCATTTTCAAATTTTATACCAGGAAGACCCAAAGCGTTTGCAACAGCAGCAACGGTCATTGACGCATCAGTACCGACTGTTATGACACCATCGATAGGTTCTTTTTTGTTATACTCTTTGGCAAGGCGGACAGTCCCATCAACATCCCGAGTGCTCATGATAAGGGGGACATCACAGTATTTGAATCCCTCAGAACTGCTGTTGTAGTCTGTCACGATTGTTTTGAGGCCCATTTCACGTGCTGTCTTAATGGCAGGTATCTGCATTATCCCAGCGCCAATAATGAGAAGCCTTTTTCTGAATTTCATGCCTTATCCTTTTTGGAGATAGACCTCCATGGTATCTCCTATTTTAAGAATACGGCATATTGAAGAAAATAGTTGATGAAATATTTTTATATCAGGTATCCAAAAAAACATCTTACATCTGGCCTTAAACCTGTGAAAATGGATTCCTTTTACGACAATTTTAACCAGTTTAAGCCCAAAAAGCCTGCCTAAAAAGGCAACAGCCTTAGGGGAAAAGTCAAAAAAATGGTCAGTTGGCCTTTCCTTTAGGAATAAGGGCAAATTGCACAAAGCAGAGTATCCTTGACTGTTGGGAATACTCAAAGCAAGAACACCACCTGGTTTAAGGGCTAACGCCAAGCGGGAGAGTATTTTGTCTGGCTTCTCAAAATGTTCCAAAACATACCATAGGGAAATGATATCATAGGTGTTTTCCAATGGTTGATAATCATGCAAATCCGCTTTTTCTACAGAGAGCCCAAGCTTTTTCCTGGCATATTGGACAGCATGACTGACAAGTTCAATACCTGAAACGATAGCACCTTTCTCCCTGGCTGCTTCAAGGAAAAAACCATAGGCGCACCCGATATCAAGGACCTTAAGCCCTTTAAGAGGTTTCTTCAAAATCCTGGAAATCTGATCCAGCCTTTGAAAAGAGAAATCCCTGATCGTATTCCTATCTTCTATATAACTTTTGCCATATTGTTTCGAATAGTCTTCAAAAAAATATTTTTTATCATAAGATGGAGAATTCATATTGGGACAAGGTTGTTTTAAAAAATGGACATTGCAGGAAGAGCAACGGTATAAAGGAAGATCTTTGTTCTTACCTAGAAGGGATGTCTTGCCATGACCGCAGATAGGACATATCACCAGTTTATTCAAAATGAGCTCCCTTATATGACAATACGCGAATAAAGTTTTTCCATTGATGTTCGGTGTTTTTTTGGAGATTCCTTAGGATATTCCTGTTTTTAGTGACTGAAAAAGAAAGAAATGCCGTTTTTAAAGAAATGTTTCGGGGATCATTGATCCTGTCAAGCAAGGTTGTATCAGGATTTTCACCAGTAACATAATGTTTTAAAAAATGAACAGACTTCACATCACCTGCAGGATAGTAAAAGGGGGTTTTTGCAATAGAAGCCAAAACAGCACCATGATACCTTGTTGTAATCACAAATGACGATTCTGAAAAAAAACCAAATAAGCCCTCTAAAGCATGGGATGACAGTTCTTTAAAAACATGTCCACCACATTGTTCCTGAAACAAATCACATAAAGAAGAATCCTCTTTCTCATGAAAAGGCAGATAAAAAAAATCAAAACCTTTCTTCTTGAAAGCCCTGAGCATTGTTATCATTGATTTATTATAGCCAGAATATTTCCCGGAGATAACGAGTAATATGTTTTTCTTTTTTGATGCACCGACATGTCTGAATTTTTGGAGAAAAAGGATATCTGAGCCCGTAGCCCGGTCAACAGGCCAATCTCTCCAATTGAAATATATCGATTTGGAAGACACACGCCTGAAAAGGAGACCTATCAAAGGATGCCTCAAAGAGTATTCATCATGCCCTTGATACAGGAGAGCATATTCCCTGCCAAGAAAACCTGCAGCAATGAAAAAAGAAAGGTAGTATAGAAAAGAAAGGGTACTGGTCCTTGATTGAAAAAGCTCTCCACCTGGAGCAACGATGATCGTCTTCTTATCCAACATGAGAAAGACGATTTTAAAAAGGTCATTCCTCATAACAGGAATAAGACCGAAGGGTCTGTCACTACTCTTATATTCTGTTCCGGACAAAAAAAAGGTTTTTGAGGAATATTTACTGATTTTTTCTGAAAAAGTCCGCAGGATCAGGGAATCGCCTAAATTATGGAAACCGAAATATCCGACCAAAAAAAAAGATTTCATTCCTTTCTTATATATTCAAGAGCAGCGGATTCACTTTTAAAAATATTAAAAATATGTGTAATTTCCATGATATCCAGGATTCTCATGCCCGCATCTGGAATACCGAAAATAGCAAACCTTTTTAAGGTATCTTTTATCTTATAGGTAACAGCAAGTAACAAGCGTATTCCGCCACTTCCCATATAAGTTATTCCTTTCAAATCCATTACAAGATTGACCTTTTCTTTTATTATTGCGTCCATGACAACAGATTCCACTTCATCAATAGCATGAGCATCAAATCGACCTTTAATACGGACGATGATAATATCGGGGTCATGCCTGTACGATTCGATGTGTAAACTGTCATCAGGTCTTTTAGAATTCATATTACCTAACCTATGTACGTCAGAAATGACCGCGAAAAATCCAATTTCATAACAAAACGCAACCCGAAGGTTCAACATGTGGTTGTATCAGATAATAACATTGACAAATCAAAACGTCAAGTTTTGAAACCATCACATTCATGTCCTATTTTTCTTCCCCCAGATGGTCACATGGTTTTTGGAAGTCGCATCGTTGCCAGTGCAAGGCACTTTCCATAGATTCCTGGTGTGATTCGGCAAAGATGACGAGACTGGACTTAAAGACATAAATAAGGGACGGATTTTGAAGTAGCAGATATTTTTTTTGTAAATCATGTAATATTTACCCTGTCTGTGTAAATATTGCTGGCTAAAAAATATCAAACTCCAACAATCTACACTCTATGTTCCCATTGAACAGCTCTATCCGTCTCTTCGGACGGAGCCCTATATGCTTGATTGCTTCCCCAAATTCAGCAAATATGAATACCTTGCTCCCCTTGCAGTTCTGTTTCATGGAATCGCCAATACACGCAAAAAACCCGTTCATATCCTCTGCTGCTTTCAACCGTTCCCCATAAGGTGGATTGAACACAATCAGACTTCCAGACATGTCATGGTCAGGTTTGAAAAAATCCTGTTTCATGAACTGTATCCTATCAGTCAATCCCATGTGTGTCGCATTCTCCCTTGCCTTTGCCAGAACGATACTGTCAATATCAAAACCTATGAATGAATGACCAGACTTGTTGACAGATTCAGAATGGGCTGCAGTCCTCACCTTCTTGAACTGTTGTTCCATCTCGTCCTTGTAAAAAGCGAGATTCATGAAGCCATACTTGATCCTGTTCCTTCCAGACGGAATTCTCAGCACTTGCATAGCTGCTTCTATGAGGAGGGTTCCTGATCCACACATGGGGTCAATGATGCTTTTATACTTGTCTGCATTCTCTTCCAACGCGATGCTCGCTATCCCTGCTGCAAGCGTCTCTTTCACAGGTGCTTCGTTCGTCTGGTTCCTGTACCCTCTCTTGAAAAGCCGGTCTCCTGAAAGGTTCACACCTATGGTCAGCTCATTCCTGACTATCCGAACATCAACATAGACATCCGGGTGCTTCCGATCGACATCAGGACGTTTCCCATGTTCCCGAACAAACCTGTCAACAATCGCATCCTTGGTTTTCTGCGATGCGAATACTGAATGATCCAATACTGAACAGGTGAGCGAGGATTCCACAGCAAAAGTCTTATGATAAGTGAAAAGTTCAGGCCAAGGGATGTCCACGGCAATCTTATACAACTCGTCAAACGTCGTGCATCTGTCCCGTCTTGCAAGGATGAGAACAAATTTGTTTGCAACACGTGATATATAATTGAGATGTATCACATTTGCCAGAGTCGCATTGAAACTCACAATGCCTTTCTCTCCATACAACGGCTTCCCGCCAGCTGCAACAATCTCAGATTTCAGGAGTGGCTCCAAACCGTGGAAAGTGGTAGCATAAAAAAGCTGCTCTCCAGAGGAAGAAAACCTATTAGCACTGTTTTTCATGTGTATTCCTTGTGATTCATTCAAAATCAATTCCTTTAATGTAACCTTTCCATTCGGGATAGTCAATTCAAAAAAGTGACAGCCAAGAAACTTGCTTTTCCACAAAACCCAGCCTATTTTCCTGTAACAAACAAATCATCCTTAGGAGGATTATATGTCTTCAAAGAAAAAACCAGCCAAGCCGTCAAAAGATAGGGAAAAACAGCCTGCAAAAATAAATGTTCCGGCAAAGAAAGAAAACAGGATACTTTTAAAATACACACTCATCATACTGATTGCCCTGATCGTGATGGCTGCGCTTCTCTTTTTTCCTGTAATGAAATCCATGAAACCATCTGAAACCTCGATCATTAGCAAGAACCTCTTTGTTTTCAAACAGAAGATAGTCAACTTCTACCTTGTCTCTGATGGGAAAAGGTACATCGCCATAGATACCGGAATGGACGCACAGAAAACTTCACTCCAGTTAAAAGAAGCCGGAATCCATCCTGACCTCATATCTGCCGTATTCCTGACACATTCTGATTATGACCATGCAGGAGGAGCAAAAGCCTTTAAAAAAGCAAAAATCTACATTTCCACAGCCGAAAAACAGATGATTGACGGCACTACGAAAAGGAAAATTTTCGGAATAAAACGCTCCAACAGGATTGATGTCACTCCCCTGCTACTAAAAGACGGACAGCTTCTTCGCATAGGCAAGATGAAAATAAAAGGGATTCTGACACCCGGCCACACTCCAGGTTCAATGAGCTACCTAGTGAATGACAAAATGCTTTTCACAGGAGACTTGGCACAGCTGAAAGGCGGGATATTGACAGTCTTCACAAAACCATTAAACAACGACACAGCACAATCAGAACAATCCTTGGAAAAACTCATCAATATGCTGAAAAATGTGGAATTTGTAGGCACTGCGCACAGTGGCTGGACAGAGGATTATATGAAAGCCATATCAGGAATTCCGCAGATCCCTTGAAGAGGTCGGAATTCTTATAATAAATTCGGTTCCCACACCAGGATGGCTGTTCACTTCAATACTCCCGTCATGTTCTTTGATCACAGAATAGGCAATTGAAAGGCCAAGCCCCATTCCTGGCAAACGAAGTCCGTCTGTCGCATAACCGCCTTTTGTGGAATAGAAGGGAGTAAAAATCCTGCTCTTGACCGTTTCATCCATACCGATTCCGTTATCTTTCACACTGATCCGTATCCTATTCTCTTCTTCCGTTATAAGAACCTCAACATTCCCGTCTTCCATTTTCTTTTTGATACAGGCATGGATGGCATTTGAAAACAGGTTGATGAATACAAGCCTAAACTGGTCTTTGTTTACCATGATCTGTTGTTCTGTCTCACTGATCAGGTTGAATTTCACTACATGCAGGTCAAACTGTTTCCGTTGGAACTGATAGATATCATTGATGATTTCCTTCGGGGTGCAAAGCTCTTTTTCACGCTTTTGGCTTCTTGAAAACGAAACAATCCTCTCTACAATCTTCCTTCCTCTTTCTACCTGGTTATCAATGATTCCCAGAGACTCCTTGATCTCATGTTTTTCCATCTTGTCCGGGTTTGCAAGTGCGACATTGCCTTTGATGATGGCGAGAAGGTTGTTGAATTCATGAGCCACCCCACCTGCAAGTCGCCCCACAGCGGAAAGCCTTTCAGACCAGATGAGCTGTGCTTCAATCTTCTTCTTTTCTGTCACATTACGGAATATGACTAGGACAATATCAACATCCTGGATGAACTGCAAAGTCATATCAAAATCCAGAATGCTGCCGTCCTGGCATTTGTGTGCAGACTGGAACATAAGAGCCTTCAATCCAGGGATACGCTTATAAAAATCATGGAAAGAATCCTTGCTCTGGTCAATCTCCTCCCAAACCTTGGATCCCACCATGTATTCCAAATCATATCCTGTCATATCAAGATATGTCCGATTGACTTGGAGGATAACACCCTTCCGATCCGTAACCCAGAGACCATCCGTACTGTGTTGGAATATTGCCTGATACAGGTTATATTGCCTTCTAGTTTCTGTAATATCCTGTAGGATTGTCAGTACCCGTTCTTTTCCGGAAATCTTCACGATTCCCATGGAACAAAGGGATTCACGGATTTCTCCAGATGCCATACGAAAGGGAATCCGCTCGTTTTGTACAGGCACCTGGTTCTTAAGCCTGTTTATGTAGAGATCACGAAATTCCTTCTTATCCCAAAAATTCAACTCGATTATAGTCTTTCCAATCAGTTCAGAACGATTGAATCCTGACACATTGCAGAATGTATCATTCACTTCCAAAATCATCCCATTTTCCAGATCTGAAATGATATTTAATGTGGGAGAGTGCTGAAAAAAACTTGAGAACTTCTCCTCTGAATCTTTTAGAATCCGCTCATCTTCCTTTTGCGCAAGAGTTATCCCGATATCCAAAGCCATGTTTTCCATATTACGGATAAGAAAAGGCGTAATCCTGTTAGGCTTGAAATCGGATATCTGCAACAACCCCACTGTATTGGTCCTGTTCTTCAATGGGATCAGCAAGGAGCTCTTAAATTCTTCCTTAATACATTCTCCACGGAAGGGTGGCCGTCCATATCTGGCGTTCTTGATACGTTCAACATCAGAGGGGAAATCATTTGTAAAAAAAGAACCAAAATCAGAAAAACAAGGATGGTTCTGGGGGATGGCTCCATCAATGACATCTCCACAAATACAGTCAAGGACTGGCTTCCCATCAATAATGGTCCTACACAAATTATTGGCCAATGAAAGAAAACTGTCTGTCATACCGTCATGCACATAATAGGGGAAATCATCATCCTCACGAAGCCTTACAGCAACAACTGCAAATCCCGTATATTCACGGATTAGCAATATCACTTCTCGTACCATTTCTTTCAAGGACCAAGGTTTTGTCAATACACCCAGGACATCCGCACGGAGTTTGTCCATCCGTTCTGTCTCTTTTCGGATTGTCAAAAGACGACCATCTATGGCAGGAAACTCTTCCAGCAAAGAAAGATAAGAATCAGCAAGACGCTCTATCAAAAAAAGGACATGCCCTTTCTTGAACCAACTGGCAGAAAATGAATATAACCGGCATCTGATACGGACCCCTTTGGCATCCTGCATATCCAGCAAGACCGTCTTTTTTATCTTCTGCAGGTTGTTTTTTTTGCCTATCACATCAAAAATTGTTGTTGGACATCTTTTGCCAACAAACTTTTTCCCAGCCTTGTTCATAAGGATAATCTTTCCTGATTTTGCATTGCACAGGAAACCAGGAATAGGGATTTCATAAAAAAACGGATGACATGTCTTTTCTCTATTCACTTTTTAACCCAACAGAAACAATGATGGGAATGGATCAGTGCAATTATAGTCTTATCTTGTTTTTTTTGCCAATTAATTATATTTGACAATATTCCATGATTTGACTTAATTGATTACTGTATATGATACCACAAAAGATAACAGGGGTAATCATACAAGGTATCCGAATGAGCAAAGAAATCAATATAAAACTTGGTGGTCGGGTTGACCATTCCTACAAACTGATCATTGGCAGACACTTGCCCCTGGCTGAAGAAATAGCTGAATCGAACCTTTCCAATTATTATGCACTCATCACAGACAGCAATGTCTGGAACATTTACAGGAAAAAAATAACCCAAAAACTGACGTCTGCAGGAATACAGTTCCAGCCCGTCATCTTCCCTGCAGGAGAGCGGAACAAGAACATGAAAACCATGGAAAAAATCCTGGACCAGATGCTCCGCATGGGTTTCAACAGGCATTCCGCTGTAATCGCTTTTGGTGGCGGAGTGGCAGGAGACATGGCTGGCTTCGCAGCAGGGACGTTCATGAGAGGTGTTCCCTTTATCCAAATCCCAACAACACTTCTTGCACAGGTAGACAGCAGCATTGGCGGAAAAGTGGGCGTTGACCTCAAAAGCGGGAAAAACTGTGCTGGTCTCTTCTCCCAACCTAAAAAAGTCCTCATAGACACGGAATTTCTTTCAACTCTGCCGATTCCTGAAATCAAGAACGGACTTTTTGAGATCATCAAGCATGGTATCATCGCAGATGAAAGATATTTCTCCTTCATCCAAAAAAACATAGAAAAAGCGCAGCAGATCGACCATCACATTCTGGAAGCGCTTATCACCCGTTCATGCGAGATAAAAGCAGATGTCGTCATGAAAGATGAAAAAGAGAAAAGTCTCAGGATGATCCTGAACTTCGGACATACAGTAGGACATGCGATTGAGGGAGCAACAGGATTCAAGGTCAAACACGGGCTGGCTGTAGGTTTCGGGATGATCAAGGAAAGCGAGATCGCTTTTAAGCTTGGTCATCTTTCAGAAAAGGACTTCCTCAAGATCAAGGATGTGGCAAGTAAGAACGGCGCAACAGGTTTCCACTGGACGGGCCGGACACTGCTCCCCTACATGGCAGCAGACAAGAAAAATTTCTTTGAAAGCGACATGATGAACCTCACAATCCCTCTGGTCCTTCCAACAAAAATCGGAACAACAGTCATACGCAAGTTTTCCCTGCCAGAACTTCTTGAGATGATGGGAACATAGAAAAATACCATAGGAAATTCCTTTATGCAATATATCCTCTCACAGACCATATCCACAATGCTTTCATCCCGAAACCGACTATCAAAATACAAAGATAGGTCCTCTAAGAGCCATTAAGCTCATCATCTCAACATTGTACCTCGAAACAGCGCTATTGTCAAATCTGAAGAAGTTCATAGTTCAGGGAGTGTGGAGCTTCGCTCTTGCAGGTACATTCGTAAACTACGCAATATCGAAACAAATGCCATTGTATGGATTATGGCATTTGTTATCACCCCTAGAGCCTATTTGACCTTATTGAAAGGATACTATCCCGTGGTAAGGGAAGCTCGAGATAAGAGTGCCTGCTCTATGAGAGTATCGAGCGATTCTATTGCAAATAAAGGTATCGAAAGAATAGCATTGTGCAAAGAAAGTGGATGCAGGGATAGTCGGATGCCAAGTTTTGAGTTATGTTCTTTTATAAAGAGTTGCAGGCTTTTTAAAGTACCAGTAGTGCCCGATTTCACCTCGATAGGGAAAATGGTTCCCCCGCGCTGTATTAAATAATCGACCTCTGCGTCGCTCCCCGGCTTGTTTCGTCGCCAGTAGAATAATTCGGGATCTTCGTAAGGAAGTTTTTTTGCAAGCAGCTGCTGGCCGATAAATTGTTCGGTAACAGATCCTTTATAGACCGAAAACAGGTCGGTTGCCAAATAGGTCTCCCGACTGATCCCCATTGTGTTTTGCAATAATCCTACATCAAGAAAAAGAATCTTGAATTTTCCTTCGTTTATATAGGTATGAAATGGCAAGCCAGCTCCAGAGCTGGAAAAAACGCGCAAGCAGATGCCTGCCTTTTCGAGGAGTTCCACAGCTTGCCTAACGACTCGTGAATGAGACAGCGAGTCGATTGCGCTATAGGAAAACGACGTGCCTACGAGTCCGGGAATTTTAAGAAGGGACTTTTCGAGCATCTCGTAATTGGCTCTTTTTCCGTATTTGCCAAAATCATGGCGGTAGTTTTGAAAAAGGGACCGATGAATACTATCGACCTCGGCAAGATCGCTTTGCAATAGCCAGCTATTTATCGCTGCGGGCATCCCCCCGGTGTACAGATAGGTTCGCAGCAGTGACATTGCTTTGGTTGTAATAGCCTCGGGAATAATGGTAGAAAGGCTGAGATTTCCAAGAAAAGTACGAAGGCGCTCTTCGTTGCATGCGGTAAGAAATTCCCCGAAAGAAAGCGGGTGCAGGTAATAATTGGCTATTCTTCCCACTGGCATGGAAAGCGTTTCTGATTCATTGATAAATTCCAATAATGAACCCGCAGCAATTATGGAAAGTTCGGGCATTAGTTCGTAAAAGTACCGCAGGGCCTTTAATGCATTGGGGCATTCCTGAATTTCGTCGAGAAACAGGAGCGTGGTTGATGGATTTATTTCGACATTTGCAGAAAGTTCGAGGCACTTGCATATTTCAGCGGGGCGTACATCGTCAAAACAGGATTTTAAAGAGGGTTGTAAATCGAAATTAATTTCTACAAACCGAGAATAATCGGATTTACCAAAATTGCGAACCAACCAGGTTTTTCCAACCTGACGAGCACCTCGAATAACAAGCGGTTTACGTTGAGGTGCGTTTTTCCATGCCTGCAATGTTTTTAAAAGGTCTCTTTTCATAAAACAAATATATATATAAATCAACAATTTGTCAATATCACACGTCTTTTTTAGTCAAATCTGACAAAAACAGCCGTCTGTTTTTGTACGAAAGTGATAAAAATAACGGTTGTTTAGTTAATATCCAACATAAATAACAATAAACCCATCGACACCACTAATTGTAAAACCAAGGATCATGAGTGTGGCTAAAGCGGTTTGTTCGGCTTTGAGGTTTTCGGCGGGAAAGTCGCTTGCGTGCTTAATGTTCTGATAAGTATTATAAAAAAGGCAACCAAGGAATAATCCGCACTATGCTCGAAATCACTCCCACAGTGCGAATCAACAACAAATTCTATAGTGTCCTTTACAATCATTAATGTGCCACATTTTAGACAGACCAGTGGATCCACATAAAAAACAAGTCGACACTAACGCAACATCCTTGTCACGTGTCGACACTAGAACATCACCTCTTCAGGTGCTCGGAAACATCGTGTTCTCGCCAGCTGCTTGGCATTGTGGCTTTCAACTCATTTTCAACTTTATCAAAATCACCAAAGTAATAGAGTCATATAAATAGATCGACATTAAAGGACAAACGCATCACTTTGTCATTATAATGAATTATTCTTTTTTCCGATTGACAATTTACCAAAAATAGCTTATATTTTAGATATATTCTTTTTTGCCTAAAAGGAGGCAATATGAAAAGAATTTTAATATTGTCAATCATGGTATTTTCATCTTTTGTATTTGGGTTATCTTGGTCACCTATTTCTACACCAGGTTTAGGAAATGTTTATAATACGCAATTATTTCCAGGACCTGTGGATAATGGTTTTTTTTATTTTGGAACTTACAATGATTCTACTGGCGGACAATTGTTTCGTACTTTTGATGGCGTAGATTTTACTGCAATTTCAGGCGATGGGTTTGGAATTGGTGCGAATAATAATCCTTTAAAACCTTTTCCTGTGATTGTTAGTAACGATTTATATGTATTTTCTGATAATAACGCAACGGGATTTCAAGTTTGGAAAAGTACAGCGGGTACTGGTGCGCCAGGGTCGTGGGTTAAAGTGGTATCAAATGGTTTTGGGTATGGTTATTATGCTTCTAAAGTTGCAGGAAGTGCTGTTTATAATAATGCTTTGTATGTTGGGTTTTATGAAAATACAACATATAACCCCCATATTAAGAGTCTTTCATTAGGGGCGCAAAACTGGACTGAAATATCATCTGCAAGTAATTATTGCACTAACCCTAGACCTGAAGGTGTCTATAATGGATATTTGTATGTATCTGAACTAAGTCTTCCTAAGTTATGGCGTTATAATGGTAGTTGGGAGACTATTACGACAAATGGCTTTAACGATGCGAGTATTGATAGTTTTTTGCCTGCTTATGAAGGATTTAACAACTATATTTATGTAGGAGGGAATAGTTATAGTA
>DYKD01000081.1 GCA_020722765.1 Brevinema andersonii | reverse complement strand
GGCAAATGCAATGGCAGGTCTGAAATCCTTATGGCCGGCTACATCACGTTCAACGCCTCTCCCATTAGCTGTGATATTTTCATCCCAAGCAAGATTCAAAAAACCAAAAACAGAGAATAAACTTTGCCCTTGCTTTTCCCCATTGATTTATGTATATTATCCCATTCGGGGACGAATTTGGATTCGACTTGGATGTTAGGATTCTTGATTGCAGGCCGGGGACCAGGACCCCGTTAAAAACTTGGGAAAAAACAAAAGCAAATAACGAATTTGCTCTCGCTGCCTAAATAAGGCAGCAGTCCCTCGTCAACTGCGTCCGTAGAGGGGGCGCGGGACACTAACCATTACGGGCCGACGTATGATTGCGATCCCAGATCATGCGGCGTACAATGGGATCTGCTGCTGTGACGGCTGCCTCAAGCCTAAGCATAGCCTAAGATTGATTTTGAGGATAAGCTTGTAGAAGTCAGGAAATTTCTTATTCAGGGACGAGGGTTCGATTCCCTCCGTCTCCAAATGAAAAACCACCCCTCCCAGATGAGACTTCCTCTTCTGGAAGGGGTGAATAATCAATGATTCAACAGGAATCAATTAAGCCTCTTTGCCTTGAATGTTCCATTCGTTACAAAAATCCTGTTAGTGATGAAAACAGAACCATCAAAAACCAACTGTGATAGCCTTCCAAAAAAAGTCCCTTCCACATATCCTCCTACAGAACCAAACGAGAGCAAAGTGATTTCTGAATAGGCAGAAACATCCAAACTATCAACTCCGATATATGGCATATAGTTCACCATATAAGAAAGATAAACACCATTTGTAATCACCATCTGATAATGACCATACACTTCACCAACAGAACAAGTGACATTTCCCCATTCCCTGTTAGTCCCGTTCATTTTGCAAGTGATTTTCGAATCATCCGTAACTGGAGGGGCTATAGGATTCCCACCACCAGTGTTTTCAGAATCACCGGAACAGGAAAACAAAAGGGAAAGCAAACAAACAGCCAGATGAAAGATGATCCTGGATTGTCAGTATCCACACCTGTGGCTGTCGTAGGAATACGAGGGACCTGCTTCATGGTTGATACGGACAGTAACAGATTGACGGTATTCTTATCAACTCTTTTCCTGTTGAGCTTGGTGAAAAATTACAAATCATTCTCCAGGCTGGTTCCATGGATCCAGAAGAAGTAAATTTCATCATTAAGAAACAATCCAGAAGTTCCCCAACGACCATATAGAAACATGCAAGGTTCTCTGATCACAGGGCTTGCCCGTTCAACAACAGAACCAATAAAACGGGAGACTGACGGCTCGCGTGGGAACAGTTTATCAAAGCATTGTGAAAATGCCAAATAAAAATCTGACATGCCTGATCGTAATACCTAAAAACCGACAAATCAATAAAACTTGATGAAAGACCCTTTTAGGATTATACTTTCTCACATCTTCATAGGAGAATATCAACATGGCAAAGAACGCTGCAATCATCATGGCTGCCGGACTCGGTACAAGGATGAAATCAAGAATCCCGAAAATCCTACATGAAGTCTGCGGAAAACCGATGCTTCAATGGGTGATTGATGCCTTGCAACCATTGAACCTTGACAGGATCATTGTGGTCCTTGGAAACAAGAACGGGGAGGAATTCGACCTCATAAAAGGCAAGATCGATTATGTAATCCAAAAAGAGAAAAAAGGGACAGGGCACGCAATCATGCAGGCAGAGAAAGCACTGGAAGGGTTCAATGGAAACGTCCTCATCCTTAGCGGTGATGTCCCCCTCATCACAACAGCAACATTAAAAGACCTTCTTGGCATACATCAGGATCAATTCGCTTCAGCCACAATCCTTACAGCCCTAGTTGATAACCCCACTGGCTACGGTCGAATACTTCGCAACAGGGAACAGGTCGTGAGAATTGTTGAAGAGCTTGATGCAGACGACTATACCAGGATAATCAAGGAGGTGAATACAGGTACATACTGTTTCAGAAACGATTTCCTCAGGTCAGCCTTGAAACAAATAAGACTCAATCCCATCAAGAAAGAGTACTATCTTACAGATGTTTTTGAAATCCTCAACAGACAGAGCCAAAAGATTCTTCCCTTCAAGATTACGGACGCTTCTGAAACAATGGGCGTCAATAAAAGATACGAACTTCAGATAGCAAACAAGATCATGCAACAAAGGATACAGAAAAAGCTGATGGATGAAGGCATTACGATACTGGATGCTTCCAACACATATATAGACGGCACAGTAAAGATTGGACAGGATTCCGTAGTCTATCCGTTTTCTTCCCTATATGGAAATATTACAATAGGGGAAAACTGCGAAATCGGGCCTTTTGCACATATTATAGATTCGAAAATCGGACATAGCGTGAAAGTCTTCAACTCCTATATTACAAACAGCGTACTTGAGGATAACGTCCATGTTGGACCATTTAGCCATATCCGAAATAACACGCTTATACAGAACGGTGCCCATATTGGGAATTTTGTTGAGATCGCAAGATCGAAGATTGGACCTAAGAGCCGCGCCTATCATCTTAGTTACCTTGGCGACACGGACATGGGAGCGGATGTCAACCTTGGCGCAGGAATCATAACTGCAAACTGGGACATGAAGAAGAAAAAGAAAAACAGGACAGTCATAGAAGACGGCGCATCCATAGGAAGCAACACAGTTCTAGTGGCACCAGCACGGGTAAAACAGGGAAGTGTGATTCCTGCTCAAAGTACAATTAAAAAGTAAAACCGACCTTATAATTTCAACCAATAAAGTTGCACTTTTCCATCATCTCATAAGTTAACTTCAGCACTATGCCAAGGCAAGTGTTTCATGAAATATCCTAGCTTGCTTGCTTCTCGGTCGATTGATACACTCCTTTATGAACATTACGGTTTCATTTGTGACCTGTTCTTCCCAGATTCTGATAATCTGTCGAGTGCCAACTCTGAGAATTTTCGATTTGTTCTTTTTTTCGTCCGATTCTTTATATTTCTTTAGACGGAACCACTCTGTGAATAGGAATGTAAGCAATAGGAGATCGACATGCCGTTCAAACGAAAAGAATTTCATTATCGTAGATTTATTGCGCTTTTCCATGACAATGTTTCTAGCGAGAACAGAAAAGTTTGGTGATCCGTGTGAAGCAAGAATTCCAGTCATCAGTCTTGGAATGGCATGCCGATGCCATTTCGGTAACTCATGACAGAAAATCCGACTAAAACCAAGAATGGCTTTTGAAATATTGATGAACATTACGCCTTCCTCTTGGCAAACAGAAGATTCAGGTTGGTGTAGGCAGCTTTGTCGATAGCGGCCTTTGCCTTCTTGTATGCTATAATGCCTTTTTTGACCTTAGCAACTTCGTCCAGGCGAATATACCTCGTTTGTGTCTTTTGATCTATTTTCCAGGTCAGGTGATAGAAATCACCTGACTTCTTAGTGATTTTTGAAAGATTCCCTGGAATCAAAGAACTGAAACTGACAGAATAAGACATAAAAGCCTCCTATAATAAGTATTAATACTTATAAAATACGTATAAATAGCAGGAAAGTCAAATATATTGAAAAAAATAATAATATTTAGTGCATTTAGCAGATAGAGGCGGTTAAAAACGTGGCTTCTTTATCCCATCACGGGGCCTTCACCGCGGGAGAGGGTCGCCACGAAGTGGCGGGGTGAGGGATATTGTATTTCAAATTCATTAATAGCTATGGAACAGGTTACAAGAGGCTAAAAAGTGCAACATTGTTGATTCAAACATTGCTAAATGCCGCATGTCACGATGTATGACGATAGTCTTGATTAAGATTTTCTTATGGCAACCCGCCAAAACGGCAGGGGATGTGTGACTTTTTTTTCATATTTTCGCATTAAGATGCGAAGAGTATAGGACAAAAACAGGCAAAAGTTGTTTTTTCCCTATATTCCTTTCTCATATATCCTGTAACTCATCCACACTCTGTCTGCAAAAGGTTCAACCTGGTTCCTCATGCGAATATTGGATTCAAGAATCCAGGAAAGCTCCCCATCTATGATGCCAAGTTTTTTTCCACCTTGGAAAACCCTCTCAATCAATCCTGCTTCAAGACCTTTATGTTGGAATTTTTTCTTGATTCCCATCACCATACAGCGTGACCTGTTGTAGCTCTTGAAAACCTTGAGTCCAAGCAGCACTTTTATGAGACCAAAGGGGAAGAGCTTTCCATCAATGCTTTTCTGTACTTGGTGCATGTCCGGAACAGCAAGGACAACTCCTGCCACTTCTCCATTGACAAAAACAAAATGTACGAGCTTCTTTTCAACAAGCATCTTGAGATCCTTGCCTTCATGGTCAAGCTCTTCCTGTGTCCAAGGAAACTGGCCCCAGTTGTCTTCCCATGCGTCATTATAGATGTCTTTCACCAAGGCGACTTCCCTGTCCCAATATTTCAAATCGATTTCCCTGTATGTGACTTCACCGAACTGGCGTTGGATCCTCTCCACGGAAATCTTGGCAACACGATGGACACGGTCTGAAAGACCCTTCACCATGTCAAGATGATAACTATATAGATCCTGCGCTTTTGTGAAACCATAGTTTGCGACCAGCCTGTTGTAATAAGGAGGATTGTGAGGCATCATCACCATAGGCATCTCTTCGTAGCCAGCAGGGAAGCCAGGAGCTGAATCGCATTTCATCCCCAGCATTTCCAATATGGAAAATGAAAATGGTCCTGTGATCCGCTTCATCCCTTTCCCTTTAAGCCAGTTGGATGCGGCATTGAAAAGTTCATTCGCCACATCCTGGTCATCAATGCATTCGAACCAACCGAAGTGCCCTGTCGCGTCCTTGAATTTGTCCAGATGTCCTTGGGAGATGGATGCGGTAATCCTGCCTACGACTTCACCATCACGCTCTGCGATAAATGCCTGGATCTGTGTCCTTTTCAGATGAACATTGTAGGAAGGCCGGAAGCGGTCCATCATATCCATGATCAGGGGTGGACACCATGCTTTTGCCCAAGAGGTGTCTTTGAATGGACCTTGTTTGTATATTTTCCATGGGAAAAGTACGAATTTGTTCTTGAAATCTTTGGGTTGTGACATGCGGTCAATAGGGGTAATTGTTATTGTAGACACTGTATCCTCCTATATGATGATTTAAGGGACAAAAATACTGGTTGATTGGCTAAAAGTCAAATAGGGAATAATAGAAACAGGCAGAGAGATAGTCGGTCTGTTTCTATCTATTATACTTGACTCGGTCATATTTAAAAGATGGATTCTTTTAAGACGGATGTTCGTTGTTTAAGGATAAGGAGTGGATATCAAGACTTGATTCGTTTGAATTCATGGTCTGCCCCGTAATGACCGTTCCTGTTCTCTTTCAGAAGCAGGAATTCTCCTTGTTTTTTGAAATGTGAGATGATGAATGTCTTCATTTCAGGAGCAGTGAACTGGCGTTCGAGCCTGATGATGAGACGGTCGCCTTTTTCTTCAACAGAATACTCAGGTAAAGTGACAGGGTCTTGATCCAGGTTTGTCATCCTTGCATAACGGAGAATATTGACAAGCGCCCTTCTGCTCAGAGAAGGCTGTTCGTAAGGCAGGGCAGAGGAGCGCATCTGTGTCCAAGTGATTTTTTTCATTTCAGGATCTGAATGGTATAGGTTGTCAAAAAGGGGAGTGCCAGGAATCGGATAATAGATGCTGACCCCTGCGACAGAGCCTTCGCTGTGGATGAAATCAATCAGGTTTTTGACGTTTTTTTCAGTCTGACCCGGCAAGCCCGCTATGATATAGGTAGTCACAAGAAAACCGAGTTCCTTCGCTTTTCTTATGACTTTCGTGATTTTCTCCATATCTGCAGGTCTTGAAATAAGGTCTGTGTTCTGGTTGTCAACAAGAGCAATTCCAAGATTGAAACAGTCCGCTTTCCTGAGAAGCTCGAGAAGTTCATTGTCAAGTGACGGATAGTGCAATCCATTCATAAAATAAAGGCGAAGGTCTGGAAATCTGGAGATCTTTTCTTTCAGAAAATCCATGGCAAACTTACGGTCAAGGGAAAAGTTCTCATCCTCGATATTCAAGGCGGAAATACAATGCTTGTTTACAGCGTCCTCGATCTCATCAAATACAAGATCCAGTTTTTTTCTTTGGTATCCTGCGATGCAGTTCATTGTTGCTGTACAATATGAGCATTTCATGGGACATCCCCGTGAAGTGACCATGCTCAATGACCTGTTTTTTCCGATTTTGTAGGATGATGCGTCTACGAATGAAAGATCCATTCTTGTTTCGTTGATATCGAAATCAGGTCTAGGTTCAGTTCTGACCACTGCACCATTTTTTTTAAAAGCGATGTTGTTGACTGAGTCAGGTGATGAGAGCTTGTTCAGAAGGTTTACGAATGTACGTTCGCCTTCACCAAAAATGGTATAATCAAAAAATCCTGATTCAAGGAATTTTTCCCATGTTACAGGGATGCTGTTGCCACCAGCAACAACCGGTTTATGGGGGAAAAGCGATTTTATAATCATAGCCACTTCAAGAGACTGTTTCCAGTAGCAAGTGAAATTTGAGGCTATGCCGCACACGTCGAAGTCCTCGTTTTGAATGAGATTTCTGATGTTTTCTGTTGAAGCCCCAAATCTTCTATATTGGGAGAATATCCTGAATGGTGAGATGTCTGATTCGTAATATTCAGAAAGATAGGAAAGCTCATCATCAAAATTGATGTCAGCAGTCTGTGGATAAGCAAGAAGATCAAGGATTTTTGCAGTGTGCCCTGCCTTGACAAGTGCGGAAGCTATGTAGAGAAGACCGACAGGCTGCAACCGTTGTGTTGTGATATAAAAATCTTCAATCGGTGGTTGGATGAGAAGGATGCGCATGGGAGCAGGTCAGATCATTTTTTTGATCATGTCAAAAACCTGTCTCTCTTGAATGCTTTCTTCCACGGTTTTGCCCTCTTCAGCTTCAAGGATAATGGCATGTGATGTGAGAGGTCCCCATTTTTCCTTGCTTTGTGACTTGTGGGAAGGATAAAGTCCAATGACTTTCTTGTTCAAGGCTCCAGCGATGTGGAGAGGTCCCGTGCTTCCTGCTACAAGAATCTCTGTCCTGGCTATGAATGCGACGAGTTCCTTCAAGGAGAGATCTGCTTCAATGAGTCTGAATCCGGTTTCACTTGATACGTTTCTTGCTGTTTCAATATGTTGTTTTTCAGAAGGTCCAAGAATCAGGAATAGGTCATGTTTCCCTTTGAATTTCTTTGCAGCGTTTCCTGCAAAACGGATGTATTTTTCACAGCTCCAGTTGTCTGCGGATTTGTTGTCTCCACAATGGATCGCTATGATTTTCTTCTTTCCTGATTTTTTCTGTTTGAGATAGGTGTTGACTCTCTTCCTTGCCACGGGATTGACTGGGAGAAGGCCGATTGTCAGGACTGCGGAAATGTGTGCGCTCTTGTCAGGGCCCATCAGAAACATGAGTGGAAGAGGTGAATTGTTGAATTTTATGTTGATTCCTGCTGTCTTGAGGAATTCCAGCATGAAGACTGTTTCATGGATGGGAGGATGGCTTCTATGTGTGAAAACAAACCTGTTGTGTGAGATCATATTATAGGGCTTGTACGCATAACCGATCTTGATACGTGCCTTAATATGACGGACTAGTTTTGCGTTTTCCCTAGTCGCATTGAAATTGAAAACCGCATCCACTTTTTCCCTGTTGATCTTTTCAGCTGTTGTTGCAACAGGGTCACTCTTTTTTTGAATCAGAAACTTGTCAACATCGGATGAATTCCGGACTATATCCGCAGCGTATTCTGAAACAAGGATGCTGATTTTTGCCTTCGGCCAAGAGCGTCTGATCGCATGTAACACTGGCAGGCAGAGGACAAGGTCTCCAATGTGATCATTCCTTATGACCAGTATGGACTTGAAATCCTGTTTTTCAGGTCTGATGTTAAGAGTCTTTTTTATGTACTGGACAAGGAACTGGATCATTTCTTATTTTCCTTTTCCCGGATCTGCATCTCCCAAAGTTTTGCATATTTTGAGAAATCAGAGAAGGCAGACATGAAAGAGACAACAAGTCCTCTTGTCCCTGCGAGGAAACCTCTGCGAATGATATAAGTCTTGAAGAAGGAAAAGAAGGGAGTTGTAAGAAGTTTCAGGTAACTGACTGTTTGCCCATTGGACTTTTTCGCTTTTGCAGCTGCCGTGGAAAAGCTCTCAATCTGTGTCAAATGTTCTGAAAGGTTCCTGTATGTGTAATGGAGGATATCCGCATTGATCGTAGAAACACGGGCGCTCTTCCTCATCTCGACCTTATCATGAGGGTTTTCCCCCTTCCATCCGCCTTTTCTCCTGTCAAATAACCTGATTTTCCTGTCTGGATACCATCCACCGACTTTTAACCAGTCATTCAGGTACCAGTTGCGTCTGCTGATCAGGTATCCATCAGATGCAAATCCTTTCTGCTTGAGATCCAGTATTTTTTTTTGTAGTTCAGGAGTGGCACGTTCGTCTGCGTCAATGCAGAAAACCATATCGTATTTTGCCTTGTGTACAGCAAGGTCTTTCTGTTTTACGTGACCCAGGAATTCCTGCGGCAGGACACGGCATCCCATGGATCTTGCAATGGAAACAGTCCTGTCCTTGCTGATGGAATCGACAACCAGGATTTCGTCAGAAAACCTTTTGACACTTTCAATGCAGTTGACAATGTCCCTTTCTTCGTTGTATGTGATGATGGTCGTAGATATTTTTTCTTCCGGCATGGACGTATCCTTATTTCAGCAGGATGAAATTCTTATATTCGCCAAGGCGCAATTTGAAAGTCCTTTCAAGGAAAGTAAGTATTCTGCGTTTTAGGTGCTTTCCTTTCAAGGACTTATGGCATTTTGTGATATCAAATGTTTCTGGAAATGAGGTGATCCTTTTTTTCATCACAGAAGGATGTGTTCCTTTGAATGGTCTGAGGATATACGGATCAACATCATAGAAAAAATTGTTCTTGTCAGGTGACATCATTGATTTTGTCGCTTCTTTTCCCCTGTAAAAATGGGAGTGGTTGAGTGTCTTTTCAACACCTTGGTCATGGGGGAGGACCCAGCCGTAATGATAGATGTGTGCTTCTGAATCTTTGACTTTCAGCTTTTTACCATCGAGTCTGAATCCTTGGGCATCTTTCCAGGATGAAGTGCCAAGAAAATTTCTTATGACTCGGATCTCTCGCCTGTAGTGTAGGTAGGAATCGAGTTTGTAATTGTAGCTTCCCCAGAAATGATGCCAATGGAACAGAAGACCTTGCACGCTCCTGTCTTTGTCATTCTCCAGTATCGTGTGTTTGATTTTTTTAAGGTCATTTTCATGGACGACTTCGTCTGCCTGGATGTAGAAGAGCCAGTCTCCCTTGCATTCATACATGGCAAGATTTGTCTGCACTGCATAGATGCGCATCTTTTCAGTATAACGGTCATCCCAGTCATGGAATACAATCCTGATTTTTTTGCTTTTTATGCTTTTGATAAGTTTGAGTGTGTTGTCTGAACTGTTGCCTACATTGACTACGAATTCATCCACAAGCGGAAGGATGGAGGTGATGGATTCAACAATAGGAAGCCCCAGTTTTTCCGCGTTTCTTACAAATGTGAAACCGCTGATTTTCATGGTATTAAAGATAGATGAAAAGGGATGGGAAATCAAGTTTATAAGGTGCGTCAGACTTCATCATTTTTTCCCTAATGAGACAACTTGTTATCAAGTTGTTGAACGTTATCTTTTTTCCAGCACAACTTTAATTTGTAATTAATTTGACATTTGTATAGGGGATGCTATTATTATAAAACCAATGAAGCAAGAAATCGTGTATCTGCAAGATAAGCATTATTATATTTTTAAAGGAAACAGAATATGAATAAAATTAGATTATGTATAGGATCTAACGATGGTGAAAACATTGCTGAAACCCATATGGGAGATACGGAATGTTTTTATATCTACGATTATTTCGAGAACTCAACAAGTCAGTTTGTCGAAAAACGGATTAATATTGCAAAAGACATAAAAGAACATGTCAGTACTGAAAAAATGAATATGATCATGAATTTAGTCAAAGACACAGATGTTTTTGTTGCACAAATGAAAAGTCCCAATTTTGTTAGGATTGCCAATAAGACAAGATATCAACCTGTAGTCGTTGAGGTAAAAAAAATATCAGATATGTTGATGGTGTTTGATAAGTCTTTTAAGGAAATATACGATTATGTCCAACGAAGAAAAAGGGGAGAAGTGTTTGATATCATACCCGTATTAAAGTAAAGGGAAATGAATAATCAATTAAACATTCCTTGAACTGAAGGTACATGTACATATCGCGAAGCGATTGCAGTATGGAAGCAGATATGTGCAGATAAGAGATCTGGTCGAACATTGACAATTGTCATCCAGTTTGAGTACAACCAGTATACCCGGGATTTCTTTCTCAATAACACGGGAAGAATTAAAGAAGACTGTATTGCTTGCTGGTCTTATGAAAAACAAAAAAATAGTTCACATAAGTATAGGGGGGTCTGACCTTGTGACACTTACTAAGAAGATATAGAACATTGTTTTCAACCTGGCTTATCTGGGGGTATGCCCCTTTAAAGAGCGACGCTAAGCTCCGCTTTTGAAAGCCGGTTATGGCAAGTGTTAGGCTTCGGCAGGGCAGTTTGTGCCAGCTTGAAAAAAATAGAAAATAAATTGTTAAACTTTTTTCTTTTTT
>DYKD01000270.1 GCA_020722765.1 Brevinema andersonii | reverse complement strand
AATTCTTACATTTAAAATTCAAGATTCAAGCCTGACCCCAGACCCCAAACAAAGGAAGATCACTTCGTTTGTAAATGCTTCGAAGCAACCCTCGTGATGACAGTCAATTGTTAACGCAGTCATTGCGAGTGCTCCCCAACTCTGTCATTGCGAGCCCCTCTTCGAAGCCTTATCTTACGAAGCAATCTTCCTTATTACAACCCAATGCGGTCATTGCGAGTGCTCCTTCGAAGGAAAGACTTGCGAAGCAATCTTCCACTTTGCAATTTAACGCTGTCATTGCGAATTTTGCTTCGAGGCATTCTCCCGTGAAGCAATCTTCCTCATTTTCAACAAAGGAAGATCACTTCGTTTGCAACTGCTTTGAAGTGAACCTCGTGATGACAATTATGGATCATCAACAAAGGAAGATCACTTCGTTTGCCAGTGCCTCGAAGCAACCCCTCATGATGACAGTTAATTGTTATTAACGCAGTCATTGCGAGCCCCCCTTCGTGGGAAAGACCCCCGAAGCAATCTTCCTCACTGAACCATCTTTCATAACGCCAATTCACGAATAGTGTTATTTTAGAGAAAGAGATACAGCAATTGCAGCATTGACAATTCAAGACTAAAACCTTGACATCGATAGGCTAATGGGTGACCTTATATTTCCTTTGGTCAGATATAATCCCAATGCGGAAGGTGATGCGACGAGGTTGAAAAGTCTTGTTACTAGAAGCAGAAAAGTGTGTGCTATACACCGAAAAACTCACTCTCCGGCATATACCTCAATTGCTGCCACCTTGTCATCAATGAACACAAAGGAGTGAATACAATCACCAACAAGAAAAGAAACCTTTTCAGTATTTACAGAGCCAAGAGTGATTTTCTTCTTTCTTAATGGCTTACCATATTTTCGAAAAACATCTTTTTCGGTTGCACCTAAATTTATCGCATTTAATGATGGAAAAGCTGGGGGTTTATTGTAATAATTGTATTCCTCACACTCTTTACAGCAATCATCATCACAACATGAAATAGAAGATATCTCTATGCAGCTTACCAGCCTATCTATGCCTGCAACTGTGACCTCAGCCCTTACCCAATATTTTTCTTTCGGGAAGTAGTAACAATGGATTAGCGAATAATGCCCTCTTCCAGGTTGCTTGACAGTAACACAACCATGGCCTAAAAGCGTGACCAAATCATCTTCGCTGAAAACACAGGTTGAGAAGCTTTCTAGATGATTAATTAGTTCCATAGAGTTGCAGGACTTTTCTGACTTTTCATTACCGCTATCTAAAAAGGTAAAAAAGACAAATACCAAAAAAGTAAAACAATTCAACAGGGAAGCGTTTTTCATTTTCTCTCCCATCCACTTCATCAAACCCAGTTTCTTATGGACTTAAGATCAAATTTCCAGCCATAATTGCACTAATCATAGGCGAATTATTGGGAATCGTAAAGTCTTGGTGAGTAGCTCCAGGGGGGGTTCCATAACGGATGTATGGGACTCTCGCACCTGTTTTCTCTTTAAAGTCGTTTATCATTTCACCCAATGCCTTGACGTCCACATTATGTCCTCTCGTGCAACCGATGGTTACTGTAAGTGGTTGGTCGTCGGCAAATGGATCTG
>DYKD01000269.1 GCA_020722765.1 Brevinema andersonii | reverse complement strand
CCGCGGGAATGGGATGCAGGGCGGCGATAGACGCCGAACGGTGGCTCGAGGCGAAGGCTTGAACTTTTGTTTTCTTGCGCTAACCTAACAACATTTCGGGACAAATAGGAGATTATTATCATGCCAGGAAGAGGAACCGCTCCAAGAAAAGGCAAAAATTTGCAAAACAAAGTAGTAGCCTTGATCCAAAAGCTTGGATTGGAGGCAAGAACGGAAGTGACGGCTGCGCGTAGGCTATGGGGTGCAAAACGTAGAATTGATGTTATCGCAATAGACGAAAAATCAGGAAAGAGCCTCGGCATCGAATGTAAATTTCAAGGAGGTGCTGGAACTGCAGAAGAAAAAATTCCTGCCACGATATCCGACATCGCATCATGGCCTCTTTCTGGAATCGTTGTCATTGATGGAGAAGGCTACACCGACAACATGGTGTCCTTCCTGATATCAACAGGGAAAGTTGTCAAGTTTGAAGATCTTGAAGACTGGCTCAGACTATTTTTCGGGATCCATGGAGGAAAGTCCAGTGAATGACCGCATGCTTCCACGGCCATTTTTGAAATGGGCTGGAGGAAAAACTCAATTGGTGGACAAGATTATTGAGCGCTTGCCGTTCAGATTTGAAAATTATCATGAGCCTTTCCTTGGTGGAGGAGCGCTGTTTTTCAAGCTTTGTCGTGAGAGAAGATTCAAGCACGCCGTTATTTCCGATCTCAACTCAGAATTAATAGATGTATATTGCGCAATAAGGGATTGTCTTGACGATGTTGTTGAAAAATTGACTTCCTATCCCCATGATGAAGTTTTTTATTACGAGCTAAGAGCGAAGCGGCCTGCCGATTTAAGCCTCCCGGAACGCGCGGCAAGAATGATTTATTTGAACAAGACTGGTTATAATGGTCTTTATAGGGTGAACAGGGCCGGTCAATTCAACGTGCCTTTTGGAAGATATGACAATCCTAATTTCTTGGATGCCGATAACTTGAAGGCAGTAAGCAATTCTTTGAAGGGGGTTGAAATAGAAAATGCCACGTTTGAAACAGTTCTTGACCATGCCAGAGCTGGAGATCTTGTATATTTCGATCCACCTTACGTGCCAGTTTCCCGAACAGCCAACTTTACTTCGTATCAGGCGAACGGATTTTCTTTGGATGACCAGATAAGGCTCAGGGATGTTTGTATTGAGCTGACCAATAGAAAGATACATGTGATTCTTTCAAACTCTGGGACAGAAACCGTTCGAGAGCTTTTCAAGTCTTTTATGTTTTGCCAAAGCGAAGTTTTGGCCAGCAGGGCAATTAACTGTCTTGGTAATAGAAGAGGAAAGACAAGGGAATTGATCGTTACGAACTATCCTTTAAACCATGCTGTTCAACCTCAGCTACTTGATGCTGTCCATAATTTTTCTGCAAAGGTCAAGAGGACGAACAAAAAAAATCCGATTGCAAAAGTTAGTTCCAAAGCGTCCATCCGAAAAGCCCTGATTTAATGGAAAAATCAGGAAGGAATATCCCAAAACTGTCAACATGGCAAGTATCACTTCAGCTTTCTGAAAAAGCCTTCCTTTGTCGCGACGAGGTTCTTCGGGATTTTTCCCGATGGCCTGAAGATTTCGACCGGG
>DYKD01000268.1 GCA_020722765.1 Brevinema andersonii | reverse complement strand
CTGCTCTCGGAGTTTTATCTCGTCCCGCCACCCGCCGCTAACGCCAACCGTTGGGTGCTTTCTTGCACAAGGAGAAACGAATGAGAGAGATGATACGAAAGAACATGTTGCAATTCATTTACTTGGTCAACGGCGTAATTTTCTTAAGCGCGGTTGGCGTTATGATGTTTGTCCCTTCCCCCACGAAAGAAATCCTGCTCGACCTGTTTCCTATTATCCTTGCTTCAGGGGCGGTGTTGACAACCTACCGAATCTATCAATCCGTAAAGAATGAACGGCAAACCCGCAAGGTATGGGTGTTGATGTTTTTTGCCATGAGCGCATGGCTCATAGCCGAAATTCTGTGGATGACCTACGAACTACAAGGATTAGAACCTTATCCATCGTTGGCAGATTTATTCTATCTCGCAGGAGATATATTTTTAGTTGTATTCTTTGTGCTTCAGATTAATTTTTTGCGAGTTTTCATAGATGGCATGAAACGCTGGATTGCGCTTGGCGCGTTAGGCGTTTTTGTGTTAATTGGTCTGGTGTTTGTTTATTTGCCAATCGTCTCATCTGCAATAGAAGCGCCATTCTGGGAAGTTGCTTTGCCCATGTTGTACGAAACAACCTATCTGGTTTTGCTGATAGGCGCAACCAATCTTACTTTAGCATCATGGGGCGGCTTACTTGGGAAAAGGTGGATGGTGATTATGCTTGGTATTTGGCTGTATGCTTTTACCAATCAAATTTTCTTCTTTGCGGAATGGAATAATCTCTATCGCCCCGAAAACCAGTTGAATTGGTTAAGCATCTTATTTGATATGCTTTACATTGCCTCCTATCAGGTGTTGCTAACGGGTTTTCACTTGCGCCATTCGTTTCCTTTACCAAAGGTCAATCTCGAAGAAATACTGCTATCCTTTCAACAACCTGAACAGCAAAAATTCTGGATTTTGCTTTCTGACAACGCGGGGAGAACGCTCTTTGTTGACCCGCGACTTGCCACATTCCTGATGGAAAAAGAAATCGGCAGGTTAGTTGGCGAGCCTGTAGGCGACGTTCTGCACCTATCAAAAGATGTGCAATATAAAATGCTTTATCAATTGCAAACTCAAAGATTATGCACAAATCCCGCAAGGATTATCTTGAACAAGGAAGTTTATGCCTTATTTGCAATGACCGATGAAAAAGAAGGGTTTGATGGTGATATTTACTGGATAGCCATTCCCTGGCAAACGGGTAACAGTCTGAATTCAAAAGATATTCCATCGCCAGAAAGATTATTAGCCCATGTTATGCGGAGAATACCTGCGCCGTATTCTCCGTCAATGAGTCGGAAAACCTATGTTCATAGCGCGCTGACATTTCTCTCGCTGATGGCGGTACAATATGGCGGCTCGGATGTCGCGCAACAATTCGCCCAGCAGTTTAACAAAGCAGAAGAATTATGCGAACCAGTTATCACCACAGGGCAAGTGCAATCGTCTCGCGCTTGTCAGCAATTACTTCGTCAAGCCCTTGAAAAGTTAATGCTGGTTGTGCCTGCCAGCCAACTTAGAGAATCTTTGGAAAGGTTAAACGCGGCATTAGGTGAAAATATCATTCAAACAGCGAAAGAAGCGGAATTGTTTTTAG
>DYKD01000080.1 GCA_020722765.1 Brevinema andersonii | reverse complement strand
CCATGAACTCACTCTGAGTCAGGGATTTTCGCGGCGCACCACCCGATGATTTGTTAAGCAAGGCGCGAGATCATCCTATTTGCTTTTTTGGAGTGGTAATTGATTGACACCAACGTGAATGGCTGTCGTTATTGCAGTTACTTTCATGTGAGAAGGTCTTTTCAAGATATCTTCTTTGCCAACCAGTACTAGCGTAGGGGCGGATATCTTTTTTATTTCGTGCATAATGTCCAACCTGGCGAAGACAGCCATCAACTCCGCGGCAGCATCAAATCAATTTCGATATAACGCTGATGGTAACATCCAGCTATTACACGTTTCGTTCGATCTGTTCTCCAGAAAAGTTGTCGGGCCGGGTTAGGTAGAACAACATATCCGGTTCATGGGATTTCAGTGCCGGCATCCAACTCTAACCAATGGAGTTTAACAGCGGATTGATCTGGCTGATTGAGGATGAAACAACCAAACTGCGGGTCATTCCGGGATATTGATTGGCAAAGACCATTCTGAGAGAGCCAGCCAGTTCAGGATGTCTGTTTAGGACAAAGGTAAAAAGATTAGAGCAGTCCGAAGAAGGGCTGAATAAGCTGTCACGGCATTTTATAGTATTACCGTGCAACATTTCCATCGAACGCGCAAATGTTGTAGACATTGATGTCGCCGTTTGGTTGCGGCAAGAATGCCGCGTTACGTGACTGGTTGTAAGGAATTGAATGAATTGGGTCTTGATTTTTATGTATTTTTTTGTATAATATAAGTAACTTACAAACAGTTATTATGTAAGTTTTATGCTAAATTGCCGCGAAATATTAAATCGTGTTTCTCCTATCTTCAAATAAATTCTGTCTTTAATAAGAATGACTCAAAGAAAAATGATTCACGAAAATACCTTAACCACCAATGAAATGCATGTAATCAATCGTTCGGCAATTCTAGATACAATTCGTCGCCTAGGATCGGTGTCGCGTACATCCTTAGCTCAGGAGTTAAAACTGAGCCTTCCAACAGTCTTGAGGACTATTGATGAACTCATCGAAGAAAATATAGTCGTCCAAACAGGTGAAAAAGAATCCACTAAGGGAAGGAAGCGCTCCCTTCTCAAATTAAATTCGGAAGCGTTTGCTATCATTGGTATTGATCTAGGTGGAACTTCTATCTATGGAGCTGCCACAGATTTAAGTGGTAATGTGCTTGTCGAAGAAAAAGTCGAAAACCACCCTACGTCGGCAGAAAACTCTTATGCACGACTTGCAGAAATAATATCCAATTTGAAAACAGATATTTCAATCGGAGAACGAAAAATTCTTGGGCTTGCTGTCGGAACACAAGGTCTTACAAATCATCAAGATGGAATTGTATTTCAAGATCATATACAAAATTGGTTTAATTTTCCGTTACGAGAAAGATTGAATCAAGATTTTAAAATTCCTTCGGTCATTGACAATGATGTTTATCTCGCTGCGCTTGGCGAGTACTGGTTTGGTATCGGTCAAAACTTTCGCAATCTTGTTTTTATCACTATCGGAAATGGTATCGGCGCAGGTATCATAATCGACGGCTCGTTATACCGAAGTACTAACTTTCTAGCCGGAGAAGTCGGTTATTACCTTCCAGGAACAAAATACCTTAGTAAAAAGCAGGGAAATTTCGGTATCTTAGAAAGCCTAGCCTCCCTGCCGGCCATTACAGTAAAAGCAGAAAATGTGTTTAAATCCAATGGATTAGTGGTTGAACATAAGAAATTGGTGCCGGAAGCTATCTTTGAGGCAATGTTAAACAGAGAAAAATGGGCGGAGCGGATAATTAATGAATTAATTGATTATCTCTCCTTGGTAGTCGCTAATACTTGTGCTATTTTAGATCCTGATATCATCGTGTTAAGAAGTGAGTTGGATACTTACACAAACTTTTTAACGGAGAACATAAACCGAAGAATTGAAGATGTGGTTCCAAGGAAACCCAGGTTGGTGGCTTCCGAATTGGGATATAAAGCTACTTCATTAGGTGCCATTGTTGAGGTCTTGTACGAGACCAATAATTTTTACACGATACGCAAGTTGCGATAGACAGACAAAAATGTTTTCCCAAGAGAATTCTTCTTTACCAGATCTATTTACAGCGCATAGGGTATTGTGTATTCAACCTCACTATGACGACAACGATCTATTTGCTGGCGGAACGATCGCACGCTTGAATGATCTTGGTGCTGAAATCATATATTTAACAGTCACTGATGATGTGGTCGGGGTTTTAGACCAATCATGGTCAGTTGACAAAATAAGGAATCGGTTACGAGAAGAACAAAAGTGTGCTGGAAAAATCATTGGCGTCAACCGCTTTATTTGGTTGGAATATCCTGATGCTGGCGATTATGAAATCCACCAGCTTCGCCAGGACCTTATTCAACAAATCCATATTTTAAAACCGGATTTCGTTATAACAGTTGACCCATGGCTTCCTTATGAAGCTCATCAAGATCATATAAAGACTGGGTATGCAGCTTCTGAAGCGGTTCTCCTGGCTGGGTTTCCACGCCTTGATCCTAATGGATGGCATGGGTACACTTACAACTCTCTTAAAGGGATTGTGTTTTATAACAGTGCCTGGCCTAACATCAAAATTGATATTGGCACAACCTACGATCGCAAACGAAATGCGATTTATTGTTATACAGCACAATTTACTACACAAGATTTTGTAGATTTGGATAAGGAAATGGAGGAATGCGAGCATAAAGTCGTTGGTAAAAGTGGTTATTCTCATAGCGAAAGTTTCAAAATTATTAGACCTAAGCAGTTGCACGGGAATGTGTGCACTTGGCGATCTTGATAGCATTTCTTTTGTACACTAATCAATGTAGGAGACAAATATGTCTGAAAAACTTGCTTTACTTGGCGGGGTACCTGTAAAATCTCGTCCTTTTCCAACCTGGCCACAATATGATGAAAATGAAGAAAAAGTGTTGATGGATGTACTCCACAGCCAAATCTGGTGGAGAACACCCGGTAAACAAACTCTGGAATTTGAAGAAAGGTTTGCGGCATATCAAGATGCAAAATATGGTATTGCTTGTACCAATGGCACAGCAGCCCTTGAGATTGCAGTAGCTGCTTTAGGGATTGGTCTTGGCGATGAAGTAATCGTGCCTGATTTCACTTTCATTGCAACCGCTTCGGCAGTACTCTCAGTTGGAGCAATGCCTATTTTTGTCGATGTTGACCCCGATACTTACTGCATTGATCCTGAAAAAGTCGAAACTCTCATAACACCGAGGACCAAAGCAATCATCGCAGTACACCTTGCAGGGCATCCAGCAGATCTAGATCGCTTAAAAGAAATAGCCCTTATTCATAACCTATCCATTATTGAAGACAGTTCTCATGCTCATGGCAGCGAGTGGAAAGGCCGAAAAGTTGGCGCCATTGGGAGCATTGGAACATTTAGCTTTCAAGCGAGTAAGTTAATGACCGCGGGTGAAGGAGGTATGCTGGTTACCAATAATGAAGACTTGGCCATTCGTATACGAGCTATCCATGACTGCGGCCGCATGCCAGGCCAATACTTTTACTCGCATTATATCTATGGATCTAATTATAGAATGACCGAGTGGCAAGGGGCGGTGCTCAATCAACAGCTCAGCCGTCTTGATGATCAGACTGCCTTGCGAACATCAAATGCTGCTTACCTCAACAAAAAACTGCTCGAAATAGAAGGAATTCGCCCACAAGCATTAGATAAAAGGGTAACACATCGCGGGTATTACTGTTACGTTTTCCACTATGATAAGTCAGCATTTGCGGGCCTTGAGACAAAAACCTTTATTAAGGCATTAAATGCTGAAGGTATCCCAACCCAAGACAGCTATCCCGCAGTTCGTAAGCTGGATGTCTTTCGAAATGGCGAGTTTCGCAGACGTCTATCCCCCGATCATGCCAGAGAATCTTTTCCATTTTTGCAGGCTGAGTATCCAATCACCGATGATGCAGCCGTGAATACCGTCTGGCTGCAGCACCGTGCGCTTCTTGGTACCCAGGAAGACACAGAGGAAATTGTGACAGCAATTAAGAAAATCCAGAAGCATGCGAAAGAATTGATTCAGGCTTAGCCAGCCAAGGGAGATTTTTCCAAGGTAGGGATACCCAGTATGGTTCTTAAGGGAAATACCCCAAAAAACCAGATTAGGAATATAAAGCTTGCTCAAATCGAATACTTTTTTGGGTCAGCGCTTGGATATCAACCACTTTTTTTCTTCCGACAGTTGGCGATTTTCCGTATTAAATTGGGAATCTTTCGCGGAGCCAGGGAATATCGCAGAGATAAAACAGCTATTGATACTGATGATGTTTTCATCCTTGGATAAGGGCATGCTGCTAAGTTTTTTGAAATTGATAATGAAGTTCAATTTGTGGATTTGGAGGCTGGAATCCTCTATAATGTACTTAAGGGAAGTTGGCACAATCTTGTTATATCGGGGTCCGCTTTCCTTTGGATTGTGGAAAATGGAGACATATACCTCCATGACACTGAAATTCGTCGGCTGGATCAGGATGAAAAATAACAGATCCGATCCTTGGGCACTTTATGGGTTAGAGGTTCAAAGGGCAAAACCTTACTTGAGGTTCAGTTTGGCGACAGGGCTTGATGATTACTCATGGAGTTTGGTTTGAGTATTTATACATCACTGAGGAAAACATACCCTTGCCTAGAAAGGAGGGAAGAAATTGTTGAAAAAGTCAAATATGTCAGTTGCTTTTTATCATTTGTCTTGAAAAACCCTAAATATACGGGTATGTTTGAGTTTTTCAACACTCTCTATAGAATACACATTGGTGTTACACCGCTTATTCAACCAATTTTTCTACTTGGAGGATATTATGTCAAAAGCTCGCTTGTTTTCAATAATTGCTGTTGTCGCATTATTGCTGACAGCATGTACACCTAAGGCAACTCCACCACAGGAAACTACTACCCCTGGAAACGAAACAGGTCAGTTACCACAAATTGTCGTAGCTTGTTGGAGTGGTCCTGAACACGATAATCTGGTAAAGATGGCAGCTCAATATACTACCGAGACTGGTAATAAAGTCGTTGTAGAAGAAATCGCCCGCGAATCCTACCAGGATAAACTCAATACTACTTTTGTAGCTGGCGGAAGCGATTATGATGTGGCTTATGTATCTTCAGATTGGCCGCCAGCTTGGATCAAAGCAAATGCTCTGCAAGATCTGGATCAATATTTCAATGATCCAAAGGTAGTAGCTAAAGGCTTTGATATCAAAAACTACCAACCAGCGATCAACTCTTTCGTCTTCAATGGTAAAACATATGCATTCCCCTCTGAGGGAGACACAGCTTGGCTGTTCTACCGCAAGGATCTGCTGGAGGCTAAAGGCTTGAAGGTGCCAGAAACTTGGGATGAGTTCCTCGCTGCCGCAAAAGCGCTCAACAATCCACCCGAGATTTATGGTGCCGTAATCGGAGCCAAACCCGATGAAGCCTTATGGGATTTTATGTTCTATCTGTTCTCCTTCGGTGGCGATATTTTAGATAAGGATTACAAGCCGATCATCAACAATGAAGCCGGTGTTGCTGCACTGACTTTTTATTCGGGTTTGTTGCGGACAGAAAAAGTAGTGCCCCCCGACGTAAATACTTATGGCTACAATGAAATTCTTACCACCCTACAAGAGGGGAAAGCAGCCCTTGGAATTGAGTGGATGGCAGCAACTCAAACTTTGACTGACTGCAATCAATCACCGAAAGTTTGTAAAGATGGCCAACCGCTCTTGGGTTATACCTTTGTTCCTGGATATAAAAAACCTGATGGCACCATTATCCACGGAACGGGCGGGTCTAGCTGGGGGTGGGTTATTCCGGCCCATGCCAAGAATGGCCTTGCCGCCTATAAATTTATCGAATGGTTGACAGGCCCTGAAGGTGGTAAACAATGGGCATTAAATGGCGGAATTCCATCAAATCAGCTTGCACTGACAAATCCTGACGTTGTTGCAAAGATCCCACAGTTCGAGATGTTGGCTCAGGTGATGCCAATTCGTCATTTGGTTCCATCCACAACAGTTACAGGCGACATGGTTATCGCAATTGATGATGCGATCACCGCGGCTGTTGCTGGAACCAAAGATCCCAAGACCGCGCTAGATGAAGCGGCAGCCAAGATGACGAAATTACTCACGGACGCAGGATATATCAAATGATTTAATCTTTATATGTAGGACGACTGCTTATTCAGCAGTCGTCCTACATTACAGGAGGGCTAATGAGCACATTAGAATGGATTTCTTCCAACCGGAATCCAATAAAACGGAATTGGAAAAAGCAACTGGAGCCTGCTTTTTATATTGCTCCAGCTTTTCTAGTGCTAATTACAATTTTGATTTATCCACTCGGTTATTCATTCTGGTTGAGCTTTCACAAATGGACGCTACGCGATTTTGTTAACGGTGTCCCGTGGATTGGGCTTAAGAACTATATTACTCTCTTCTTAAATCCAGGTTTTATCTATTCCTTGAGAGTCACCTTTACTTTTGTTATCGGTGCTATTTCCATCGAATTTATTTTGGGGATGGGTCTGGCTCTACTGCTAAATCGAAATCTTAAATTCAAAGGCATTATTCGCTCATTTATCCTCCTTCCAATGATGTGCACAAATGTCGTAATTGGCTTGACCTGGCGGCTTTTGTTTAATTACAACTTCGGAATCATCAATTATTACCTGACTCAAATTAATCTGACACCAATCGAGTGGTTAAGTAAACCCAACATCGCCTTAATCTCAATCATTATCGTTGATGTATGGAATACAACATCCTTTGTGACTCTTATGCTTTTGGCAGGTATGCAATCAATGCCTGACGAGCCATTTGAAGCTGCCACAATCGACGGTGCATCCAGATGGCAAACCTTCATTTACCTTATTTTGCCAATGCTCCGACCGACTATTTTGGTCACCTTGCTTTGGCGATTTATCGATACCTTCCGAATATTCGACGTTGTCTATCTGCTTACTGCCGGGGGCCCTGCTCACGCCACTGAAACTGTAAGCATGTATGTATACAACTACGGTTTTAAATCTTTCGATTTGGGCTACGCCGCCTCAGCTTCATTTATCATGATCATTATCATGATCGTGATCGGTGGAATCTTGGCCCGAAAAATCGGGCGACAGTCGGTTTAGGAGGAGACGGTATGAGATTAAATCGATTAAGGAAGATCTTTGGCCAAGTGCTTGTTTATCTGGTTATTATTGTTGCGATTATTCTATCAATTGCTCCCATCCTATATTTACTAATCACATCTTTTAAGCCAGCCGAGTTGACTTTCGCAATTCCACCGGTATGGACCTTCACTCCCACACTGAAGAATTATACAGAGGTGGTCACACCCGACTTCCTCTCATATATGATGAACAGTGTGGTAGTAGCCTTGTCTACTACACTGATAGCGCTTGTTCTAGGCATGTTTGCAGCTTATGGTTTCGCACGGTTTCGTTTTCGGGGGGCATTCTGGCTGCGTATGTCCGCTCTCATTCCACAAATGCTTCCGCCAATCACTATTATTGTGCCGCTGTATGTGCTATTTAGCGGATTACACCTTATTGATACTCGTGCAGGGCTGATCATCTCCTACCTGACATTTACAATCCCGCTTGCGATCTGGATGATGATCGGATTTTTCGAAGATGTCCCTGAGGATCTTGAAGAATCCGCATTGATTGACGGTTGCACCCGCTTCCAAGCATTATGGAAGATAACACTTCCAATTGTTACTCCTGGATTAGCGGCTACCGCGATTTTAAATTTCATGTATTGTTGGAATGAGTTTCTTTATGCTGTCATCCTGACAGGAAGAAATGCCCGTACCCTTCCAGTGACGATTACAAGCTTTATGACCAATAAAGCGATTTTATGGGGCAGAATCGCAGCAGCTGGATCCCTGGTCCTCATCCCGATCCTTATTTTTGCCCTAGTTGCACAACGGTACTTGGTTCGTGGGCTTACGAAGGGAGCTGTCAAAGGATGATGAAAAGTTATCGGCCATCGGTAGGATTAATCTTGCTACAGGCTGAATGGTTTGATAAAGTGATAGCTTTGCCACAATTCAAAACCTCGATCAAGCAGGATATTGCATCTATTATCTCAGCGTTTCCGACTGAGCTTGATCTTAGCCAGTCATGGGTAGTAAATTCACCCGTCAGCCTTCAAGTCTGTTTGCGTGACATTCGAAATCTTCAGTTGGATCTAGTCATTCTAGGGTTTCAAGTTTGGGCTGAAGATTGGTATCTCCAGCCTATCGCCGATGCCATTGGAAAGCAGCCACTTGCTGTGTGGTGCTATCAACCCTCAATGCAACCGCCTTTTCCAGCAAGTTTTACCGATGTTCTGCGTTATTCAGGGCCGGTAGGAACCCTCGAAGGGCTTGGAACATTGCGTAATATTGGTACGCCCTTTTATTTTTTGATTGGCACACCAGATAGTCCGCAATTTAAGTCGCAGTTGGTGATGGTAGCACGAGCAGGGCAAGCTTTCCAGAGACTGCGACATGCACGAATTGGCTTACTCCCTTCGCGAAATGAACAAATGAGTTCAACCTTTGTGGATGAATCTCGTTTGCATATAGAACTAGGACCCGAAGTTGTATCCATTTCAGTTCGCGAGCTCGAACAAGCCTCATTAAGTGTTTCACAAACGGATCTAGACAACTTTATTAATGAACTACAGCAGCTGCCAATCAAAGGTGTCTGTCAGGAAACCTTGAACCGAGCTTCCCGGTCATCTTTAGGATTAATTCATTTGGCAGTGGAAAATCAACTCGATGTGCTGACAATGAATGATATTTCTCCAGAACTTCATTCGGTTTTGGGCCTTCGACCGTGCTTATTACCCCTTGCTGGAATGGAAAAAACGTCTGTTCTTTTTGGACTGGAAGGCGATTTAGGTGCTGCCGTAGCGATGATTGTCTTAAACTGCATTACACTATCCCCTGTATTTTTTGTTGAGTTCTGGTTCTGGGATGAAGAGAGAAATTTATTAGTTGGCGGGCATGCTGGTATTCAAGATCCAAGGAACGCGCTCCCAAATAGCTTGTTTATCAGCCGTGATTTTGAATATAGCCAATCAGATGATACTGAAGGCGCTTGTTTTCAGTTTACTTGCCGCCCAGGAACCATCACACTATTTCAACTTCGTTGTACCCCTACAGGCTGGCAGGCTCTTTCCTGTCTGGGGGAGGTTATTGATCATCCAGCCTGGATTGAGGGTTATCCTCACGCGATCATAAAACTTACTGTGAATGTTCTGGATTTCTTTAGACAAGCTGCCGAGGTTGGCACTACCCAACATTGGATCATGGCTTACGGGAATGCTGTAGAATCAATTCGAGCTTGGTGTTATATGGAAAAGATTGCTTTGAAGGAAATTTATTGAACACCAAAAGTGAAGGGATGGAATCAATATGTATTTGGGTTTAGAAAATAAAATTGCATTAGTTACAGGTAGCAGCAAAGGGATCGGGTTAGCCATCGCCGAAGGCCTGGCGGCCGAAGGTGTAAACTTAGTTTTATGTGCGCGTAGTAGAGACATTCTGGAAAAACAGGCTAAGGCAATAGCGAAAAAATATGGAGTCAAAGTTCATCCGGTGCCAGCTGATTTATCACGTGCTGAAGAAATTCATCGTCTAGTGATGGATGCGGTTTCAAAATTCGGCGGGGTGGATATTCTGATAAACAATGCCGGTATAGGGAGCAATGAGACAGTGATGAGTGCTCCCGACGAAAAATGGCAATATTACTGGGAACTACACGTAATGGCATCCATTCGTTTAGCTCGGGCAGTAGTTCCAACCATGCGCTCTCGTGGCGGCGGGGTCATACTTCATAATGCTTCAATTAACGCAAAACAACCCTCACAAACCGAGCCGATTTACAATGTTACCAAGGCAGCGTTGGCTATGTTTTCAAAATGCCTTGCCAATGAATTAATTAAGGATAACATACGGGTGAATTGCGTCAATCCTGGATTAATTCTGACCGATGGTTGGATCATTCCGGCAAGCCAGGAAACGGATGGGACAGAATCTGCTATAAAACAAAGGTTGGACCAGATTGCGAAGGAATATGCACCTATCGGCCGTTTTGCTACTCCACAAGAGTTGGCTAATTTCTTTGTGTTTCTTTGTTCGGAAAAAGCCAGCTATTGTGTTGGTTCCGAATATTACGTAGACGGTGGATGGTTAAATGTCGTGGCATAAATCTAGTAGTTAGTCACAATACATAAGATGGAACGGACCTTGCACAAATCAAGGCAAAGGAGGCTCTGAAAAAGCCAAGGGAAAAAAATACATTATAAACTTAGATAGTGAAGAACAGCGATCATTGCAAGAGATGACCCGTAAAGGGAAAATCAAAGCCCGGCAGACTAGATGAGCCATGATCTTGCTGAAAGCCAATGAAGGATTATCGGAGCCGAAAATCAAGGAAGCGTTGAATGTCAGTAGACCCTGTGTGGAACGAATATACATGCGGTTTGTCGAAGGAGGCTCAGAGAGAGCGCTAAATGAAATTCCAAAGTTTGGAAAGAAACGAAAACTGGATGGGCGCGCAGAAGCAGTATTATTTGCCACTGCATGCCGCGAAGTTCTAAGGGGACACGAACATTGGACATTGAGATTATTGGCTGGCAAGGTGGCAGAGTTAAAAGTGGTTGATAGTATTTCATAAGAAACTATCCGGCGCACGTTAAAAAAATGACATAAAGCCCTGGCAAAAAGAGATGTGCTGTATTCCGGAAGCCAGCGCCGAATATGTGGCTTGCATGGAAGATGTACTGGATCAGTATGAACGAT
>DYKD01000267.1 GCA_020722765.1 Brevinema andersonii | reverse complement strand
CTGCCCACATCCTCACAGTCCCCGTAGCGTCAAATGCTGGATAGAGATACTTGCCGACGCCTAACGCTGTCGGCGCGCTCTCTGCTGATTTAGGCTCGCCCGGAAGGTAGCTCACTATCCCTCCCGCCCAGGTCGTTGTAACATAGCCCTGTTTTTCAAGAAGGCGGGCACTATTCATTAGTCACCAAGTGTTGAGAGGAGAATTTCGTTTCTTTCTTGCACAGTACGTTCTTCCCAGAATCTGATCAGGTCGTCCCTTATTTTCAAGTAATCTTCCAGTTTCTTTCCATATACGCTGTCAATTGCTCGTCTGACCGCTGGGTCCTCTTGATGTCCAAAAAAATACAATTGAGCCAAGAATGAAAGATGGAATACACTTTCTGCATCATTGCCTTTTGCCCGCTCTAACAACCTGCAAATGACTTTGTCGCCCTGATAAAGTCTTACAAGTGACAGGAACGCGCCACCTCTCTCAAAGATTGTCAACTTTTTATCGCTGCTTGCTTGTTCCAACATTCCAAGAACATTTTTATTTTTTTGAGCAAGAATACTAGCCAAAAAAAGTTTTTTCTTGACCTCTTTTTCCTTTTTATAAAGCTCTTCAAAAAATCTGTCATCATACGGCGAGAGATATCTATATGAATAAAGAAATTCTTCTAATCGTCCTTGCGACAAGTTACCAGAAAGTGCTTTTTCTAGCATCTTTTTAGGGATTCCAATGTAGAGAAACTCTATTGCTCGCGAAGTCCAGTCCGTCGCCCAGCAACTGCTGTCAGTTGTGTGCATGTCATGGCTTATACATAGATACAACAGCAATTCCCTGCTAAAAAAACCAAGACAGAAGATCAGAAGGAAGAGAATAATATTTAATAATAATTTCCGATATTTCGAGAAAATAGCCACTTTCATTTTTTCACCTCTTCGTAAAGTTCTTCTAATGTCAAGTCTCCGTACTCTTCCTTTGCCGTGAACATCTTGAAAGCACCCTGTTGTGCTTTTGAAGGATTTAATTGCGTCATCAAACCAGACCACTTCGTGTTTCCTATGGTTTCGGCTTCTTTAAATGTCTTTCCCGAAAGCAATGCATTGAGAGTTCCTTCAACTGCCGCTATGACCGGTCCAAAGTAGGTTTTTCCCCATTCCCCTTCTAACCCGGCTCCAGCAAATGGATCTGAAAAACCGTATGCCACAGGGATTCCTTTACTGGCTAATAGTTCAGCACCAGCACCAGATTGACAGGCACCTAATATCATTACAAGGGGAATATCAATTTGAGACCGATCTCCTATTGATGCGGAAACCACTTCATCCCAGCTCATTCCAGAGAGACCATTTTCATTGCCATGTCCAATATACACGAAGATGTCCTTCATTCCCACTTTGTTCTGCAAAACAGATAGAACATCTTTTGGTGAAGGTGGCAGAAGAAGATAAGAACGAACGTTTACCTGTGTCCATGCTGTATCTGTTGTGTTAAAAGAAGGGGCAAAATGGAACCAGAGCGTGTTGGCAATATAGATGTTTTCATATAAACCGCTCGGGTCTGTAGACAACAAAGGATTGCTTCTCACATAGCAATACTGGTTGAATGTTCTCGGATCGTGGAGGTTAAGTGTTCCACTCGGGTCAACG
>DYKD01000266.1 GCA_020722765.1 Brevinema andersonii | reverse complement strand
TGATTGTGTTGTACCAGTCGCTGAAATTCTTAAACTTGTCTTTCCTGAATTCCTTTGTTTCCATTGCCATATTAGCACCTAAAAGCGTGTTTTATAAAACCATAGACTGAATAGAAATCTAATTTTCTTCTATTAATATAACAAGGAATGTTTAAAAACAATTATTATAAAGTAATAATCAATTGAGCGGATACTGCTGCTCTTATTGTTTTAATGGAGTGATGATATGGCGTATGAAGGATACGTTAATTTGAAATACTCGCCCTCAAAGGACGATCTGATTTGCAGATTTTATATAGAGCCGAGATACGGAATTCCATTTGAAAAAGCGGCAAGCGCAGTTGCGGCTGAATCCAGCATCGGAACCTGGACAGATATATCCACCGACAAGCCTTACATGAAAAGGCTTGCGGCTCATGTTTTCAATATAGATACTCATACTGGATTTATAGATATCGCATATCCTATAGAATCATTTGAAAGAGGTAACATTTCTCAAATGCTCAGTAGCATTGCCGGAAACGTATTTGGAATGAAAGAGGTCAATAACCTCCGGCTTTACGACATAAGATTTCCCAAAGCCATGGTGAGATGGTTCAAGGGACCGCTTTACGGCATAGCGGGGGTAAGAAAACTTTTGAAAGTCAAGAACAGGCCGTTGGTCGGAACCATAGTCAAGCCGAAAATAGGTTTGAATACAAAGGATCATGCGAAGGTTGCATATGATGCTTGGTTGGGCGGCTGTGACATTGTCAAAGATGATGAGAATCTTTCAAATCAGAAGTTTAATCCGTTTGAGAAGCGATTTCTTGCAACTATTAAAGCGAGAGACAAGGCTGAAAATATCACAGGTGAAAAGAAAATGTATATGGTGAACGTCACTGCGCCAGGCAAGGAAATGCTAAAAAGAGCCAAATTCGTCTATGACAATGGCGGAGAATACATGATGGTTGACGTAATCACAGTAGGCTGGTCAGCGCTTCAAGAACTGATGGAGTTCAACTCCAAGATCAAGCTTGTCACCCATGCGCATAGGGCGATGTATGCTGCATTTGCAAGAAATCCAAAGCACGGGATAGGAATGCTTCCGATAGCTAAATTTATTCGGTTAGTCGGATGCGATCAGCTTCATGCCGGAACTATCGTAGGCAAGATGGAAGGTTCAGAAGAGGAAGTTGTAAGTATTTTTGATGCGCTTTCGAGCAAATCAACGCGTGTTCATGGAATTGCCTTGGGACAGGAGTGGGGAGACATGAAGCCAGTATTTCCGGTCGCCTCTGGAGGAGTATATCCGGGCCATGTTCAGGCAATAACTCAAAAGCTTGGTTTGGATGTGATTATACAGATGGGCGGTGGGATTCACGGGCATCCGAAAGGAACTGTTGCGGGAGCAAAGGCAGCTCGTGCAGCAGTTGAAGCTGTATCCGAAGGGATTCCGCTTAATGATTCCAGAAGTGCGGAATTGCAGGAAGCATTAGCTTACTGGTCGGGAGTCAAATTCTGATTCTTTATTTTTTTAATTTGTTTTATCTCTTTTTTTAAAATATGAAAGTACGTATTGCGTTTTGGTATCTTTTATTTAATTTAATCTATCTGCTCTGTAGAAATCCTCTTAAAATATAAGAATAAAGACCTCTTGACGACCA
>DYKD01000265.1 GCA_020722765.1 Brevinema andersonii | reverse complement strand
CTTTTGTTTATGGAACACACATCAACATTCCAGATTACATTGTTAAAAGCGGAGTGACTTATAGAGTAATAACAGACCATCTTGGCTCTCTTAGATTTGTTATCAACTTAAGCACCGGCGCGATCGCCCAACGAATGGACTACGACGATTGGGGGAATGTTTTGGTGAATACAAGTCCTGATTTTACTCCCTTTGGTTTTGCGGGGGGGATTTATGATTCGCAGACGAAGCTCGTAAGATTCGGAGCAAGGGATTATGACGCGGAGGTTGGGAGATGGACAAGTAAAGATCCGATAGGGTTTGGGGGAGGCGACTATAATCAATATGTCTACTCCTTCAATAACCCACTGGCATATTATGATCCGACGGGGACAGCATGGATTGACAATATGATAATTTTTTATGACTGGCTTTTTGAAGAAGGCCCCCAATATCGTCTATATGGGCCTGGACAACCGGAAACAATGGAATTGGCATATTCGTTACAAGCAGCCCTTATGCGAATGCAATTCAAGCTTGGAGGATGCAAAGACAGTAAAAAAAGAAAAGGAACCGGACACATATTACCTTATTTAGAGTCTTTGGCTACTATGGGGATGAATGCCACGCAAGTTCAAGTTGGCGGCTTTACTTATACTGCAACGAACACCGCCCATGGGTATGTTCGTTATGACGTTTACAATCAATTATCCATAGCCTCATTTTTTGGTTTATGGGATATAGAAGGTCTGCATAAACCTCGTGGAGGACTATTTCCTTTTATGGGAAATATTGATCAGCATTTTTACTGGTATGAGAGGACGCCATGCGACAGTTGTCCATGAAATTAAAGGGTTCTTTGCTTTTTTTACTTATATTGGTTGGCTGTGTGCCGGACTCTGTATTTAAGTGTTATTTATGTAAAAACTCCGTTACGGCTGAGAAGATAGTTGGCTACTACTGGATGGAGGACGACATCTATCACGAAGAGTTATGGCTTAACTCAGGCGGAACTTTTGTTGAAAAGCAAAAGTTAAAAAGTGGAGCAAAAATAGACTATGACAAAAAGAAAAGCGCTGTTATAGTTGCCCCAAAAGACGACACGAGAATTCTGGAAGGCCATTGGATTCTAAAGAAAAAGGGCAATTGTTATATTGTCCTCTTGGACAAAGCCTTATTTGAATGCCAGCCTTTTCCTGAGATAGATGAGAAAAAAGGAATTGCGCAAAATGATTTTGTTGAGCCTCAAGAGATGGAGCTTAATATTCTGTTCAAACCTTTTTCATGTAAAATCAGCGCACTGGTTGAGGGAACAATTGATTACAATTTTTTGGTAAAGAAGCAAAGCTAAGGATGCGGGCAAAAGATGTGAAGCAGAAAAAGGCTCAACCCATGACCATGAATCTCTTTCAATCCAAAACCTCGCCTCTTCAGCTTTTCCGCTTTCACCGTTTTCCGGTCTCGTCACAAACTTTTTTCAATAAGCGAAACAACGGCTTACACTTACGATGTTCTCGGGAATTTGAAAAGTGTTGTCCTTCCAGATGGAACTTTGATAGAATATGTCGTGGATGGAAGAAATAGGAGAGTAGGGAAGAAAGTGAACGGAACGCTGGAAAGGCAATGGATCTACGACGGACAGCTTAGGCCTGTTGCGGAACTTGATG
>DYKD01000264.1 GCA_020722765.1 Brevinema andersonii | reverse complement strand
CCAAGAAACGCAATCAGTTGCCGGTTGTATTCTTTGATATTTGTGATAATGGAGTGGGTTGTATCTATGGAGAGTACGTGTACATCAATAAAGGTTTGAAATACCCATCGTGTGGTAGGTTTTTGTGTGGGTTTGCCTTTTTGATCTGGATAAAAGGGTTGTTGGCGGTTGAGTGTTGATCGGATTTTGTACTCAAGGGCGCTGTAGACCAATAGAGATAAGGTCATAATCATGAGGAGTGCTTCAATACGCTCTGGCTTTTTTAAAAACAAAGAGTCTGCTAAAAACTCAGGACTTTTCAAAAACCGAAACCCTCTTTCGACCACATACTGATTTTTGTAAGCATCTATAATTGCTTCAGGTGTTTTGGAAAGATCATTAGAGGCAAGAATAAAACAAGAACCCTTATGAAGATCTTGCCTATACTTATCCAGTGATGATGTAAGCGTGGTGAACACTACCTCATATTCCAAACTATCAGGCTGGGCATCTTTGGTGGGTCTTCCTCTTTTAGCATAAACAGCGATAGCATTGATTGTACTCTGTGCTTGTGTCAGTTTGAGAGATTTTTTGAGTTTGTTACGTGCGTTTAGCGCATCGGCTTCACAAGTAAAGCACTCCTTGGAAAGTTTGATAATTGCATCACATTCATGGTTGCTCTGCTGTGTATAGCGACGCGCAAGTGTTGTACGTGTTCGTTTATTCGCTTCGGTTGAGTAAACAATGACCCACTGTTGATGCACATCACCATAGGTACTGTGGTGCAGTGCATATGTATATCTGTTATCTGTTGTGTGCATACGCCATGTTTGCTTCTTTGATGCGTGAATGATCTCTTTAGCCTCTTTCATGGTTTCTGGCACACGGCTCATCCATTGCACCTTTAGCTCTTGCATGGAAGCAAGGTTTGAAGCACTGTAGAGGGCACTATCGGCGATAATGGTACCAGAGGGAACTTTTTGAATCAATGCCACATGTTCTTTGACCATCGCTTCAAATCCTATCTTGTCTGAGGTATTACCACTCAGTGCTTTCATGGCTACAGGGATACCATGCCTATTTTCTACAATCATATTGAGCATCACCTGATTCAAATCAGGTCGATGGTCTTTACTGTAGCCTTGTGTGATGGTGATGACTGAGGGTGAATTTTCTTCTTCACTCTGTGAGCCACACCTCTTATACGCCCCATCTACATGAAAGGCAGTGGAATCAAGGTGCAGATACTCTGATGCCACCCCCACTCTTTTTAATCCCTCTGTGGCAATAATACTAAAAAGGGCACTTACCCCTTTTTCATAGAGTGCATCCAATGCACGCCCAAGGACTTTATCGTTAAGATGAGAAGGCTCAATCCCCTCTCCCAAAAGACGATCTAATGGCTTGTTCTCAAAAAACTGAGGCAGAAGGTACAGCTGACGATTGGCAAATCCAAGACCATTAAGAATCATAGCCTTGACGCACATACCAATACTGACATGTCTTTGGGAACTATCTTGTTCAATCAGTCTGTCTATGGTTTGGGCAATGCCCAGCTCATCTGCCATGGCTGAAACCAAACCTAAATGTTCTAATGTTTGTGTTGTGTACTGTCCCATTGAATACTCCTCTACTTTTAGAGGAGTAAAGCAAATTCCAAGCCCAAAAATAC
>DYKD01000263.1 GCA_020722765.1 Brevinema andersonii | reverse complement strand
TGAACAGGGTTTTATGAAGAGAAAGCTCTTCATCGCTGATATTTGCCTTCTCCTTTATCGCATCCGGGGTTGCACACATACCATTGACCCCTGCACTGTCAATCACAGCCTTAATTTGTTCATGCCGTGTTAAAAACTCATCTATCTCATCTCCTGCCATCTATAACTCCACCTCCAAACGCTTCTTAAATTCACGAATGCTCTCCTTTCCACATAAAACCTCTTCACCCTTTTCCGTTACAGATGAAAGCACATCGGAACTAATGAAATCACGAATATGTTTTTCAAGTCTCTCTCCCTTGACACCGCTATCCTTTTCCAAAGTACTCCTCGTAACGCACATTCCCCGCTTGCCGTATTTGTCTATGATTGCTTTTAACCTTTTATGCTCTTCGAGGAACTCTTTGATAACAGATGGAACAGGTGGCTTGGGTGGTTTCGGCCCACCTGGCTTTATATCCACTTCTGCTAACTTTACACGCTGTACAATTCTCGCCATTTTTCAATCACCTCACAGTCTGGCTACCTCCCATAGAACCCCCCATAATTCCCATTCACCCTCATATTCCGATCTTATTTCGTATGTAGTAGGTTTATCTGTAGGTGGATTATCTGCCGAACCAGTATGCTCGTATGGCCAATAGAGCCGTCTATCTGAGGCTGCCTGCCCTGGAATTATAACCTTCTTCTCTGTGTATATATCAGGTGGTGGTGTTTTTCCAGCTCCGGTTCTATCCCTAAACTGCAGCTGGACGTAAAATTCCGCTGCATATACAGTTTCAATTTCAACCCAATTAATGCCTTCTGGCTTCTTTATTTCTCCTACATACCAAATCTGATGTTCTGCTCCTCCAAAGTCCGATACATACGCTTGTCCAGGTACAATTGAGATTATGATTTTTCGAGGCTCTAATAGCGCATCATACGTATATGTCTCTCCTTGCTTAACTGTTACAGTTTTCTCCCATGGGTCTCTCCCATCTGCTGTAACACGCAAGGTTACAGTCTTCGAACCGCCCTTTGGAACTTCAACTTTGAACTCTACCGTTTCACCTTCCTTGATAAACTTGTACTCCGTGCCTACATGAGCAACTGCAGATAATCCCTCTGTTGGTTTCTCTGACTTATGAGCGGTTACATATACAGTTGCATAATACGTAGGCTCTTTACATACGAGAGTGCAAGTGAAATCATAAGGTGTCTCACGTGCTGTAACATATTCCTCCTTTTCGCAGTCCGTGCATCCACTTTTACGATAGATAACCTTATGTGTAGCTGGTGCTGAAACCTCCCTCTTTATTATATTCTTCAGGCTTTCACGGTATGAGCCAGGTGTTACACCATCTTCCGGATCTACATCTGGATTCTTATCTACCCAGTACTTGCAAAAACCAGGATGAGACCCTATTAAAATTGTCGCCTTTCCTGTTACTGCTGGAGTAAGTGTTATCGTGCCCAAATTAGTGGTTTGTCCCTCTGTTATCGTCGCCGTTCTCGTTTCAGGATTGTACCCAGGAGTCTTTGTTATTGTGACTGTCCATGTCCCGACTGGTAATTCACATTTGGTTACTGGTGTAGTGCCGCAGTCAGTTACAGGCGTAGTATTAACACTCACAGAAGCACCAGTTGGCGATGTGTTCACAGCAAGGTAACC
>DYKD01000262.1 GCA_020722765.1 Brevinema andersonii | reverse complement strand
TGATACACTTTACAAAAGAAAAGGAAAAGATTTTGACGGGGAGTTTAGAAAGTAGTAAACTGTTATTTAGACGGGGTTGCCTGAATATTTACGAAAACTTTTTGTACTATATTGCACTTAAAGAGAAAATAACCAAAGGGAAGTGGAAGTAAAAATTAAAGGAGGGCCTATGGAAAAGATAAAGTTAAGTAGAAAAGAGTATCGGGATAAGGTGTATGCCTGTTGGTTAGGGAAAAATATTGGAGGAACTTTAGGGGCTCCTTATGAAGGTAAAAAGTATGTGCACAATCTCACCTTCTATGATCCAGTTCCCCAAGAGCCCTTACCCAATGATGATTTAGATTTTCAACTCGTCTGGCTAAAGATGGTTGAGGACAAAGGCTCCCAGCTAACATTTTCTGATTTTGTCGAATACTGGATGAAACACTTATCAGAACATTGGTATTCGGAGTATAGTTTCTGTACCTACAACTTGCGGAGAGGATTGAAACCGCCGATTTCTGGGGCATTTCAAAACTATTTCGTTGATGAGATGGGCTCTCCTATTCGCAGTGAAATCTGGGCTTGCCTTGCACCAGCGAACCCCCAATTGGCAGCACAAATGGCCTGGATGGATGCATCAATGGACCACACTGGCGGAGAGGGAAGATGGGGTGAGATGTTCTGGGCGGCAGTAGAAAGCGCGGCATTTGTGATTAAGGAGCCGAAGTTACTAATTCAGATAGGACTTTCAATGATTCCCATTTCGTCCAACATCTCTCGTGTCATTAGAGAGGCTCTACGCTGCTACGAAACTGGAATAAGGTGGGATGCAGCAAGAGAAAGAATTGCAACAATCTTTGGACATCATAACGCCTGTAATGCCATACCAAATCATGGCTTTACAATTATCGGTTTACTCTACGGGAAAGATTACGGAGATAAATTGTGCAAGGCGGTAAACTGTGGGTATGATACCGACTGTACCGGTGCAACCCTCGGTTCTTTACTGGGAATTATGCACGGGACTTCCATCATTCCCGAAGAATGGAGGAAACCGGTTGGTGATGCTATTAAACCTGTCAAGTATACAATGACCGAGGGTTTGCCTCGAACACTCAAGGAACTGACCGAACGTACTGAAAAAGCTGCTCAAGATTTCACATCAAAAAGGTCAGATACAACCGAATTTGCAGAAAAGACATTCCTTCCTCAAAACTTTCTTTCATTGTTATTTCACAATGAAAAGGCGCAGGAATTGCTTACCTTCGATATTCATTCCGCAGTAGAAAATGTGGGTGACTTTGAGATAATATTCCATTATGGAGGGGAGCCTGTTTTATACCCTGGGATAGAGAAGGAGTTTGAAGTTTCAGTGAGAAAAAAAGGGAAGATGGTTGAACCATCTATAAAACAGGTTAAAGGGACTGCTGGCTGGGAAATTTCAACGCTAGGATCCACAAATGGAAGGTATAGATTTAGTGTTTTTGCTAAAACTGTAAAAAACCACAATAGCATAGAATTGACTCTTGAGAATGAGACAAAGGTCAGTTTTACTATTCTTGGTCCCGGGGAGATAAAGGCGATTCCAGCTGGTGACAGTAGTGCGCCAAAGGAGGAAATACATGTAGCGTAATTTGCTAAAAACAGAGTAGTTCGATTTACAGCAAGGAAAAATGCT
>DYKD01000261.1 GCA_020722765.1 Brevinema andersonii | reverse complement strand
GACACTCACACAAACTTTGATTATATGCACGCAAGATTCTATGGAAATTCTATCGGGAGATTTATGAGACCGGATGACGTTATGGGAACACCTGCTTTGCCACAAAGTTTCAATCTTTATTCCTATGTTCGTAATAACCCAGTGTCACGAACCGATCCTACTGGTCACTATGACTTTGGTGATGATGCGGCATTAGAGGCACAATATAAGGCGGCAAAGCAATATGTTTCAAAAAGTGCTGTCGCAACAAAAGTTCTTGACAAAGGAGAAAAAGATACAAGCCTCAAGGTCGTCAAGACTTCTGGGGACACGCATTACTCAAAGAAACAGCACGCAATCTATTGGAATCCAACTCAAGGAATTGATATAGGTAAAAACGGAGGCAAAGCTGACAGCAAAGGTGGAACGATTATAAGCCCAGCAGTAGGATTCGTGCATGAAACTGCACATGCGATTAATTTTGGCGAAAATTACGAAGAGGCTCAAAAAAGACAGAACACAAAGGACACAAATTATGGCAACAAAGAAGAAGCAAAGGTGATCTCGGAAGTTGAAGTTCCCGTTTGCCGTGCTTTGGATGAGCCCATCAGAGATACAAACCAATACAGCGAAGGGGTAACAACAACGGGTCCTACCAGTAAGGAGGCAAAGCTTCCGCCTCCAACATATAAAGATCCTGAAAGTACAACACCCACAGGGACAGTGAAATGAAACACCTGCAAATGAAAGTCAATACGATCATTTATGCATCACTGTTTTATCTATTCCTTTTCTTATCTCCAAAAATATCCTGGGAACAGGATATTCTCATGCTTGATATGAGTAAAGTGCTGAACGCCAAAGAGCCGAGGGTGATAATCTATGTACTATCGCAAAATCTCCTGATATCTGTTCCAATTCAAGAAAAGCGTTTTGACGAGCTTTTGACAACTCAAGGGGATCTTGGCAAAAACATCTATGTTCTTGATATTAGGAATTCTTTCCAAACCAAATGTCTTGCTAAAGCACTAGCCGGGGCGGAATTTGTGCCAAGACACAACACAGGAGATGGTTTTTTAGATACGAGATACAAATTCTGCTTCTTTGATGGTGATACCCTCTTGCAGACTGTATATGCTGACTCTTTCGCTGAAATCTCCTATGGCGGGAAAGTATGGGAAGGGAAAGCCAAAAGAGACAAGCTTTGGCTTTATAATTTTTGGGAGAGTATAAGAACTGATCTTTATCTCAAACCACACTTTTGAAACAACGATTTCAGCCTTTTCGCCGTCGGCCCCTACCCTCCCCAACCTCGGATCGCACCCTTCCGACTTAGGAACATACCCTTCCGCCCACGGATCGATGCTTTCCGCCTTCGGAACGGGGGTACCGCGACTTAGGATCGTACCTTTCCCGGGCTTTGGGGGTCAAGTCTTGATTCTTGAATTTTCTATGAATTAGGGGTCATAGCTTTAGTCTTGAATTGTCAAGCGCACCCCCGTTTTCTTTCTTTAGCTGCCTCGCTCCAGGTGGCCGATTGCAGCCATCTTGAGGGAGGCTTTGTAGGTGAACTCGTGAAGGATCTTCTCGCCCCCTAAGGGGTGTTCATTTTAGCCCTCTTGCCCATTGGAAGATGGCAATTTACACTTCATCAACACTAATGCCAAGCCAAGAGCTGGAAAAATCAT
>DYKD01000260.1 GCA_020722765.1 Brevinema andersonii | reverse complement strand
TTGAACTATTTGAAAAACAGGCTGGATATGCAGTTGAATCCGCAACTACATTTAAGGAAATCGCAGAGACAGGGAAACTTGACGAGAACCTTTACAGCAAGATCCAATCCATTGAACATCAGGGCGATGAAATCACCCACCTGATTATAAGTCAGCTGAATAAAACCTTTATCACACCCTTTGACAGGGAAGACATCTATAACCTTGCCAAAGAACTTGATGACATTATTGATATGTTCAACACGATTACAAACCGTCTCAGGGTTTATAAAATAAATGAAGTTGACCCAACGCTTGTTGAATTTGCCTCTGTCATAGAGGAGTCAGTTAAATCAGTTCAGGCCGCAACAATTTGTCTGCGGGATGTCAAACAACATGAGTCCATCATGCGCTTTTGTGTTGAGATAAACCGTTTGGAAAATGTCGGAGACACTATGAGAGACAGAGCACTCGGGGAATTATTTGAAAACAAGAAAGACCCTATTGCCATAATCAAGTGGAAAGAGATTTATACTGATGCAGAAACAATCCTTGATATATGTGAGGATGTAGCACATATCATAGAAACAATCCTTGTGAAGCAAGCGTAAAATATGACTCCAGCGATTTTATTCCTGATTTTTCTAGCATATGCTTTTGATTTTCTCAATGGATTTCATGACTCAGCCAACTCAATAGCCACAATTGTTTCAACGAGGGTTCTTTCACCGCGATTGGCTGTTGTATGGGCTGCTTTTTTTAATTTCGTCGCCTTTTTGTTTTTTGGTCTGCATGTTGCAAACACAATGGGAAAAGGAATCGTTGACATTAAAATTATTGACAACGCTGTAATCTTTGGTACTTTGATTGGCGCATGCGGCTGGGACATCATAACGTGGTATTTAGGTCTCCCAACAAGTTCTTCTCATGCTCTTATAGGCGGACTTGTAGGTGCTGGTCTTGCAAAGGTTGGTCCTGATGTTCTTGTATGGAAGGGAATTGGAAAGACCGTTTTATTTATTTTTGTCTCGCCGAGCCTTGGACTTGTTCTTGGACTCTGCCTCGGAATTCTTGTTTACTGGTCTGCAAGGAAGAGCAGTCCGACAAAAATTGACCACATCTTCAGGAAAGGGCAATTTCTCTCTGCGGCATTTTACAGTTTAGGACATGGCGGAAACGATGCCCAGAAAACAATGGGTATTATTGCAAGTTTGTTGTTCAGCGCAGGACTTCTTGGACCGAGATTCCACATTCCTCTGTGGATTGTTCTATCGTGCCATGCTGCAATTGCTCTCGGCACTCTTTTGGGCGGATGGAGAATTGTAAAGACAATGGGACAAAGGGTTGTCAAACTTAAACCGGTTGACGGGTTCTGCGCAGAACTTGGGGCAGCAATTACAATTTCATTATCAACGCATTTAGGGATTCCTGTAAGTACAACCCACACGATAACCGGCTCTATAATGGGAGTTGGTTCTGTGAGAAGGGTAAGCGCTGTAAGATGGGGAGTTGCCCATAGAATTCTCTGGGCATGGATATTGACAATTCCCTGTTCTGCTATAATCTCTGCATTTTCTTATGAACTTGTAGTTTTTCTCAACTTCCTGATATCTCATAGATAATTTTGAAATTTCAGCCCGGTTCATATTTACAGGCACAAGAACATCAAGGGTTTCACCCTTGATAACC
>DYKD01000079.1 GCA_020722765.1 Brevinema andersonii | reverse complement strand
AATTTTTTGATTTGTATAATTGTCACATCTATCCTATAATTTGAAAAATTTCGTATCATGCCTGGGTCGTGGGTTGAATTTTTAGGGAAAGATACATTGTCAACGTGCATAGAATTCTATGCACTAAAACTGAAAAATAACGAATTATGATGCATAATTCAGGTATTAAAGATCTTCTCCTGCTTTCATAAGAAAATCTTCCAATAAAATCCCGTCCCCACCGACTACAAGAGGTCTGGCATCAGGATATTTTTTCATGAATGCCGAAAGGCCACTTGCTGTCCTCAAGCGTCCTGATTTTACCTCAATGGCCCAAAGATCCTTGGGTGTTTCCAGTATAAAATCGACTTCCTTATCATCTTCACGCCAATAATAGAGTTTGTTTCTAATCCCATCCACCCTGTTCAGGAAGAAAGCTCCAATAGCATTTTCAAGTAAATGCCCCCACCATTCCTTATCCTGTTTCGATTCTTCCAAGCTCAATCCTCGGACACTTGAAATGAGCGCGTTATTTCGCACAATAATTTTTGGACTACTCGCCCTCTTGCTTTTCCTATTTCCCCGATAACATTCCAGCCCTTCGACCAGAAAAGCGCTTCCCAAAAGTTTAAGGTAATGCGATAATGTCGTGGTATTACCGGCCTCCTGCAACTGTCCTAACATTTTATTATATGAAAAAATATGAGATGGATGTGTGGCGCAGAGCATGAAGAGATGACGTAATAAGGCAGGTTTTGTGACTGTCGAAAGCTGGAGTATATCCCGATTCAGTACAGTCTCAATCAAGGAATCATTGATGTAGTGACTCCATTCTGTGAAATCATCATCAAATCGGACAGCCCCTGGATATCCTCCACGGAATAACCAATCATCAATCTTGTAACCGAAAGCATCATGCATCTCGTGGAAACTCCAGTGATCTACCACATGTAAGATGAACCTTCCCGAGAGGCTTTCAGAGAGACCTTTCTGTAAGAGCAAACTGGAAGAACCCAGAAGAAGCAAACGGATATTTTTTTTCTCTCGTCTGGATTTGTCCCATAACAATTTGATTGTTTCACTCCACCCCCTGACTTTCTGTATCTCATCCAGAACCAGGAGAATCGATCCTTTCTCTTTTCCCAAGAGGGTCACTTTTTCCCACTGGGCATGAATCCATTCTGGACCATGTGGAAGCGGGGCATCACCAGCGACAATGTATGATGATCCGGGAAACTGTTCAACAATTTGTTCAGCCATTGTTGTCTTTCCCACTTGCCTGGGACCAATCATGATTTGAATCAAATCCGGATATTTATTCAGATCTTTCAATATTTTTGAAACAAGACCCTTTTCATAAATCTTTGACTTTTTCATAACTAGTCCTTTTTACTCAATGGATGAGTAAAATTACTCAATCATTGAGTAAAAGTCAAGTTTGCTGGAATCATAATCCTATTATATTCACCAGAAAACATCCTTCCAAAAAATCATATCCAGTATTCGTAACAATCTTCAAAGTGTAAGAACTATTCCCCATGGCAAATAGGGCATCCTCTGCAACTTTTGACAATGCCCTAATCAAACCGAAAAAAAATCGGCTGTAATCAAAAAAAATATCCTATTTGACTGAATCCAAAGAAAAGTGTATTATCAGATATGAGTTCATATTAAGTGAGTTGATGTTGGGTACTCATAAAAGGAGTAAAAAATGGATCAAACCGAACAGAACCTATGGAAAAAAATAGACGTAGGGGGATATGCCGCGTATGGCACATTCTTTTCCTTCACTCTGGAAGGCATAAAAAACCGTGTAAATAAAGATGACACGAACATCCAGGAATTACGTGACAAGCTCAACGCATTCTATAACAACATCTCAAAGAGGTTCCAGGACATCAATTTAAGCCTATTTGACAAAAGATTCCCAACAGACACCTTGAGAGAACTAAAAGACTCGGTTTTCCCGGAAATGGGAGCCAAATTCAAAGAGCTGGATTCTTTGTTAAAATACTTTCTGAACGGCTCGTCACATCTAAAAGTACGTATTGAAAAAAAAATAGATGAATGTGAAGCTTTAATATCAAAAATGGGAGAATTGGGTCAGCAATTTTCCAGAAATAACCGCTATTGGGAATATAGAAACACAAATCCTGAAAGGGATTATCTGGAAAAACCACAAGGATAAAAAATGGTCTCTTACGGATTATCCCTTTATCTTTATTGACAGATAAAATACAATTATATTGAAATATTTGTCCTCTGGCATTATATTATAGCATTGATTTGTAATTATTTATCATAAAGGATTCATCAATGTCAGACAGTTTTAGCCATGGGGATGATGAAATAGACGGTTCAGCAGAAGGTCAAACACAGACACTGACCCGTCTCCAGCCTCCCAAAATGTACAAAGTCATTCTCCTCAATGACCATTATACTCCCATGGATTTCGTAATCGAAGTACTGATAAGCATATTCAACAAATCCGCAGCTGAAGCCACAGGACTTATGTTAGAAGTACATAAGCGTGGTGTTGGTATAGCGGGAGTATTCACCTACGACATTGCCATGACAAAAATCGATGCTGTCCACAAGCTGGCAAAAGAGCGCGAATTCCCCTTGAAATGCGGATTTGAAGAGGAATAAGGACTGACCATGCAAATCAACAAGGAACTGAACCACATCCTGACAGCAGCCTATAATGAGGCACGTTCGAGGATGCATGAATATATTACAGTAGAACACCTCCTCTATGCATCCCTTTTCTTTGAATCAGGAAGTCTCATCATACAGGGTTGTGGTGGAAATGTGGACAGGATAAAGAAAGATATTTCCCATTTTCTTAAAGACAATAAGATTCCAGTTGTCCAGAACAAGGAACCATTACAGTCCGCTTCTTTCACCAATGTCCTTCAAAACGCTATCCTGCATACTGTATCAGCTGAAAAAACAGAATTGGATATCGGAGACATCTATGTTTCCATGTTTGATGAAAAGGAATCCTATGCTGTTTATTTTCTAAAGAAAGAGAACATAAACAGATTGGACATACTCAACTTTATTTCACACGGTGTTCCTGTGGAAGAGGAAAAGAGCCAGTATCAGAACAAGGAACAAGGGGAGAGCGAACCTGCCCGACCGAACTCAAAACAACAGGAACAGCAATTCCCAAAACCGTTGGAAGCCTATACACAAGAACTTACTGCAAAGGCAAAAGCCGGAGAGTTTGAGCCTTTGATTGGAAGAAAAGATGTCCTCGAAAGGACAATCCATGTCCTTTCCCGCAGGACAAAAAACAATCCTATACATGTTGGTGAACCTGGTGTAGGAAAGACAGCCATCTCCCAAGGGTTGGCGCAAATGATTGTGGAGGACAAGGTCCCTGATTCACTCAAAGGATCAAAAATTTTCTCATTAGACATGGCGTCTTTGCTTGCTGGAACAAAATACAGAGGAGATTTCGAAGACAGGATGAAAAAAGTCCTGGCTGAACTGAATAAGATTGACAAAGCAATTCTTTTCATTGATGAGATACATACGATTGTCGGAGCAGGAGCGGTGTCTGGTGGTTCCATGGATGCCTCAAATATCCTTAAACCTGCCTTAACTGGGGGAAAACTGAAATGCATAGGAACGACAACTTATGAGGAATACAGGAAATATTTTGAAAAAGACAGGGCTCTCTCACGACGTTTCCAGAAGATTGATATCACAGAACCTTCTGTAGATGAAACCATCAAAATCCTGAATGGTATCAAACATAAATACGAACAGTTCCATGGCATCACCTATGCTGAAGCATCAATAGTCGCAGCTGCACAACTTGCAGGCAGATACATCAATGACAGACATCTACCAGATAAAGCCATTGATATTATCGATGAAACCGCTGTTTTTGTGAAACTTACAGAAAAAAACACTGTGGTTACGCAAAAACATATCGAAACGATAGTAGCACGAGTTGCTCGGATTCCTGAAAAAACAGTATCCACTTCAGAATCGGGAAAACTAAAGGCACTTGGGAAAGAACTCAAAAAAACCATATTCGGACAGAACAAAGCGATTGACAGTTTGGTAGATGCGATCAAGAGTTCACGTGCCGGCTTCAGGGATCCCAACAAGACTGTCGCTAATTTTCTCTTCATAGGACCTACAGGAACAGGGAAAACAGAACTGGCAAAGCAGATTTCCTTACAACTTGGCATTCCTTTCCATAGGTTTGATATGAGCGAATATGAGGAGAAACATAGCATTTCAAGGCTGGTTGGCGCACCTCCTGGATATGTCGGTCATGACCAAGGGGGGCTCCTTACAGAATCCGTCATCAAATCGCCCTACTGCGTCGTACTTCTCGACGAGATCGAGAAAGCTCATCCTGACATATTCAACATACTTCTTCAAGTGATGGATTATGCCACTTTGACAGATACTACTGGCAGGAAAGCGGATTTCAGGAATGTCATACTTATCATGACTTCCAATGCAGGTGCTCAGGACATGAACAGGGAAAGGATCGGTTTTCTAGAAAATGCGAAAAATGATGATGCCATGAATACAGCTGTAAACAAGCTTTTTACACCAGAATTCAGGAACAGGTTAGATGCCACCATCGAGTTCAATGAGCTTACTGTAGAAATCATGAAAAAAATAGCAGTGAAATATATGGATGAGTTCAAGTCCCTGCTTATGGCAAAATCCATCACACTGGAAACAAGTGATGAGACACTTGCATGGCTTGCCAAACGTGGAATGGATTCAGATTATGGTGCACGGGAAATACAAAGAATCATACAGGACATGATTAAAAAACCATTAGCAGATGAAATGCTTTTTGGCATGTTGAAAAAAGGCGGGAAAGCGAAACTCGATATAGATAAGAATGAACTGATTTTCATGGTAGAAGTTGAAGGCAAATCAATCAAAAGAAAAAGAAAGACATAAGATCATTTCCTCACAGCCACCTTGTACAATGTTTGTTTGGATCCGCTGCCGTCAGAATATTGGATTTTCACTTTTATGATATAGACACCGTTTACGACAGTCATGCCACGGCCGTTTTTCCCGTCCCAACTCAATGCATTCTCGTAAACCCTTCCCCCATCCACGTATTTCCGGTCTGCCAGAACAATGACTTTCTCACCTGTCTGGGAGAAGACTTCAGCACTGATATAGGCTCCCTTCTCAACATAGAACCGCACAAACATCGCCTGTTTCAGCGGATCGAACGGGTTCGGATAGACAACTACACTTTCTGAGAAATTCTTGACTGTGGTGTCTCCCATCAAAGCATATTTCCCATACTTGTAGATCTCTATTGAAACCTTGTCATTGTCCTTGTCTATGACAGGTGTTCCCACATATTCCCAGCGTCCTGTGACCTCGTTCAACCAGAAAATGTTCAGTTCGTCCTCGCCCACTTCCCCTTCCATTCCCTGCACTCTTCCAGGAGAGGATTCACTGTATGATAGTTCCAGCATCACGCCGTGGAGTTCTGTAAGGCTGTTTCCTGCCGCGCCGAATCCTTCTATTTCCTTCACGGACGAATCTTCAAGGAACTGCAAGTACTGGTTTTTGACAACTTTAGAGTTAGCTTCAATGATTTCAGGATCAGTGAAATCCGGTTCAGTAATACGGATATATGCGTCCTCTGCAAGCTCATCAACTCCTGCAATAAGGCGGATGTCCTTTGGAATGGAGATTCCAGAAAGGTTTGAATCAATGACCGCACCTTTCGACTTTTCTATCATACTATAGATGATGTTCGTATAAGGTGCTGTGTAAGCAAGATTGTGCGGATTGGGGATAAGCCCATATCCGAGCAATGAACGGACATTCGTATTCATCCTCACTTCGAACTTTGTAAGGATATCAGACTCTGTAATTCCTGAAAGTCTGATGAGAGCTCCCTTTCCACCAGTGTTCGTATCCATCATGCTGATTGTGACTGGTGAAGGGGAACCATCTTCCGAATACTTGTATACCTTAATATTGTTTGTAGTCAATGTAGAAAGATCCATTTGTTTGCTGAACATGATTTGGAGATTCGTAATCTGGACCAATGTACCATAACCATTGTCTGGCGGTGTCATGGAAACAATATAGGGTTGGAGCTTATCGAAATAGAGCCAGTTCGTAGCTTGGCTTGTGACTCCGTCACCACGTACACGAATAAGTAAAGACTCGACTGATGTATCCTTGACAAACAAGCTGACAAGACCACTGTCACTTGCATCAAACTTGTACGAGGCTCCGTTCGGGAAAAGGTCTGTGAACAAACCATTGTTTCCAGTATTTATACTCCAGAATACATTGCCTGATGTTCCACCTTCCACTTCCACTGTTATGGTTCCACGGTAGTTGCCTATGACATTTGAAATGGAATCCAGGACTGAAATATCAACCTGTGCCCAGTTGCTTACAAGACTTACCCCATCATGGACTATCCTGAAACTGGAAGCTTTGGGCAACATGCTCTTGGCAACAATCACGTTAGTCATCCTACCATCATTTCCAGAACGGATGCTCTGCGTGGCTTCGGCTATCACCTTCAATGTTACAACACGTTCATTTGTACCTGACTGTGGTGCCCACAATCCTATCAAGAGTGGGATGTTTGTATTGTGCGACAATGCAATTCCAACACCAATAGCTATATCAGAAGCATCTCTGATACCGACAGTTCCAAAATCCAACAAATTAGTAAAACCATATCCTGCATCATTTGTTCCTGTCAGAATATTGGTGAACTTGTAGAAATCGGGTTTACTCAGCAATCCGCCACTGTTAGTCAACATGATCTGATACCAATTGGTCGCACCGAAAGCGAGGGTATTGGTCTTCGAATTGGTATTGAAGACTGTGTAATCGTAATTGGTGACAATCACATTATCGATAGCAGTATTGGTTAACCAGTTTGTAACTCCAAGTGATGGGGACATCCCGTATATTGCATAAAGATCGGTATTGACATTGGTGATATCGTCCACTGCCTGGACCCTGCTGTTCATGAAGAGGAAAAAAGCCAGGGTGAAAGCAATCACCAAGTTCCTTACGAACTTATGCGGATTCAAAAGATTGTTCAGTTTCTCTGCCGGACTGGGTTGACCAAACCTTCGGTGATCAATGATTTTACTCATTAACTCCTTCATACTACCAATAAGAGATGCAAATATCATACCCCCATTCAAAAAAAGTGAATGGAGGCTCTCTCCCATGTATTTCGTGGTTCGACAAGCGCTTCGACAATCTCAGCGCAAGCTCACCAACCGAAATACCTGGGAGAGGCTTGAAAAAAACTCGTTTCTCTTACTTAACTATTACAGTAAAACGCAATCTGCCAAATTCACCAGAAGCAACGCCACCACCATTTGGTGTAAAGCGAATTGATTTGGGGGTTATGACAGCATCAACACCAGCAGCTACAAACCCACCACCATTCAATTCAATCTCTGGATTCTGTATGTTAGTCGTATAACTTGGGATCATATCCTGTACAGTGACATTAAGAGCATTTGCTGTTCCAGCATTAGTATAGGAGATGGTATAAGTCAGAACTTCAAAAGGCTTTATGACAAGCTTATCAACTGTCTTAGAAATACGGAGGACAGGACCTGAGACATGGACTACGCAACGAATTTCTTGGCCATCTCTTGAGCCACCCCAAGCATTAGTATCTGTTGTTGCTGGAGCGATAGCAAAAGGACCTGGCCAGTTATCACCACCCAATCCGTTCATTGTTAGATAATTTCCCACCATAAATTTAAATACATTTGAACTTCCATCAACCATTGATATTGGAATATCTACCCTCAATTGTAATTTGACAAAATTTCCAGAGGCAATATCATTGGTGTCTCCTCTAGGAGTCTTAACATTACTTTTCTTCATAACATCATTGATTAAAACGACATAGGTATTTGTAGGCCAACTCCCTGAGCTCATTAAATTCGTTGCCATCATACCGATAGGTGAGACACAATTACCCCAGTTCGTTACATAAACAGTAAATATGACAGAACTGCCAGCTGAACCAGTCTGGTTTGAGGCTGTAGTCATGAGAATCCTTGACAAATCATACCCGTTCGTCACTTTTGTCACAGCCGCTGCACCTTGCACTGATGCAAAGTTTGTCACACCAGAAACATTCTCAAAATTTGCAGAAAGCTGACCTGCGTTTGTCGCAATCCGCAAATCAGGGGATTGTCCCACTGTGTTTGCATTCGTAACCAATGAATCTGCAGCGGTTCCATACGCCCACAGACTCCCACTGGCTGTCATCATAATGACTGCCATCATCATCGAAAAAAGAGCTTTTTTCATGCTCTGCCTCCTTAAAAAATTTTTATCATTCAAAAATCTATCAGTCGCTCCGCGGAAGCCGGAGAAAAAAATAAAATTTGGTGCGCACCGACTACGCTCGGTTTGCGCACCGAATAATTGGACAGGGGAAGTCAAAAGAATCAAATTATTCAACATGACTACTTAACCTGAACTGTAAATTTGACTAGACCATGCTCTCCTGCAGGTATGGTCCCTGCATTGGGTGTGAAGCGCACTTGCCTTGTTGTGGGGGTTGTTCCATTGGCTACCCATGCTCCGGCCATATGGCTATTCGACATTCCACTGATGTTTGTTGTGTTGGATGGAATGTTATCAAAAATCCGGACACCTAATGCAGACGCTGAGCCTACGTTTGTATATGAAATCGTGTATGTGATATACTCATAAGGACGCGCATTGTTCACATCTGCAACCTTTGACAAGTGCAACACAGGTCCTTGCACACTTGCTAACAAAGTATATACCTGCCTATCTCGCGCATTGACAGTGTCAGCTGTTGCAGGGGCAATCGCTCCGGCTCCTGGCCATGTATCACCGGCTGGTGCTGCCGTGTTCTGCACAATCACCTGAAAAACATTTGAGGCTCCATTCAATGCTGTCATTGGAACATCCAAACGGATACTGAAAGGGACAATACCCATAGCAGGAACTCCTGGCATTGTGAAATCGACTCCCGTGGTTGCAGCACCTATTGGTGTTCCGTTTGTATATAGTGTATAAGAATTCACGCCTACCCATCCCACAGATGTATAGATATTAGATACCTTGAAAACAATCGGGTCTGTCACATTACCGAAATTGGTGACAATCCCGTCAAAGGTCACAAAACTTCCAGCTACAGCACTCAAATTTGTCATAGCTGTAGAAAACCGGACCAGAGATAAATCATAACCTGGTGTCACTGTCGTTCTCACCTTTGCTCCTTGTATAAACCCCAAATTGACAATGCCGGCATCATTTGTGAAAGAGGCAGAAAGTGTCCCTGGATCTGCCAAGTTGGTTGCTACCTGCGCATTGGAAACTGTCATGTTAGTGATGATCGCTCCTGACCCAGTACCATAAGCCTGCAGTAAACCTGTCATCGTGACTGATAGCACAACAACAATAATTGAGATTTGTCGTATCATATCTGATACCTCCTTAATGTTTTTCTTAATCATAAACACCTCCTATTCTTTTGGATGAACCTTACATTCAACAAGCTGGACAAACTTATAGCTATCAAAACGCTGATAACATTTCGTTCCTTTGGGAACCATCAACTTGACATAACGTGCTACTCGCCCATTCATATCTGCCTTGCTCACTTTCATAGGCATGCTTCCTATGGCGTAACTTGGCAAATCATTTTTTACAGTGGTGGGGGCGCTCCATTTCTTCATATCCTGACTTAACAGAACCTGATATTCAAGCGGATAAGCGAGAGCTCTCCAAAAAGTCTGAACATCTTTGATTGGATAACTCTTACCCAAATCGATTAAGATCCATTGCTCATCAACCGATGGATCTTCTTTACTGACAGCCATTCCTGATTTATAATCCATATTCCCATCAACAACACGCGAAAGGATATCGCCTTCCAATACAAAATTATCTGCAATATATGTACCATTAAAAGTTCCTTCAACTTTTTCCCCAAAAGCGACATTATTTTCACAAGTTTCAAAATCCGTAGTCATAGTACGGATCAAACCTTTATCATCAGTAAAGGTGAGGGTCGCTTTGCCCTTTTGCTCAGGCTTCAACTTTTCTGCCATCCCCTCATACACATAAACACTTTCAGTCGCACCCAAATCCAGAGAAACAACGCTTTTCTCTTTTTGAGTAAGCACAATCTCCTGCTTAACACCGGGCTGCTCGACCTGAAGTTTGGCTGTTCCTGGATTATTGACAAGAACTGAAAATTTTGAAGAATACAGGGACTCATCAGCTTTAAAAGAATAGATAGTTGTTTCCGCTCTCCCTGTCGTTTTCAACCAGGAAATCCTATAGAAGAGACGTTGATTCTTATCGTCATAAAAATTGGCATGAAAATAATAGATAGTACCTGGTTTCAGACCTGACAAGGGGACTTCAATCTTCTTATCAGGTTCGATACTGAGATAGGACATTCCTGCATTGATGCCAGCGAACGTATCAGCATAAAAAAACTGGACTGTCGCTTTCTGTGGAAGTTCAAAAGTAAGGACAGCTTCCTTATCTTTGATAACAGAAACCTTCTCTTTCACTTCCTGATCTGCCAAAAGCATGGTTGACAGGAAAAGAAAAAATGTCAGAAATGAAAAGAATCTCAACATGCTAACTCCTATTTCACAATGACCTTGAATCTGATGTAACCCTTTTCACCAGGGTTGACATTCGCATTCAAGAACCATTTGATTTTCTTAATCTGTGGGACTGTCAGGGCTGTATCAAAAGCATCATTATTCCATATAGAACCAGAATAATTTGTTGAATATTCCACATTAATCAAACCTGCATGAGGTTGATTGGAAATTTCCGCTGAATTGGTGATCAACTGAACTTGGACAGGCAATACATCCATAATCTGAGCTTGGGTGAGAGGGACAGCTCCCGCATTAGAGTATGCAATTGTGTATCTCAAAATTTCAAAAGGCTTCACCACTAGCGAGTCCACTGTCTTTCGTATATGCAGAACAGGAATGCCGCCGGAGAAAGGAGACTCTTTCCAGCCCATATCGCGAGCAAAGCCCTGGACGGGTGTGGGGTCAAGGGACATCAGACCGTTGGTCGTGCCAGAATCTACTGCAGCGCTGGCAGCTGATGTGATTGTGAATCCCACTGTTTCAAGCAATG
>DYKD01000017.1 GCA_020722765.1 Brevinema andersonii | reverse complement strand
ATATGACTCGTGGCTTTTGGATGGGAACACGTTGACCTCCAGCATAGATAAATCCAGATTGTTTGCCATATCTGTAGTCTGTACGACCTTTCTGATGAGCATATCGAGTTCCACAAAGGGTATTGGCCTCGTTCTCTAAAAACATGGACATAATTCTGCTTTATCGCTTGTCCTTTAAAACATAGTTATAAAAAACAGGGATTTTAGGATTAAAAACAAGCTTTACGCCTTTAGAAGAAGTCAAAAACCACCTCGCCAAATAAAAATCATATCTATATAGACTGCATACTACATATCAAGGGTTTAGTTATCAAATTTATAAATACCCCTTGAAATCCTTTATGGAAGGACTTATATTATGCGAAATTTATTAATACAGGTGGTATCATGGCTAAACACCAATTTCAAACTGAAGTCAATCAACTTCTCCAACTCATCATTCATTCTTTATATTCACATAAAGAGATTTTTCTTCGTGAATTGATTTCCAATGCTTCTGATGCATTAGACAAGCTCAAGCTATTAACTCTAACAGATCCTTCATACTCAAAAATATCCTTTGAACCACGGATAACCATATCCTTGGATGAAGAAAAACATGAACTCACTATAACTGATACAGGGATAGGCATGGATGAAAAGGACTTAGAGGACAACTTAGGTACGATAGCACGCTCAGGCACGAAAAACTTCATCGAACAGATAAAAAACAATGATTCAAAAGACATTAACCTTATAGGTCAGTTCGGTGTCGGGTTTTACTCAAGTTTCATGGTTGCCGACAAGGTTGAAGTCCTGTCTAAAAAAGCGAATTCAGGGAAAGCCTATCTTTGGGCCAGTACGGGCAAAGGTGATTATGAAATTTCTGAGACTGAAAAAGACTCCCATGGCACATCAATACGTCTTTTTCTCAATGAAGAAGGAAAAGAATATTCAGAGCATTGGGAGACAGAACAGACAATAAAAAAATACTCGGACCATATCGCATATCCCATATTCCTGTCTTACATGGATGAAGAATATGATGACAAAGGGAAACCAAAAGGGAAAACAAAAAAGGAAAAACAGGTCAATTCAGCATCCGCACTCTGGCGCAGGTCGAAATCAGAAATAAAGGAGGAAGATTATTCTGATTTCTATAAGACTCTATATCACGACTCAGAACCACCACTTCATTATTTTCATACAAAGGCCGAAGGAACACTCCAATATACGACCCTTTTCTATATCCCTCAAAAAGCTCCCATGGACATGTATTATGCTGACTATCAAAGCCATCTGAAGTTATATATTAAACGTGTTTTCATAATGTCAGACAACAAGGAATTATTGCCTGTCTACCTAAGATTTGTACATGGAATAATCGATGCAGAAGACCTTCCTTTGAATGTTTCCAGGGAAATCCTCCAACATAACCGAGTATTAGAAAAAATCAAGGAAGCTTCTGTAAAAAAAATTCTTTCTGAAATCAAATCCCTCATGGATAACAGGGAAAAATATGAAAAATTCTTTTCTGAATTCGGGAGAGCTCTGAAAGAAGGGATGTCCGCGGATTTCCTGAATAGAGATACGATTATGGAACTTTTGATATTCAAATCAATGAAGACCGGAAAATTCATATCCTTTGATGAATATGTAAAAAACATGAATCCTGACCAGAAAAAAATCCATTACATAACGGGATCCAAAGATGTTGACATATCAAAATCTCCACTTCTTGAAATCTATAGAAATAAAAATCTTGATGTACTCATCATGGATGATGATGTTGATGAACTGGTCCTTTCAGGGATGCAAAAGTACAAGGAACATGAACTTTCATCAGTTAACAGAGCTGATGCGGCAGATGACCTCATGTCTGATGAAGAAAAAAAGAAGGCAGACAATGCTAAGCCTATCGTTGAAAAGATAAAAGCCGTACTCAGGGATTCTGTAAAAGACGTCAAGGCTGGATTCAGACTGACTGGTGTTCCGGCCTGTATAACAACAGGTAAGGACGATCCCTCTCAACGTGTACAAAGGCTGTTTAAAGCTTTTGGACATGCGAATATGCCAGATGTAAAACCCATTCTTGAAATCAATCCAGACCATCCCATCATACAGAAACTTTCGAAAATCGAAGATATGACGGTTTTTGAAGACACCTCAAGACTTTTATTGGAACAGGCTCTGATTGTAGAAGGATTAAAACTGCCTGATCCTGCTGGTTTTTCCCAGAGACTTTCAAAATTTCTGGAAAAATCGATTTAATATTCTAATGTCAGAAAAGGTCCTGGTAACTGGTGCAAATGGTTTTATCGGCAGCAAACTATGTGAAACACTGCTTAAAAACAGATTTCACGTAACTGGATTAGTCCGATCCTCAAGTGATTTGCATTATTTGAAAGGACTTGATGTTAAACTTGTTTTCGGAGATATTACTGACATAGTCAAGTTATCCTCTAAAATTGGCAAAGTTGAAACCATCTACCATGTCGCTGGTTTAGCGAGTGATTGGGGTGAATACAGGAAATTTCACGAGACAAATGTCACTGGGACTTTAAAAGTCTTGCGCTTTGCTAAAAAAATCAAGGCAAAAAAAACTGTCATTCTTTCTTCTCTTTCTGTGATGGGGTTCAATCAGAAATCCTGCTCAGAAAATGACACGCCCAAAATACAAAACACACCCTATGTAATTTCAAAATCAGTCATGGAAAAAATGGCTTTGGGATATGCTAGACGTAACAGGATAAACATCACAATACTTAGACCTGGCGATGTTTATGGACCCCATGACAGGACTACAACACTTAAACTACTTGAAGCGCTTGAAAACGGTAAAATGGGATTTATCAATGGCGGAAGAGCCTTGTTATCCCCATTATATATTGAGAATCTCATACAAGCTATGAAAAAAGCTTCTGCTCCCGATATGGGAGTTAACCAAATATACAACATCACTGATGGAATATCAGTCACTTGGCAAGATTACATTGGATATTATTGCAATACGATGAAAATCCCCTTGCCCTCATTAAATGTTCATATCCGTATCGCTTATGTATTAGCGTGGTTTTCAGAAACGTTATATAAGATTTTCAGGATAAAATCACCTCCACTCTTAACATGTTACAGGGTTAATCATGCAGGACTAGACTATGATTTTAAGATAGATAAGGCAATCAATGGATTGAATTATCATCCTGACCGTAATCTGAAAAAACATGTTGAACATACCGTAAATTGGTATAATACTTTAAAAAAGACAAAACAAAAGATACTCATCACAGGCGCTACTGGTCTTTGGGGCTATCAATTACTTTCCTACTTCATAAAAACACTCTCTAAAAATTTTGATATCTATGCAACATACAGAAATATCAAGCCAAAAATCAAAGACGTAAAAATGTTTAAAATGGACTTGGCAAATCATAAAAGCGTTGATTTAACTTTAAAAAAAACCAAACCTGATATTATCATCCATACTGCAGCCATATCAAAATTAAAAGAATGTGAAGCTGATCCCCAAGCAGCGATCAAGACCAATCAAGATGCTACGGAAAGGATATGCCAATGGAGTAATCTCTATAAGTCAAAACTTTTTTTCTTTTCAACAGACCTCGTTTATGGGGGAAAAACTCCTGGTCTTCATCTTGAAACTGATCGTCTTCATCCCAAGTACGTTTATGAAAAAACCAAACTCGCAGCAGAAAAAATCATAAAAAACCGATGTTATAATTACATCATACTTCGAACGGCTTTAAGTTATGGTCCATCAAACAAGTATCATGCTAGTTTCATAAACTGGATATTGACCTCAATGAAAAACAATGAAAATATCTATCTCTTTTCGGATCAGTTCCGTACACCTATTTCGACCATTGATGGGGGTAAGGCTATAGAAGCAATGATCAAACTAGATATTAAAAACCAAATAATAAATTTTGGTGGAACTGAAAAAATATCAAGATATGACTTCGGACTTATTCTTGCGCAAACATTCAAATTGGATAAAAATCTTATTATCCCTGTCACTTATGAAAACATGAAAGGAAAAACTGAATTGCCAAACCGTGACACTTCGATGAACATAGAAAGATTATTAAATATCTATCCTAAGATAAAATCTATTAAAGAAAATCTGAAAATCATGAAAAAAACGATAAAAAACAGCTTATAACTTGAAATTCATGAAAAAATAACATTCTTGGACATCCTCTGTTCCTGGCTGAATTCTAAGTTGTTGGGCATAATTCTTAGCTATAATATCCAATCTGGTATTTCCAGAAGATTGAATCACTTTAACACCAACTACAAACCCTTCAATATCAAAAGTCAAAGTCAATTTTACAGTGCCTTGGATGAGATCTCTTTTTGCCCATTCAGGATAATCCGGTTTGGCAGGTGAAAAGACGACCCTCCTGCCCAGACCACTTAAATCCAGACCTGAATCAATATCAGCCGTCCCAGGAGGCACACTTTTTTGTCCTTCTTTTGTTCCAGTATTATCAGATGCTGACAAATCTTTTAATCTTTGTCCTTTTTCATAATCGTCTTCAGAGAGCATATTCTGTTCATTTGCGCTTTGAACCTTAGAAGTCGATGAAGAATCGACTCCTGCCTCTTGCAACATGTGTTCCATTGTTTCCATATTAGCTTTTTTAATAGCCTCATGTGAAGGTCGTGGAGGTAAAAAATATTGACGCTGATTTTCCTCAATAACTGAATCCGTGCTTCGACTGTCACTAAAAAAACTTTCAGTTAGTTGCGCAGGATTAGCAGTTGCCTTCTGGTCTGACAACTCACTTAATCCTGAAAACCTCTCAGATGAAAAGCCAGAAAGCTCCACAGTTAATGAATTCGGTATTATTACCATTTTTTTTTCAAAAGAAATCAATATCATTAAAATAAAAATAAAATGCAAAGCGACAGATAATAGCAGTGTCCTTAGTAAGTTTGACTGGATATTGATATTCATATCTTATTACTGTTAATCATAATATAATTTCCTTATGAGCGTATCCGTGTTTTCCCCATCATCAGGATAAATGACAACTTTAACGGATGATTTCAAACTTGAGACTGAATTGAATGCGGCTTTTATGAAATGCTCTACATTTTTTTTTGAAGTCGTACCGCTCTGTATAATTATCATTTCATTGTATCCCACATGTTTTAAAGAACAGTCAAGTGGCAAAATGGTTTTGATTTTAGAGCCTAAATCGATTAGAGCAGAATAAAAGATTTTTTTCGCATTTATGATTATACGAATAATCGAAAAACCTTTACCTGTGGATCCAACCCGATTTATATGATACTCAACCCATTGCCTAACATAATCAAAAGGATTTTTAAATAAATATTCGTTCCCATCGACTATCTTATTTAATGCCAATGAAAAAGAAAATTGAGACGCGATTATGGATAATAAATCCGAAATATCTTCTGTATGATGATATTCATTATTGAACGAATAAATATTTAAAAGACCAATCAAAACAGAATTTTTAACAAGCGGAATACAAAGAAGAATATCTCCTGGATCTAGCCCTTTAGCTTCATCAATATGATAAATCTTTCTTGTTGTTATGACATCACTTGTTTCTAATAAGATTCTTAGATATGTCTCAGACTGGGATTCACTTAAATTTAAATTCTTTTCAACATGGAACGAATTCTTCATTTCATCATATAAGACGATAGAACATTTTTTTACATCAAAGTTTGAGGTTAATACATCTAATACTTGCTCAAAAATAGAATTTTTATCATCCTTTTCAATGACACTTTCGCAAAATTGATGAAGAATTTCAAATTGTTTAATCTTGTCTTCACATGATTTATGTATCTTGGCATTTTTAATGGCAATTGCTACAAAAACAGAAAAAGAATTGATGAATTCCAAATTCATTTCGGTCAATGGAGAACCACCTACTCTCTCTCCCAGAAAAAGCATTCCTAACAACTGGCTTTCTTCAATTAATGGCACTATGAATTGGATATTTGATAAAAAAATCTTTTCTTTCAATATCCCTGTCATTGAAAACACTTCAAATGATTTTTTTGATATACATGTATTATACTTCTTAAGATCTTCGACAAATGGGTCAGTTTCAGAAATAAAATAACCATTCTGGAACTCATCGGTCCCTTTTGCCCTAATACAAGAAAACCCCTTTTTTTCGTGTTCGTATAAGAAAATATTTATCGTATCAATAAGAAGATGCGAAACTATGGCTTCTTCAATTTTTGATATGATCTTATCAATACTCAAAACGGAATCCATATTCTTTAAGAAATCTATGAGTTCTCTCAAACCGGTTATTTTTTTTTTAAACATATTTTCTTCATTTTCAATTTTGAAAAAATCAAAATTCTCGTTGTCTTTTTTTAAATCATTTTGATACTTTTTTAAGACTGATGAAATCTGATTATAGGAGTTCAAAATCGCATTAATTCCTGTTATGACTGCTTTTTTATCAATCTTATCTTTTTTAAATTCAATGTTCAAATCAGTGATTATATGTTTAATATCCATGAAGTCCTCTAAGGAAATTTTATCTGAATATCATTTCATATTCATAAAATATATTGTTGCCTCTTCCAATGAATTGAAAGATTTGATAATTGAAGAAAACTCCATCAATTCATAAACATCATAGACATCTGGAATCATATTAACTAAAACCAGATCCCCCTTTTTCTCACGTATATTTCTAATTTCACTGATAAAAATTCCCCATCCAGCACTTGAGATAAAATCAACTTTTTTGAGATCAATGGCTATCTTATATTTATTGTCATTTAGATATGCTTCTATTTGTTTTTCTATTTCTGCAGTGTTCGAAGAATCAATATATCCTGAAATTTGCACTATGCCACCATTTGATACACCCTTAATTGGATAGGATTCAAGTGTAAGGTCTGACATGGGATTCCTCCTACTAATTGAATTCATGTCTATAATAAGCGTTTTTTAAGAAAAATCAAGTATATAATTTCTTTGTTATCACCAGTAAAAAATACAATTCATTTTTTAGAAAAATCATGGAAAGAGAAAAGAATGACCTTCTTTTTGTTGAAATTTGGTTTCCCGTTTTCTTAGCTTAGCATCCCCAAAAACAAGATGATCAATATAGGCATCACCTATGACAATGATTACATCCCATTCTTTCAAACCAAACTCTTCAGATTCTGATCTGCTAATGGGAAGAAAAAAAAAAAAAATGGGGGCATGTGGCTAACCCCTCATGCGCTTGCGTCTCAATACAAATTGCCTAAGGGATTCTTCATATGCGACATCAGTTGTTATCATCTGAAAATGGCTATGAGTCCTATTGCAGAATTCCTGAAGTTCTTCAGTGGATTTCTTTATCTTATCATGATACGACTCCTTGATCTCAACCATGTCAACAATAATCTCTTTTCCAGTTTCAGAATCGATATATTTGACCATATTGGAAAAAGGCAAATCTAATTCACTTTGGTCATTTATTTGAAATAGTATGACTTCATTATTCTTAAATCTTAATGCTTCCAAAGACTTGACAATACTGTCAACATTATCCAAAAAATCAGAAAGGATTATGACAATACTTCTTCTATGCAATCTATTGGCTAACCCTTGCAAAGCGTATGGTATTTTTGAACATCCATCCGGAGTTACATCTCTAAGCAAATCTAAAATAGCAGAAAAATGGCTCTGCTTGGAACTAGGCTGAAGATATCGGTCGATCTTGTCAGAGATCATATATAAACCAACGGAATCTCGTTGTTTTAAAGAAAGATAAGCCAAAGCAACTGTCAAATAAAGGGAATATTCATATTTGCTTACAGGGTGTGAATGCCTGAATTTCATCGAAGCACTATGATCGAGGACAATATGAATCTGCGCATTGGTCTCTTCTTCATATTGTTTTATATAATATCTGTCAGATTTTCCAAAAACACGCCAATCCATGCTTCGAATGTCATCTCCTGGGGAATATGATTTATGCTGGTTGAATTCGACACTAAAACCATGTCTTGGACTTTTATGGAGACCGGAAATGAATCCTTCCACTATTTGATGAGCTTTTAACTCAAGTCCCTTGATTATTTCTATATCAAGTGGGTCAGTGATTTTACTATTCTTACTTCCGCTTTTCCGTTTCATGTCTCACGTCATGGATCAATTTTTCAATGATTTTTCTTGAGTTAACACCTTCAGATTCGGCATTATAATTGGTTATGATTCTGTGTTGAAGAATGGGATAGGAAACCTCTTCAATATCACTTCGTGAAACAGATAATTTCCCTTCAATTATTGCTTTTGATTTAGCCGCGTGAATCAAGTATTGTGATGCACGTGGGCCAGCTCCCCAGCTAACCCAATCTCGTACATATTTCGGAGCATCATCATTGGGTCTGGACGCTCTTACTATTTGAATGGCGTATTCTACAATAAAATCAGAAACGGGCATTGATTTTACCATGTCTTGTATGTTTAAAATATCAGTCCTTGTCAGTATCTTTCTTAATTTGACTGACTCGGATTTTGATGATTGCTTGACTATGGATTTTTCTTCTTCAAAATCAGGATAAGCGATATTTAAGCTAAACATGAAACGATCCAACTGGGCTTCAGGTAAAGGATAGGTCCCTTCCTGTTCTATCGGATTTTGTGTAGCAAAAACAAAAAATGGAGCTTCTAAAAGATACGTCTTCCCTCCAGTAGTAACTTGACGTTCTTGCATTGCCTGGAGAAGTGCAGATTGTGTCTTCGGAGGTGATCGATTTATTTCGTCTCCAAGAATAACATGTGAAAAGACTGGACCTTTAATAAACCTGAATGACCTGCTACCAGACTTAGTTTCTTCTATAATATCAGTACCGATGATATCTGAAGGCATTAAGTCTGGAGTAAATTGTATACGACTAAAACCTAAATCCATAATTTCTGATATTGTCTTGATTAAAAGGGTTTTTGCTAAACCAGGGACTCCAATGATCAACGTATGTCCAGATGCAAACAAGGCCCATAAGAATTGATTAATGATCTTATCTTGACCGACAATAACCTTATGAATCTCATTGATTACGGCATGTATACTTTTTGAAGCCTTATCAGTATGACTCTTTTGATTATTCATCGACTATTTTTTCTTGTGTCTGTTTTTCCGTAAACGCTTTTTCCTCTTATGAACAGCCATCTTATGTTTTTTTCTTTTTTTCCCGCAAGGCATAAAAACTCCTTATTATTAATCTTTATTTTTAACCGTATCTGTATAACTCAGCCTAAGATTTGTAAGTGATGATTTAAGAAAATCATCCTCCTCTTTCGTAAGATTCCCTTTGGTCTTTTCTTCAAGAATCTCCATAAGATCTATAGTCTGTTTTGCATGAAACAAGTCGGTCTCAGTAATACTTGTTTTTACATCTCCAACTTTCCCAAGCTGTTGCATACCTGTAATTGTGAGCATCATGATAAATGACTGAAAAGAAAGGGGTGACATCCCCTCGCTGGCATTATCTTGTCCAGCCATGTAAGCTCCTCCTTGTATGTGACTTTCATCAGAAACAATCCGTTGGGTGGAACGGTCATCCCTGATTCCATTCGGTTCTTGGCAAATAGTATCTCTTTCATCTTATCAGGTTTTTCTTTGTTCTTATTGATAGCTAATGCTGTGCCGACGATAATCCTAATCATATTATGCAAAAAACCAGACCCAACAATATCAAAGTAATATAACTTTCCAGTTTTTTTCAGTGATATATAAAAAATTTTCCTGATTTTCACCTTGTTTTCATCTTTTTTGGAACAAAAACTGGTAAAATCATGTTCGCCAACAAGAAATTTCAAACTCCTCTTGACATGCCCAATATCAATAGGGTATGGATAAAAGAACGAATAACGATCTAAAAATGGCATTGAAATCCTACTGTTATAGATGTAATATCGATACCATCGCCGTACTGCTTCATATCTTGCATGAAAAGTATCAGGTTTGTCTTCAACACGTATGACACGAATATCTCTAGGAAGAAGTGAATTTAATGCCTTTAACAGATTACCTGTCTTGATCTTTGATATTGTCTTAAAATGGACTCTGTTCCCTAATGCATGGACTCCACTATCAGTTCTACCAGCACAAGTTGTTTTAATGTTTTCTTGTAATATCTCATACAAAGATTTTTCCAGTGATAGTTGTACAGTGGATTTTTCTTTCTGAATTTGCCATCCTGCATAATCAGTACCATCATAAGCAACTGTTAGCAGAATCGTCCTGTTAGCTTTGTCCTGTTTGTTCATTTGATGATGAAGAATCCGGTTCAGGTGGCTGGTTCTCTGGAGATATACGGTTTTTTAATTCCTCCTCGAGCCTTGCTATCTCCTGGCTCATCTCATCATATAAGTCCCGTGTCATATCCAAAATAGCAGTAGGTTTATCTTTACTGACTTTCCCACTACCAAACATTTTGCTTATAATACGTTTTGCATTTTCCAAGTCTGTCTTACGTTTCAAAATATCCTTTTCAAGGACTGAAAACTTGTTTGTCAAATATCCGATAAGGTATAAAATTCCATCATAACCCCAGTTTTTATCCAAATCAGGTCCAAAATTTTTTGCACCATCATAGGATTCAAAACCTTTCTGCCATCTTTCTAAGGCTTCATTATAGAAAAAAAGTGTTTTTTTATAGAAAAAATTTGATAATTCCCCATATTGTTCCTTATCAGGATTTTCATTTTCCAAATCACCAAAAATCCATGCTGCACGAAGGCTTGATATCGCCTTTTTTAAGGTTGGTGACGCCCATTTATCAAAGTAGGAATACCCTTCAACCGCCAATAAATAACTTGCAGCTCCATGTTCTATTTTCCGTGATCCATTGAAATCCAGTCCGGGAAAAATCTTATTGATATTTACTTTTCTTCGTTCTGAGTTTTCTCGAGCTTTCTCAATAAGTTTTTTGTCTACTTTTAAAAAATCCTCTTTTATAGCAGCAAACAAACAAGAAGGACAGACCGTAACAGGGTATATTAATGGTTTTATCATGTCGCCGAATTTTTTACTTGGCTCATAAAGACGTCTTAATTCAAGAGTAAGTTTCCCTGCAATAAGACGACCTCTTCCAGTAAGCATCTCTTCTCTTTTAAAAGAATAACCGCATACAGGACATAGAATAGGTTCTTTTGTAAAGAAAGTGAATTTTGAATCTTCACCTGCCATGTTTGCATCTGCCATTTTTTTACCTTTAGAACTGAAACTTCAGTTTATACCAAATTAATAAAAAAAATGGGGCTAAGCATGATTAGCTTTTCTTTTCTGTCTTGGCTTTTTCTGAAGCTTTTGTTCTATTCTCTTTAGAATCTATCTTTTCATCTTTTGGCTCTTCAAAAGACTCAACAAACTCTATAACTGCCATATCAGCATTGTCATTCATCCGTTTTCCAAGCTTATAAATCCTTGTAAATCCGCCAGTTCGATTTGAAAATTTAGGAGCAATTACTGTAAACAGCTTTTTTATCATAGAACGATTTCTAAGCGTCTGTAATATGATACGTTTGTTGTGCAAGGTGTCTTTTTTCGCCTTATTCACAAGTTTGTCAATAAGTCTTTTCAACTCCCTTGCTTTAGACAAAGTCGTAGTAATCCGAAGATGCCTTAGCAAGGAATTCATCATATTTGACAAAGTCGCTTTTCTATGCGATTTCATCATATTCAGTTTGTTAAATTTATGTCCATGCTTCATTCGGGAAACTCCTAATTATTCTCAATATACTGTTTAATGTCTGATTCTGTCATACCGAATGTCAGATTCATTTTTTCAAGTTTTTCTTTGATCTCTTGTAAAGACTTTTTGCCAAAATTCTTTGTCTTTATCAGTTCCTCGTCATTTCTCCTGATAAGCTCTCCTACCGTGTGTATTTCAGCTGTTTGAAGACAATGCAAAGATCTGACTGATAATTCCAGATCTTCAACTGGCATTCTTAGCGATTTCTCTGTTTTAGACTCATTTTTACCATGCCCTTCATCAAGCACATATTCATCAAGATCTTCATCCACATCTTTGAAATGTATCAATGTTAAGAATGTCTCTTTAAGAATCTTTGAAGAATATCCAACCGCTTCCTCTACTGTCATGACACCATTTGTTACAACATCAAACACGACTTTATTGTAATCAGAACGATTTCCGATACGAAGATCATATACTTTAAAATTCGCTTTCTTAACTGGCGTAAAAATAGCATCAATAGGAATGACATCCGTCTCATCTACTCGATCTTTCATGTCCTCAGCAGAAACATAGCCTCTGCCAAATTCTATTTGAAGACGAAACTTCAAATGACCGTCAGATAAAGTGGCAATATGTTGATCTGGATTAAAAATCTGGATATCATTATCTATCATCAGATCTTTTGCCGTTATTACCATCGAACCTTTCTTGTCAAATTCAATTGTTTTACTTTCCAAGTCATTATTAAGCGCTACAACAACTCTCTTTAAATTAATAATGATTTCAGCAACATCTTCTACAACACCTTTGATAGTTGAAAATTCATGCAATACATTTTCAAATTTTACCGAGACAATCGCATATCCCGGCAAAGAGGACAACAATGTCCTTCTCAATGCATTGCCGATGGTCATTCCAAACCCTCGTTCTAAAGGTTCTATGACAAATTCACCATGATATTTATCTTTTTGCGTGCTGGATTTCAGCACTTCTTTAGGCCTTTTAAAGCCTTTAAGAAGATTTTTTGTATTCATCTCTTTCTCCCATCAGCTTACTTGGAATAAAGTTCTACAACAGTCTGTTCATTAACTGGAACCTGTATCTCTGCACGTAGAGGAAGGTGATCCACTACTCCTTCATACTTATTTACATCAAGTTTGAGCCAAGGGATGATACTCCCTTCATCTGTTGCGCCCAAACTGTCATTTATAGACTTGATACTTCTGCTTGATTCAGCAATAGATATAACATCTCCTGTTTTTACATGAAAGGAGGGAATATCTACCTTTTTACCATTAACCAGAATATGACCATGCATGACCAGCTGTCTTGCTGTATTTCGTGCAGATGCAAAATTCAATCTAAAGACAGTATTGTCAAGCCGAGTTTCAAGCAACATAAGTAAATTATCACCTGTAACACCTTTCCTTCTACTTGCTTCAAAAAAAGTGTTTTTGAACTGTTTTTCCAACAATCCATACATTTTTTTAAGTTTCTGCTTTTCCTTAAGCTGAAGTGCATAAGGTGTCAGCTTTCCAAGACGCATTGCTTTTTGTCCTGGAACTGTTTTACGCTTGTTCAAAGCGCATTTTTCAGAATTGCACCTATTGGATTTGAGAAATAGTTTTGTGCCCAGACGCCTACATATTCGGCACTTAGGCCCAAGATATCTTGCCATCGAAATTCCTCCTGGGAGTTATACTCTACGTCTTTTTCTAGGACGACACCCATTGTGTGGTATCGGGGTAATGTCCTTTATACTTGAAACATTCAATCCTGATGCTTGGAGAGCCCGAATAGCAGCTTCCCTGCCAGCACCAGGTCCTTTGACCCGAACATCAATCCTATAAAGACCATACCTTTCTTTTGCTTTATTAGCGGCATCTTCTGCAACAAGTTGTGATGCAAAAGGGGTACTTTTCTTTGCTCCTTTAAAACCAAGGGAACCGGAACTTGACCATGCAAGGACATTACCTTTCATGTCAGTCAGTGTTACAATTGTGTTGTTGAATGATGCTGTAATAACAGCGATTCCTTCATCAACCCTTCTCTTGGTTTTCTTTTCTGTCTTTGCTGCAGCTTTAACTTGTGGAGCAGAAGCTGTTTTTGAATTTGTCTTCGCCAAGGAATGACTCCTTATTATTATTTGGTAATTTTCTTATTAAGTCCACCAACAGCAATGCGTGAACCTTTATGTGTACGTGCATTTGTACGTGTTCTCTGACCTCTTACGGGAAGGTTTTTCTTATGCCGAGTACCACGGTAACAATTGATTTCTATCAGTCTTTTTACATTCATTGCGATCTCTGCTCTTAAATCACCTTCAATCTTATACTGTTTTTCTATAACTTCCCTTAAACGGTTTACCTCATCTGCTGTCAGATCTTTTACACGCTTATTTGGGTCAATATTGGTAATCTTTAATATCTTCTGTGACGTAACCAACCCCACGCCGTAAATATATGGAAGAGCCATCTCTACTCTTTTCATTTTTGGAAGATCAACACCGGCAATTCGAGCCATTTTATTCTCCTTATCTCTGTTTCTGCTTATGTTTTGGATTGCTACAAACTATTCTTACAATCCCACGTCTACGGACTACCTTGCATTTTTCACAAATAGGCTTTACTGATACTCTAACTTTCATCTTAATCTCCTAATTCTTATAACGATATATTATCCGACCTCTGCTAAGGTCGTATGGAGACAACTCCACAGCTACTTCATCACCTGGAAGAATCCTTATGTAATGTAACCGCATCTTACCTGAAATATGTGCCAAAATCCTATGTCCATTCTCAAGATCAACCTTGAACATGGCATTTGGCAATGTTTCTGCCACTTTTCCTTTGACTTCGATGGCTTCTTCTTTTGCCATAACCTCAATCCAATTTGAAATTATTCACTTAAAATTTCAGAACCGTCACTTAATAATGCAACGACATGCTCAAAATGAGCTGAGGGTCGTCCGTCATCAGTTACAACAGTCCAACGATCATTTAACACATGCACTGAAAAATGTCCTGCATTCACCATTGGTTCAATAGCTAATACCATTCCTGGTTTAAGCTTTAGACCAGAACCTTTCATACCAAAATTTGGAATTTGAGGCTCTTCATGCAAATTTCTACCTATACAGTGACCAACAAAATCTCTAACTACGCTAAAACCGTTTTTTTCAACAAACTCCTGTATGGCTGCTCCAATATCACCAATCCTATTATTCGGTTTGGCAGCTTGAATACCAGCATACAAGGAATCTCTGGTAACATCCATCAACCTTTTAAGCTGTGATGATACAGAACCTATCCCGATAGTCCTAGCAGAATCTCCAAAAAAACCATTCAGAATGGTACCTGTATCATAACTCACAATTTGACCTTCTCTTAGACGTTTATGTTTAAGAGGAATTCCATGAACGACTTCTTCATTAACCGATATGCAAATGGAAGCTGGAAATCCGTGATATCCTAAAAAAGCTGGTTTGGCCTTGCTTTTCACTATATATTTATAAACTTCGTCATCAATCTCTTTAGTTGAGACGCCAGGTAAAGTTAGTGATTCCGCTAAATCTAAAACTGACCTTGTCAACTTGCAACTTTTTTTTATAGCTTCAATCTCTGACGATGAATATAGGTTTATTATTTTTCTCCTATCATTTTAATTTATTTTGTAACAATGCATTGACTTGGATTGCTGATTGAGAGCCATCTACAAGTATGTATCTTTCTGAATATTTTTTCTTATAAAAATCTTTTAAAGGGCTTGTTTGTTTATAATAAACTTTAAGCCGGTTTCGTATGGTCTCCTCATTATCATCCTTACGTTGAATCAGTTGTCCTTGGCAAGAATCACAAACTCCTTCTTTCTTTGGAGGCATATTAGTCATATGAAAAATCTTACCGCATGACTGACAAACACGCCTTCCGGCAACCCTACTAACAATCACATTTTCATCAGTAGTATCAATATCGATAATATAGTCAATAGAAATAGCATTTGATAAAAGCAAAGTCTCCAGTGCTTCTGCCTGTGGCAGAGTACGTGGGAAACCATCTAAAATAAAACCTTTTTTACAATCATCTTCTTTTATCCGAACTGCAATCAAGTCTATGATTACAGAATCGGGTACAAGTTCGCCTTTATCCATAAATTCTTTGGCTTTTATTCCCACAGGTGTGCTTTTTTTAACATTATCTCGAAGAATATCACCTGTTGAAAGTTGTGGGATCACAAGTTGATCTACGAGGATTTTTGCCTGTGTACCTTTTCCAACACCTGGAGGTCCTAATAGGATAAGTCTCATTTCCATCTACCTCTCATCTTACCTGATTTAACCAATCCATCATAATGACGCATTAATAAATGAGATTCTATGTGTTTCATCAGATCCAAATCAACGCCAACAACAATCATGATTGATGTACCACCCATCAAATATGCCAATTCAGCAGGCAATTTCATGCCGTTATTCAATATATTGGGCAAAATTGCAATCAATGCAACTGCAATAGCACCTGAAAGAACCAACCTGTTCAATACATAAGTAAAGTATTGAGATGTTGTTTCGCCGGGTCTAATACCAGGAATGAAACCACCATATTTTTTTAAGTTTTCTGCCATATCGTCAGGTTTATATGTAACATATGTATAAAAATATGTAAAGAAAACAATCAACAGACCATATATGATGATGTGTAAAGCATGATCTGGACCGAGCCATCTAGCAACATTATTGAATATAGGGAACTTTAAAGCAATATAACTGGCTATTTGTGCGGGAAACATCATTATTGATGAAGCAAAAATGATGGGCATAACACCAACAGGATTAATCTTTATTGGAATGTGAGTGTTTTGACTTCCATAGACTTTTCTACCAATGACACGTTGGGCATATTGGACTGGGATTCTTCTTTGCCCTTGTTCAATGAGAACAATAAAAGCAATAATGCCCACAAAAATCATTATAACAATAAGGACAAACACCGCGTTAAACTCACCTATTGAAATTTTCTTATACATTTCAATTGCAGCGGCAGGCAATCTGCATACAATTCCAGCAAAAATGATAAGTGAAATCCCATTACTGATACCACGTTCCGTAATCAGTTCTCCCATCCACATGAGGAGAATAGTTCCGGCAGTAATTGTTAAAATAGCCATAAAAACAAATAATGCTTGATCCATGACTACGACAGGAAGCCCATCTACCCTAAACCCCTTAATCCACATACTTACACCAAAGGATTGAATCATGGCTATCAATACAGTGCCTAAACGTGTATATTGCGTGATTTTTTTCTGGCCTAATTCCCCTTCTTTTTTTAACTGATCAAGTGCTGGAATAACTGCCGCTAGAAGTTGCAGAATAATCGATGCTGAAATATATGGCATTATACCAAGAGCAAAAATTGAAAACTTCATGAAAGCGCCACCAGCAAATACATCGAACATATTCAACAAACTGCCAGCGTTTTTAGAAAAATATTGCTCTAAAAGTGAAATCTCGATTCCAGGCACAGGAATAGAAGTCCCTAATCGATAAAGTACTAATACAGCAAAAGCAAAAAAAAGACGTTTCCTTAATTCAGGTATCCTGAAAATGTTAAGAAATTTTTCAAACATCAGGCTTTTCCTTGTTCAAGTTCTTTTATTCTGACAGGAGCTTTTACAAGTTCAACAGTACCACCTGCTTTTTCAATAAGAGTCTTTGCTCCAGATGAAACACCTTGCACTTTGACTATATATTTTTTATTCAACTCTTTGATATCATTCAATATTTTTATTACAGAAGCTTCTTTCTTGGCCACCAATCCTTTTTTGTAAAGAGACTTTGTATCAATCGCTGAACCATCTTCAAAAAAAGAAACGATTTGAGATAATTTGATTTCTTGAACTTCTTGTTTGAACTGGTTAAAAAAACCTCTTTTTGGCAATCTTCTGTATAATGGCATCTGCCCACCTTCAAAACCACGGCGGACAGAACCACCAGCACGTGCTTTTTGGCCTTTATGCCCGCGTCCTGACGTTTTTCCAAGACCAGAACCAGATCCTCTACCAACTCTAATGGGATTCTTACTTATTTTTGAAACAAGCCTTATTCCTGACATTAATACATCTCCTTATGAAATAACTTGGAGCATGAATTTTACTTTTTCAATCATACCCATAACAGAAGGATTCTTCTTTTTTTCAATGACCTGATGAATCCGTCTAAAACCAAGTGCTTTGGCTGTCTTGACATTGTCTGGCGTTTGGCCTATCATACTTTTTACAAGCTTAATCTTGATTAAATCATTCATCCTTCAACCTCGCCAGAATAAATTTCTTTCTTTGTCTTACCACGTTTATCCGCAATCTCTTTGAACATTTTCAAATTCTGTAAACATATCATTGTTGCTGTAGCTACATTTATGTGATTTGATGACCCAAGCGATTTTGAAAGTATATCTGATATTGGTGATAATTCCAGAATACGGCGTACAGCACCACCACAAATGACACCAGTTCCTTTCGAGGCTGGTTTCATAAGGACTTTTGCGCCTTTAAATCTTGCAGAGACCTCATGAGGGATGGTTGTTCCTTTCATTTTGACAGAAAAAAGATTTTTTGTCGCTTGCTGTTTAGCTTTTCGAATGGCTTCAGGGACTTCATTGGCTTTACCCATTCCCATCCCGACTTTTCCATCTTTAGTGCCTATAGCAATGAGTGCACTAAAGCTCATCCTTTTACCACCTTTAACGACTTTCGCAACACGCCGGATATTGATGATTGATTCTTTTGTATCTTTTTCATCCTTAAGGTTCATCATTTTATGGTCCAAGTCAGTTCCTCCGGTTAGAATTTAAGTCCGTTTTCACGGACTGTATCAGCAAAAGTCTTTATTTTTCCATGATATACATAAATGCCACGATCAAAAACGACAGTACTTATTCCTTTTGATTTAGCAGTTTCTGCTACTTTTAAGCCAAGTTTTTTAGCATATTCCTTGCTTTTATGTGATTTCCCAGAAGAACTAGCAGTCTTATCCAATGAACTAAGACTTGAAATCACTTTCTTGTTCAAATCATCAATTAGTTGCGCATAAAGATATTTATTTGTTTTTCGAACCAAAAGGCGAGGTCTTTCAGCAGTTCCAACTATCTTACTCCGAATCCTAGCCCGTTTTCTTTCATTTCTTCGAAAAGATTTCTTATAGTTCATCATTATGCTCCGGTCTTACCGACTTTTCGTCTAATAATTTCATCTGAATACTTTATTCCTTTTCCAAGATATGGTTCTGGTTTTTTAAGGGCACGCAACTGATCAGCATACCTACCTACTAATTCTTTGTCTGGACCCTTTATTGAAATTTTAGTATTTTCAGCTACTTCAACTACCAAACCATCAGGTATTGGCACATCTATTACATGAGAATACCCAAGAGTCATGGCAATTTTCTTGCCTTGAACAGCGGCTTTATAACCGACACCATTTATCTCGAGTTTTTTTTCAAACCCTTTATTAAGCCCTTCTACCATGTTATTGACCAGTTTTCTCATTAAACCGTGATAAGCACCATGTTCATTGTTTTGTAACTTCAAAACAATCTTCTTATCTTCCAAATCAAAATGAATAATCGTTGGGTCATAAGAACGTGATAATTCAGCTTTAGTATTCTTCACTTTTATCACATTTGATCCGATATCCACGGTGATACCTTCTGGCAATACAATCGGGGCTTTACCGATTCGGGACATGTCTTCCTCCTACCAAACTGTGCAAATGATCTCGCCACCAATTCCAAGTTTTCTGGCTTTAAGATCTGTCATAATTCCGTGCGAGGTCGTGAGAATTGAAATCCCCATCCCATTACGGATTTTTTTAACTTCTTGCTTATCAACATATAAACGCCTACTTAACTTGCTTGATCTTTTCAGTTCTGAAATTGCTGGGCCGTTCCCGTCATATTTTAATAAGACCTTAATGTCAAATGATGTTTTATTGTTGATGATCTTATAATCCTTAATATATCCTTCTTCGAAAAGGATTTTGATAATTTCAGTCTTCAGCTTGGACCCTGGAATAACGACATGGTCTTTCCGGGCTTTTAGCCCATTACGTATTGAAACAATGGCCATGGAAATTGGATCTTGACAACTCATTCAGTAATCTCCTTTACCAACTCGATTTCTTCACACCAGGAATCTGACCAACACTAGCCAGTTTTCTAAAACAAATCCTACAAACCTTGAATTTCCTAAGATAACCACGTGAACGACCACACAGCTGACATCGGTTATAACTCCGAACCTTGAACCGAGGTGTTTTATTCGATTTTTCTATAAGGCATTTTTTAGCCATTCATCCTCCAAAATTTCTTATTTTTTTCTAAACGGCATACCGAGCATTTCAAGAACTTGCCGCGATAACTCAGGTGAATCACTTTTCATGGCAATAATGATATCCATTCCATGTACTTTCTGTATCTTGTCAAAATTAATTTCCGGGAAAATATACTGTTCTTTGATTCCAAGTGAATAATTTCCAGATTTATCAAAAGATTTATTTGATACACCCTTGAAATCCTTTACACGAGGAAGAGCTATATTGACAAAACGATCAAGGAACTCATACATGCGAAGACCACGAAGTGTCACTTTGATTCCAACAGCCTGATCTTGCCTAATCTTAAAATTTGCAATTGATTTCTTTGCTTTTGTTACTACAGGTTTTTGTCCAGATATAAGAGTCATCTCTTCAACATAACTCTTTAAAAGATTGGCATTGTCTTTGGCCTCTCCAATTCCTACATTCAAAACAATTTTATCCAAACGTGGAACTTGATGAAGATTTGAAAGACCATTTTTTTTCATAATCTCAGGTACAACAGTCTTTATATAATAATCCTTTAACCGTGCAATCATTCGTTAGCTCCTTTAAACCTTGTCTACAATCTCATGACATTTTTTGCAGACGCGAACATTCTTGCCATCTTCAAGCTTTTTAAAGTTTACCCGTGTTATCTTATTGCATCGAGGACATACCAACATGACATTGGAAATATCAAGTGGAGCTTCCATATCAATAATGCCACCTTTAGGTCGTTCTTGGGAAGGTCTTGCATGTTTCTTATGAATATTTACACCTTCGAGAAGAACCGTCTCTTTAGCCATGTTTATATGAAGAATCTTAGCGGTTTTCCCTTTCTGAGATCCAGCAATCACTTTGACAACATCATTTTTCTTTATATGTAAATTCTTGCCTTTCATCCAATAGTCTCCTTAAATTACTTCTGGTGCCAAAGAAATGATCTTAAGATAGTTTTTTTCTCTTAATTCCCTAGCCACTGGTCCAAAAATACGTGTTCCCCTAGGATTATTCTGAGCATCAATAAGAACAGCTGCATTTTCATCAAATCGTATATATGAACCGTCTTTTCTACGAACTTCTTTGGCTGTCCTAACAACAACAGCTTTTACAACTTCTCCTTTTTTAATAGCACCATTAGGCAAAGCTTCTTTCACTGAGGCGACAATCACATCTCCTAAACGTGCATATCTTTTTCTTGATCCACCCAAGACATTAAAACACATTATTCTTTTTGCACCGGAATTATCTGCAACTTTTAGTTCTGTTGTTAACTGAATCATAGGTCACCTTGCCTTATCTGGCTTTTTCAATTATTTCAATTACCTTCCAACGTTTTAGCTTGCTTAGAGGTCTAGAAGGAGCGATTTTCACAATATCTCCAGGATTACACTTATTTCCTTCATCATGAGCTGAAAATTTTGTGCTCTGAATTAAAATCTTATGATACTTGGAATCCAACTGACGATTAAGACGAACAAGAGTTACAGTATTCTTCATCTTATTACTTGTAACTTTACCGACAATAAAGGACGCTTTTTCCTTATTACTTTCAGTCATGTTTATCATTCCTTATTTTCATTTGGTTTACGAATATTCAACTTATATTCATTTAAAAGAGTATTAATCCTAGCAATATATCTTTTTACATTCTTAATCCTGCTTGTATTCGCAAGCTGGCCAATGACCTTATTAAACCGCAAATTCCTAAACTCTTCCTTAAAATCCTGCAATTTATGTTTAAGTTCTGATGCAGTCATCGTATCAAACTTGATTTTGTCAGCCATGCTTATCTTTCCTTGAATGTAGTTTTAATACAAAGTTTATGTCCAGCAACCCTAAGACACTTCTGAGCTTCCTCTTTTGTGACTCCAGTCATTTCAAAGAGCATCCTTCCTGGTTTTACAACAGCTACCCAAAACTCAGGATTACCCTTGCCTTTTCCCATCTTTACTTCCAAAGGTTTTTTTGTAATTGGTTTATCTGGGAAAATCCTAATCCAAAGTTTACCACCTTTTTTTATAGCACGAGAAATAGCAATACGCGCTGCTTCAATCTGGTTAGCTGTAATCCATCCTGGTTCAATGGCACAAAGCCCGTAATCACCGAAATTCAGTTTAAATCCACCTTTAGAAAGGCCTTTTGTTCTTCCTCTGAATTGCTTACGATATTTTGTTTTGGAAGGCATTAACATGAAAAACTACCTCATCTCTTTTGTATCAGATTTGGCGTTTAAGCCTTTAGAAAAAACATCACCATGATAAATCCATACTTTTACGCCAATCTTCCCAAAAGTCGTCTTTGCTTCAGCAGCACCATAATCAATATCTGCACGAAGGGTATGAAGAGGTACTTTACCTTCTTGATAAGCTTCAACACGTGCTATTTCAGCACCAGCCAAGCGACCACTACAACGGATTTTTATACCTTTTGCTCCAGCCTGCAATGCATTTGTCATAGCCTGTTTCATAGCTCTTCTGAAAGGAATCCTTTTTTCAAGTTGGGCAGTAATAGTTTGAGCTACTAGTATAGCATTTAACTCCGCTTTTTTAATTGGTTTAATATTGATTTTTACGGATTTGCTTAACATTTTTTCCAATTGTTTTTTTATTTCTTCAATATTAGCACCTTTAGGTCCATAAATCATACCAGGACGTGCAGTCAGTATATTAATATTGATTTTAGCAGGAAACCTTTCAATTACAATATCAGCGATACCATAATCTTTACCGTCTTTCAAAGAAAGCTTAGGGAAAAAATCCCTTATCTTTATATCTTCTAGGAAATTTTTCGCATAATCTTTTTCATCATACCATATTGACTTCCAATTCTTAACAATTCCGAGTCTTAAACCGTAGGGATTAACTTTCTGGCCCATCAGCCTCTTCCTCCTTTGGAAATCTGATCAGACAACACAACAGTCAAATGGGTCGTCCTTTTAAGTATCTTGCTGGCCCTACCACGAGAAATGGATTTCCATCTCTTTAACTGTGGACCACTATCTACAGCGATTTTTTTTATATATAATTCCTTGATATCAGGATTGATTACTTGAGCATTGGCTTTCCCTGATTTTAAAGTCTTATAGACATCCAGAGAAACACCACGTTTAACGAATTTCATCAAGTTCATTGCTTGTGACACTTCCATATTGGACAGTTGCTTAATCACTGGACGAACCTTACGTGGTGACATGCGTATATATTTATTAACGACTTTGACTTCCATTTTCATACCTCATTATGCCGGTGAAGGAGCTTCATCTTTCTTGGACGTACCATGACCCTTAAAAATTCGGGTCAAAACAAATTCACCTAATTTATGACCAACCATATTTTCTGTCACATAGACATTCTGGAACTTTTTACCATTATAAACAGAAAAAGTATGTCCTACGAATTCTGGAAAAATTGTCGAACGACGAGACCAAGTCTTGATAATCTTTTTCTCTTTTGACTGGTTTATTTTTTCCACTTTGGAGAGGAGTTTAGGGTCAACATATGGACCTTTCTTAACCGAACGTGACATAGGGTTTATTTACTCCTTTTTGTAATAATAAGAGGATTTTTCTTACGAACAGTCTTATATCCACGAGTTGGTTTACCCCATGGTGTCAACGGATTCCTTCCACCAGAGGTTTTTCCTTCACCACCACCTAATGGATGATCAACTGGATTCATTGCAACCCCTCTGACTTTGGGCCGACGTCCCATCCACCTACTACGACCCGCTTTACCTAAATCCTCATTCATGTGATCTACATTTCCGAGTTGTCCAATTGTAGCCATACAAGTCTTATGGATATATCTGACTTCTCCAGAAGGCATACGAACTACACAATAATCCTTGTCTTCTTCTTTAGCGATAAGTGTAATAAATGTTCCAGCAGAACGAGCAATCTGTCCACCTTTTCCAGGTTTTATTTCCACGTTATGTAAGATTGTACCAATCTGAATATCCTGGATAGGCATGGAATTACCTATTTCATGTTTCTTGTTTCGACCAGACTCAATAACAGCACCGACTTTAAGACCTAAAGGTGCAAGAATATAGGCATATTCACCATCTTTATATTTAATGAGAGCAATATTCGCAGTCCTATTTGGATCATATTCTATTCCGACAACATGGGCAGGGACATCAAACTTGTTTCTTTTAAAATCAATCAAACGGTACAGTCTTTTATGACCACCACCACGACGTCTTATAGTAATATGACCGTCATAACCTCGTCCACTTGAACGTTTAGAATTTCCACCAGTCAAAGGTTTATGCGGATTTTTTTTAGTAATTTCATCTCTTACAAGACGTGTTGTACCACGGAGAGAAGGAGTTACTGGTCTATATTTTTTAATTGCCATTATTAAAATCCTTCAAAAAATTCAATTTTCTGACCTTTGGCAAGTGTAACAATTATTTTCTTCCAGTCATTTTGGAAACCGACAGACATTCTGCGACGTTTCATCTTGCCTTTTTCATTCAAAATATTACATTTTATGACCTTAACATTAAACATTTTTTCAATTGTTTTTTTAGCTTCAGTCTTATTGACAAGCTTACTCACCTCAAACAAATACTTATTTAGTTTTTTCCTTAAATCAGTGCTTTTTTCAGTCAATATTGGCCGGATTATGATATCATTTCTATCCAACATTTTAGAATCCTTTATACGCGCATCGCGTTGAGTTTTTCAGCTGTCGCGACATCTGTAACCACATCATTAGTCTCATAAAGGGACAATGAGTTAAGACTTGAAAAATCAATATAAGAAAGTTTATTGATATTCATAGCTGAACGCTTGACATTTAAATTAGCTGGGTCATTTATAAGAAGAAATTTCTTATTCATATTAATAACATCTTTAAGCTGAGAAACAAGCTCTTTTGTCTTACCAGTAGGGACATCGAACTTATCAACGATATGAAATTTTTTATCTTTCATTTTCAATGATAAAAGACAAAACAATGCCTTTTTTTTCATTTTTTTAGGTAAATCTTTTTTGAAATTATGGCGTTGTGCTCCAAAAGCGGCACCGCCTCCAACAAAAATATTTGAACTAGCGGCACCATGACGAGCATTTCCCGTACCTTTCTGCTTGAACATTTTTTTTCCAGTCAAAGAAACAAGTTCTCTATTCTTAAAAAAGGCTGTTCCAGTTCTCTTATTCGCCTGTTCAAAAGTGATTGCCCTAAAAATAAGATCAGAATTCATATCACAATTGAAAATAGCGTCGTTGAGCTCTACTTTTTTGACCGGCTCTCCGGATTTGTTAACGACATCGGCCTGCATGAAAAACTCCCTTACTGCTTCTTCACAGAAGACTTAATATAGACAATCCCTTGATTTTTACCTGGTACAGAACCTTCAATAAAAAGAAGGTTCTGGGATTGGTCTATTTTTACTATTCTAAGATTCTGGGTTGTCACTTGTTCATTGCCCATATGCCCAGGCATTCTATGATTCTTAAAAACATGCCCTGGATGTTCTCTCATACCAGTAGAACCAGCTTCGCGACCAAGATGAGAACCGTGACCACCAGGACCACCAGACATGCCATGGCGTCTCACAACACCTTGAAATCCTTTACCTTTAGTAATACCAGTAACATCAATAAAATCCGCTTCTTTGAACTTATCAAGACTAATCACATCTCCAATATTAAAAGCATCATGTCCTGGGAATCTAAATTCTTTAAGAACTTTTTTAGGAGTGATATTCTGCTTTTTATAAAAACCAGCTTGTGGTTTTCTTACATGCTTTTCTTTTCTTTCTTGAAAACCAAGAGTAATAGAAGAATAACCATTTCGCTCAAGAGTATTCTTTTCAATTACAGTACATGGACCTGCTTCAATAACCGTCACAGGAGTAACATTTCCAACATCATCAAATAATTGTGTCATTCCGATTTTTCTTCCGATAAGACCGCAAGGCATGGCTAACATCCTATTGTTTGATTTCAACATACACGCCGGCAGGGAGGTCGAGCTTCATTAGAGCATCAATTGTATCAGGCGTGGGGTTGAGGATATCTATAAGGCGCTTATGAGTACGCATTTCAAATTGTTCACGTGACTTTTTATTGACGTGGGGTGAACGAAGAACCGTATAACGGTTAATCTTTGTAGGCAGAGGAATCGGGCCGGAAACATCAGCGCCGGTTCTTTTGGCCGTCAATACAATATCTTTGGACGATTTGTCCAAAAGCTCGCTGTCATAGGCTTTTAGCTTGACTCTGATTTTATTCTCTACCACGACTCATCCTTTTATTTAATAAATTTCATCATATGCTTAAATAACGAATCAAACGTTAAAAAGCGTCATTAAATATAATGTTTTTTAGCGTTTTGTCAAATTTTTTATAAAAAAAATAACAAAATATTAAAAAAAACAATAAAAAAGGGAACATGAAGTTCCCTTTTTTATCATTTCGTAGTGATTATTCGATAATATCAACAACTGAACCAGAAGCAACAGTACGACCGCCTTCACGGATAGCAAATTTCTGGCCTTTTTCCAAAGCAACAGGGCTAATCAATTCAACGACAAGGGTCTTTCCACCTTCAAGATGGTCGCCAGGCATAACCATTTCAACACCCTCTGGAAGCGTTACAGAACCAGTCACATCGGTTGTACGTATGTAGAACTGAGGACGGTAATTATTAAAGAATGGCGTATGACGACCACCTTCTTCCTTGGTCAGAACATATATCTGTCCCTTAAACTTCTTGTGGGGAGTAATAGATTTCGGGGCAGCCAAAACCATTCCACGTTCGACATCCTTCTTTTCCATTCCACGTAGAAGCAATCCAACGTTATCGCCAGCTGCACCTTCATCCATCTCTTTTTTGAACATCTCAATACCAGTACAAACAGTGTCACGTGTTTCACGGAAACCTACTATTTCAAGTTTATCATTGAGCTTTACTTTACCACGTGTTATGGCACCTGTAGCTACAGTTCCACGGCCAGTAATTGTAAAGACATCCTCAATAGGCATTAAAAATGGCTTGTCAATATCTCTAACCGGTTCTGGGATATAGGAATCGAGTGTTTCCATAAGTTTTTCAATGGAACCAGCTCCTTCTGCTGAAGGTGCATCTTCATAAAGAGCCTTATAAGCTGAACCACGGATAATAGGAGTCTTATCACCAGGATAGTCATATTTGTTAAGAGTATCACGAATTTCAGATTCTACGAGTTCAATCATGTCAGCATCAACAATATCAACTTTGTTCAGGTAAACCACGATGCTTGGAACACCAACCTGACGAGCAAGAAGCACATGTTCCTTTGTCTGGGGCATAACAGAGTCATCTGCTGCGACAACAAGGATGGCTCCATCCATCTGAGCCGCACCAGTAATCATGTTTTTAATGTAGTCAGCATGTCCAGGGCAGTCGATATGGGCATAATGCCTTTTATCAGACTGGTACTCTACATGTGACGTTGAGATCGTTACGATCTTCTTTGTCTGATCCTTGGTATCCATTTTTCTGGAACCTGAAGATACTGAAACATCAGCATAGGACTTGAAATCCGACAAACCTTTCTTGGACAGGACCTTTGTGATCGCTGCAGTCAAGGTTGACTTACCATGGCTGATATGACCGATCGTACCAACATTAACATGAGGTTTTGAACGGTTAAACTTTTCTTTTGCCATCGTCTTCCTCCTTACGGGCTTTTAATTTTTTTTTCGAAATATATGTAAACACTTAACCAATACCTAAAATACGTTTTTCAACAGAATCCGAAACCCTGTTATAGCAGGCAAACTGCATGCTATAAGTCGCACGTCCTTGCGAAAGGGATCTTAATACCGTTGAATAACCGAACATCTCAGACAACGGAACATCTGCTTTTACAACTTTCTGGCGACCTGCCACAAAATCAGCAATGGCCGTTATTCTTGATCGTCTGGCATTTAAATCAGAAATGACCTCTCCAACAAACTCTTCAGGAACGATGACTTCAGTCGTCATCATAGGTTCAAGCAAGACTGATTTAGCCTTTTTTAAGGCATCATCAACAGCCATACTCGAAGCAATCCTAAAGGCAATATCAGATGAATCTGTAGGATGATAACTTCCACCTACAAGTTCAACATCAACAGTAATAATCTCATAACCAGCTAAAGAGCCAGATTTAAGACTATCCCTAACACCTTCCTCAACACTTCGAACAAAGTGTTTCGGGATAACATCATCAGATACTAGGGAACGAAAACCAACAGTTCCTGGTGTTTTTCCTGGTTTTAATCTTATAAGAACTTCACCAAACTGTCCATGTCCTTGTAAATCCTTTTCATAACGACCATGTCCGTCTGATTCTGAAACGAGGGATTCCTTATACGTAACCTGCGGTTTTCCAATATTTGCATTGACCTTGAATTCCCTGATCATTCTTGTTGTCAAGATATCCAGGTGCAACTCGCCCATGCCAGACATAATGGTCTGCCCAGTCTCCTTGTTATTATCAATCTTGAATGTCGGGTCTTCTTCAGATAAGACATTCAAGGTTTCAAAAAGCTTCTCTTCATCAGCCTTGCTTTTCGGTTCAATAGCCACAGAAATCACAGGAGTAGGGAAAATCATCGTTTCTAAAAGAAAGGGACTCCGTTTCCCAGTCAGTGTTTCGCCCGTAATTGTCTGTTTAGGGCCTGCAACCGCAATAATATCGCCATATTCAGCTGAATCAATTTCTTCACGTTTATTCGCATGCATCTGCAGGATTTTTGTAACCCTCTCCTTTTTGTCCTTATTGACATTATAGAGCTGATCACCTACATTCAATTGACCTGAATAGACTTTTAAATATACCAGTTTACCCACATGCGGATCAGCAGCAACTTTAAAAGCCAAAGCCATAAAACCATTTTTGGTATCTGATGCCACCCACTGTTCTTTTTTTCCATCTTCCTTTGAAAGGACATCAAACTTCTCTACATCCAAAGGGGAAGGTAAATAGTCAAGAACACCGTCCAGCAGTTTCTGGACACCGACATTCTTAAAAGCACTTCCACAAAGAACAGGAACAAGTTTGTCATTCAGACATCCCTTCCTAATAAGGCTTTTAATCTCATCAACAGACAGTGAATGTTCATTCAAGTATTTCTCTAACATCGCATCATCATATTCAACAATGGAATCAATCAAATGAGAACGTGCTTTTTTCACCTTATCCTGGAGTTCTTCTGGAATTTCAGCTTCAAAAAATTCAGAACCAAAGTTCTCTTTAGACCAGAGATAAGCCTTATTTTCAACAAGATCTACTATACCTTGAAATCCTGATTCAATACCTATCGGATATTGAATCGGAAGATGCTTACCTGAAAGGCGATCATGCATCATGGATAGAACCCTGTCAAAATCCGCACCAATCCTGTCCATCTTATTGATAAAAGCCAGACGCGGGACATGATATTTATCAGCTTGAGACCAAACATTTTCAGATTGTGGTTCAACACCAGAAACTCCACAGAACACAACAACACAACCATCAAGAACACGCAAGGAACGTTCGACTTCAGCAGTGAAATCGACATGTCCAGGAGTATCAATAAGGTTGATCCTATGCTTTTTCCAAAGACAGACAGTAGCTGCGCTGGTTATGGTAATACCGCGTTCTTTTTCCTGATCCATCCAGTCCATTTCAGTATTACCTTCATGAACCTCGCCTACTTTATATGTCTTGCCAGTGTAAAAAAGGATACGTTCTGATGTGGTAGTTTTACCAGCATCGATATGCGCAACTATGCCAATATTGCGTACCGATTTTTTATCGGTTTTCAATGCCTCCTTCATGACAAAATCAGCTGATTACCAGCGGTAATGAGCAAAAGCCTTATTTGCTTCGGCCATCTTATGAGTATCATCTTTTTTCTTTATAGCTGAACCCGTGTTGTTGAAAGCATCCATAATTTCTGCAGAAAGTTTCTGATCCATCGGCTGACCTTTTCGTGCACGTGCAAATTCAATAAGCCATTTGATGGCAATGATGGCTTTTCGTTCAGGAGTAACCTCGATTGGGACCTGGTAGGTTGCACCACCGACACGCCGTGATTTCACTTCGAGATCTGGAGCCGCATTGCGAATAGCCTGATCAATGATTTCCATTTCATCTCGCTTAAGCTTTTCTTTAGCCATATTGAGAGCATTATAAAAAATCCTTTCAGCAATTCCTTTCTTACCGTCAAGCATGAGCTTATTGACAAAACGGGTAACAACAGGGCTGTTGAACTTATAATCAGGGACGATGGGTCTTTTTACACTTGAACCTTTTCTTGACACGTTTCTACTCCTTATGCCTTTGGTTTCTTAGCGCCGTATTTCGAACGACTCTTCTTACGATCTGCAACACCGAGAGAATCGAGTGCACCACGTACGATATGATAACGGACACCTGGAAGATCCTTTACACGTCCGCCTCGTACAAGGACAACCGAATGCTCTTGAAGATTGTGACCAATACCTGGGATGTATGATGTAATTTCAATACCATGTGTAAGCCTGACGCGCGCTACTTTTCTCAGGGCCGAGTTCGGTTTCTTTGGTGTAAATGTCATGACACGAGTACATACACCTCTTCTTTGTGGACAATTCTTCAAGGCAGGAGCCTTGCTCTTGTTAAGAACCTTATCACGGTTCTTTCTAATCAACTGGTTAATCGTAGGCATTTAAAATCATGACCTCCTAGGCATATTCGATTCTATTATTCTTCATCCTGAGTCTCAATAGGGACAACAGTCTCTGCAACGACTTCAGGTTCTTGTACTGGACCTTGAATTTGCTCAATATTAATGTTCCTGTTATAAATCTTGTTACCAGAACCGGAAGGGATAAGATTACCAATAATGATATTTTCCTTAAGACCTTCAAGCTTATCTTCCTTTCCTTTAATAGCAGCATCAGTCAAAACCTTGGTTGTTTCCTGGAAAGATGCAGCAGAAAGGAAACTGTCTGTTGAGAGGGAAGCTTTTGTTATACCTAACAAGGTTACACGACCTGTCGCTGGTTTGCCACCGTTCTTGACAACTTTCTGGTTCTCTTCACGGAAAACAAACTTATCAACAAATTCACCTATGAAAAGGTCAGTATCTCCAACGTCAGTTATCTCTACTTTTGACAACATCTGGCGTATCATGACTTCAATATGCTTGTCATTGATATCAACATCCTGAAGGAGATAAACCTCCTGTATCTCATTGATAAGGTATTGTTGCAATTCCTGTTCACCACGAATCCTTAAAATATCATGTGGATCACTTGGACCAACATCGAGAGGGTCTCCTGCACGGACGAAATCTCCATCTTGTACGGTGAGCATCTTGCCCAGCGGAATCAGGTACTTCTTGGATCCCCCATGCTCATCTGTAACAACAATCTCACGTTTACCTTTGACAATGCCGCCAAAAGCGACTTCGCCATCAATTTCAGAAAGTACAGCGCAATCTTTGGGGCGTCTTCCTTCAAACAATTCGGCGACGCGAGGCAAGCCTCCAGTAATATCTTTTGTCTTTGAGAGGGTTTCAGGAATCTTGACAAGTTTATCACCAGGCTTGACTTCCTGTCCATCTGTGACATTAAGAAGACTACCATAAGAGATGATATAATTTTCTTCTCCGTGTTTATCATGCCGAACAATTGTGATACGTGGCTGATATTGCTCTGACTTGTTCTTGCTCTTAACAACGACAAAATTTATGTTATCAGAATTCTCTTCTTTATCTTCTTTCAGCGTTTCCCCAGGAATGATATCCTTGAACTTGACAATACCAGAATGTTCCGTAACAATCGTCTCATTGAAAGGATCAAACTCAACAAGGATTTTTTCGCCTTCCTCTTTTGTGGGCACAACAAGTTCACCTTCTACACAATACAAAATGGTGCCGATTTTTAACCTGTAAAATTTCTTTTCACCAACGAGTACAAGCTTATCATCAATCTCTTTCAGAAAACTCACCTTATTAACCGTGACATTCTTATTTTTGATTTTACCAATGACGGTTCCAGGCTGGTTTTTCTTGTTAATTTCGACCATGACATGATCGAGCTCTTTCTTTTCCCAAATATAAAAGACATTCTGAACAACCAGTTCATCACGACGGGATACAACTCTCTTGCCATCCTCAGTCTTGACAATTTTTGTAGGTGTTTTTGTTATATATGTAGGATGTTTCACCTTGATATACCTGTCAGACTTTTCTGCGCTTGCTGTACCACCAATATGGAAAGTTCTCATTGTAAGCTGGGTTCCAGGCTGTCCTATTGACTGTGCAGCAATGATCCCTACAGCCTCACCAGTTTCAACAAGCTTATTCGTAGACAAATCCCGACCAAAACACTTGCTACAGACACCATTTTTTGTTTCACAGGTCAGTACAGACCTGATTTTAATCCTGTCCAGACCAACTTTTTCAATAATCTCAGCAGTCTCTTCGACAATTTCCTCATTTGAATGTACAATAATTTCCTGAGTGTTTGGATGATAAATATTCTCAAGACTGACTCTTCCTATAATTCGTTCTTTCAAGCTTTTCAGCTCATCTTCACCGTCTTTTATCGCTGTAACAGTAATCCCGTTAATTGTATGACAATCAACTTCAGTGACCATCACATTTTGAGAAACATCGACAAGCCTACGTGTGAGGTAACCGGCATCAGCAGTCTTAAGAGCTGTATCAGAAAGACCTTTTCTTGCACCATGAGTGGAAATGAAGTATTCAAGAACAGTAAGCCCTTCTCGGAAATTGGATGTAATAGGAAGTTCAATGATTTCACCTGATGGTTTAGCCATCAGACCTCGCATTCCAGCAAGCTGACGTATCTGCAATTTACTACCGCGAGCACCAGATTCAGCCATCATATAGATTGGGTTAAACCCATCACGGTCTTTTTGTAACTTATCAAACATGACATCCGTAATACGTTCATTAGCTTCATTCCAACGGTCAATTACCTGATTTGACTTTTCTTTATTAGTTATAAATCCACGTAGATGCATCTTGGTAATATTGTTCACTTCTTTTTGCGTATCTTCTACAATCTTATATTTTTCCTTTGGAATAATGATATCTTCCAATCCAATACTGGGAGCAAAAAGTGTCGCATATTTGAAACCAGTTGACTTGATACTATCCAACGCTTCCACAGTAACAGACGTTAAAAATTTATGGTTAATATCGGCAATGATACGGCTAAGCTTTTTTACATTGATAACATCATTGATATACTCATAATCATTGGGAAGAGCTTCATTGAAAATAACACGACCTAAGGAAGTCTCGATATTTCTTATATTCTTAGATTCGATTTCACGTATGTAAATGTTTGACTGCAGTTCAATTACGTTATTTTCATATGCCAGTTGCGCTTCCTCGCTATTTGAAAACCTCTTATTCTCACCTTTGGATCCCGGTTTTATCTTGGTTAGATAATTTATTCCGAGAACAATATCCTGCGAAGGGACCACAACAGGTTTCCCATTAGCTGGAAGAAGGATATTTTTGGCAGAAAGCATAAGATTCCATGCTTCTATCTGGGCTTCTACTGAAAGAGGCACATGAACAGCCATTTGGTCACCATCAAAATCCGCATTAAAAGCACGGCAGACAAGAGGATGAAGACGAATCGCCTTTCCATCAATTAAAACAGGTTCAAAAGCCTGTATACCCAACCTATGCAAGGTGGGAGCACGATTAAGAAAAACAGGATGATTCTTGACAACCTTTTCCAATGATTCCAAGACATCCGCGTCTTCTTTCTCTATTTTCGTTTTAGCACTCTTTATGTGAAGACTTTCATCTTTCGCCATGAGATCATTGATAAGGAAAGGCTTAAAAAGTTCCAAAGCCATTTTCTTAGGAAGGCCACACTGATGAAGTTTTAATTCTGGACCAACAATGATCACTGAACGACCGGAATAATCAACACGTTTCCCCAAAAGGTTCTGTCTAAAACGTCCCTGTTTTCCACGCAACATGTCACTTAAAGATTTTAAAGGTCTGTTCCCAGAACGTTTTTCAACTCGTTTTCTACGTGAATTGTCAAGCAAAGCATCAACAGATTCCTGCAACATCCTCTTTTCATTACGAATAATAATACCAGGAGCTCTAAGTGTGATAAGACGTTTAAGCCTGTTGTTCCTGTTTATAACACGACGATAAAGATCGTTGAGATCAGAAGTAGCAAAACGTCCTCCATCCAACTCAACCATAGGGCGGAGTTCTGGTGGGATTACCGGAAGAACATCCAGAATCATCCATTCCGCTTTAGCGCCAGACTTCATGAAATTTTCGATAATCTCAAGGCGTTTGATAATCCTCTTATCTACTTTCTTTCCTTTCTCTTTCATGACAATACGCAGTTCGGATGAAACCTTCTGGAGATCCTGTTTTGCCAACAATTCCTTGATGGTTTTGCCACCCATACCAATCCTGACACCAACATCACGCTTATCATCATCTTCTCTGTTAATATCATTGACCAGCTTTTCAGTTATATCATAGTATTCATCAATATGCTTGTTAAAAAGGTTCTTCTTGGCATCCTTCAAGTTTTCCTGTGATTCTGCCATGAACTTATTATATTCATCAGGATACTTCTTTATAAAAAGTTCAGTAATCATGGTTTTCAGAATCAGATTAAACTCATCTTCTGTAAAAATAGAGAGAGGCTTGATCTCTTCCTTTATAAAGGATAACAGGAAAGGATCAACATCCTTGATGGCTTGTTCATTGACATCCAAAACAATCAGACGTTCATAATAAAGAATGCTCTTTATGTTGTTGATACTGACATTCAGAAGCATACCTATCCGGGATGGAACATTGTTATAGTACCAGGTATGAGCAATAGATGTAGCTAATTCAATATGACCCATACGTTCTCTGCGAACCTTGAAATGTGAGACTTCCACACCACAACGGTCACAGACAACACCTTTATAGCGCATTCCCTTGTACTTTCCACAGGAACATTCCCATTCTTTGGTCGTACCAAAAATACGCTCACAGAATAAGCCATCCCTTTCCGGTTTCAAAGTCCGGTAATTGATGGTTTCAGGCTTCTTGACTTCACCATGAGAAAGCTCACGGATACGTTCTGGAGAAGCAAGTTCAATCTTTATGGAAGCGAGATCTTTTAAAGAACTCATTGTCTACCTTACCTTCTTTTAAAATCAAACCTTAAAAAAGGAATCTACATTGACATTTTTCTTTGTCTTATCTTCCCACATTGAGAGGGAATCATCATCGTAAAGATCAATTTCTTTGGCTTTTGGATCAAGTATCTTGATATCTAAGCACAAACCTCTTAATTCCTGGATAAGAACATTGAAAGATTCTGGGATACCCGGAGAAGAGGAATGTCTATTATGAACGATTGCCTCATAAATCTTAGCACGACCAAGCATGTCATCAGATTTGACAGTGAGGAGTTCTTGAAGCGAGTGTGCCATACCATAAGCTTCAAATGCCCACACTTCCATTTCTCCAAGACGCTGACCACCAAACTGTGCTTTACCACCAAGTGGTTGCTGAGTAACCAATGAATATGGTCCCGTTGAACGTGCATGAATCTTATCTTCTACAAGATGATTAAGCTTGAGGACATACATGATTCCTACAGTTGCTGGATTCTTAAAAGGTTCTCCAGTCCTGCCATCAAAAAGCTGGTTCTTACCGATTTTTGGCAGCCCCGCTTCCTCAGAAAGTGTTTGGATATCTTCAATCTTGGCGCCCTCGAACACAGGAGTAGATATATGGAATCCAAGAACCCTACCAGCCCAGCCTAGCTGTGTTTCCAGAATCTGACCAATATTCATACGTGAAGGAACACCCAAAGGATTAAGAACAATTTCAACAGGAGTTCCGTCTTCGAGAAAAGGCATATCCTCAACGGGCAGAATTTTTGCAAGAACACCTTTATTTCCATGTCTACCGGACATCTTATCGCCTTCCTGCAATTTCCGTTTCTGAGCGACATAGACTTTAACAAGCTGTTCGACACCAGGAAGGAGTTCAAAACCTTCTTCACGGCGGTAAACCTTCACATCAATGACAATCCCGTCATTTCCATGAGGCAATCTCAAGGATGTGTCACGAACTTCCTTGACTTTCTCACCAAAAATCGAATGTAACAATTTGTATTCGGGGGTAAGTTCTGTCTGACCTTTAGGAGTGACCTTGCCAATCAGGATATCATTTGTCTTGACATGAGCACCGACCCTGATAATCCCATTCTCGTCCAAATTGGAAAGAACATCTTCACCAAGGTTAGGAATATCCCTGGTTATTTTTTCAGGACCAAGCTTAGTTTCCCGCGCTTCAACTTCGAATTCTTCAATATGAACAGAGGTAAACTTATCCTCTTTTACAACATTTTCACTTATGAGAATAGCATCCTCATAGTTATAACCTTCCCATGGTAGAAAAGCGACAAGAAGGTTTTTGCCAAGAGCAAGATGCCCCTTATCGATGGCTGGACCATCAGCAATGACATCATCTTTTTCAATCTTATCACCAACACGTACAGTAGGACGCTGGTTAAAACATGTACCTTGGTTAGTCCTTCTAAATTTTTCCAGAAGGTATTCTTTCGATTTTGAACCGTGTTTAGTAACAATCCGAGTAGAATCGACAAAAGTGACTTCGCCATCCTCTTCCGCAGTGACGACAACACCAGAATACCGTGCCACATCCTCTTCCAGACCCGTCTGGACTATGGGAGCTTCAGTGATAAGCAAAGGAACAGCCTGACGTTGCATGTTTGACCCCATGAGCGCTCGGTTAGCGTCATCATGTTCCAAAAATGGAATCAGTCCAGCAGATACACTGATGATCTGTTTAGGAGAGACATCCATGAAAGTAATCTCTTCTTTCAAAGAAAGGATATAATCCTTTCCACGACGTGCTGAGACAAAAACGTCAACGAAATTATTTTTTTCATCCAAGACAGCATTTGCCTGTGCGATAACATGACGTTCTTCATCAAAAGCAGTAAGATAATGGATGTCATTCGTTACATGACCATTATTCACTTTTCTATAGGGAGTAACGATGAATCCATATTCATTGACTTTGGCAAAAGTACTAAGAGAAACAATCAGACCAATATTTGGTCCTTCTGGAGTTTCAATAGGACATACGCGGCCATAATGAGTGTAATGTACGTCACGAACCTCATAACCGGCACGATCGCGGGAAAGACCGCCAGGTCCTAGGGAAGTGAGACGACGTTTGTGAGTAATTTCTGAAAGAGGGTTCGTCTGATCAAGGAATTGACTTAGTTGGCTTGTCCCGAAAAATTCATTCAAAACGGAAGTAATCGGTTTAATACTGATCAGTTCACGAGGTCCCAGTGTTTCAATCTCCTGAATGGACATACGCTCTTTAATGATACGAGCCATTCTGGAAAATCCGACTTTAAGCTGATTCGTAAGCAACTCACCAACACTACGAACTCGGCGATTACTGAAATGATCAATGTCATCCGGTTCCAAATCCTGGTTATAAAGTTTGATCATATTCCTTACAAGATGGATGATATCATCCATTATCAAGGCCTTTGAATCAACTTTTTTTGTATAATTAAAACGGGAATTAATGTTATATCTTCCTACTTTACCAAGATCATATTTTTCAGCATCAAAGAAAAGGTTATAAAATTCTTTGAGAGCATTTTCAATAACAACAGGCTCTCCAGGACGAAGTATGGAGTAAATCTTCTTAAGAGAAAGCTCCTTTGTCATGAGGTTATCTTTTCTATTGCGTTCTATAGACCTGAATATGAGGTCAGAATTCTTGAATTCTTCAAGTTTGACAAGATAAATTTCTTTCAAATCCTCGGTCTTAAGCTGTTCCACGATATCATGGGTAATCAGATCACCACAGTCAAGAAGCATCTCCTTACCTGAAGTCAAAACCTGCTTTAAAACACGACGGCCAATGATCTTATCAAGATCCCGCTTGGAATGAAATTCAACTTTTTCTGATTCGAAGAGAGAGGAAAGTATTTCCTCATCTTTTTCAAAACCCAAGGCACGCAAAAAGGAGGTTACCATGATTCGTTTGTGACGATCGATCTTGACACCAAAAATCCCTTTATCATCAATTTCAAATTCAAGCCAAGACCCCCTATCTGGAATTAGCCTTCCTGAATAGAGGTTTTTCTTTGAATCATATCCTAAAAAGACGCCTGGGGAACGGTGCAACTGACTTACGATGGTCCGTTCAGCACCATTAAAGATGAAAGTACCACTTTTGGTCATCAGAGGAATATCGCCGAAAAAGACTTCCTGTTCACGTATATCCCTGATTTCACCGTCTTTTTTATAGATCAAACGGATCGTGGTCAGAAGGGGTGCGGAAAAAGTCTTTCCCATACTACGAGCTTCAACTTCTGTATACTTGGATTCCCCTAGTTTATAGGAAATAAATTCAAGTATGACATTTTCATCAGCACTAATAATGGGAAAGAACTCATGGAAGACGGCCTGAAGACCCACCAAAGCACGTTTTTCAGGTGCCACATCCATCTGAAGGAACTCCGTATAAGAACCATACAGGAGCTCAATCAAATTTGGGACTTCCATGATTTTTCGTTTCATCCCAAAAATCTTTTTTTTCATATCTACCTCATTCTAAAGATTAAACCCTGGAACGGGTACAAGGGCAAAGGACTATTTGACTTCGACCTTGGCACCTACAGCTTCAAGCTTTTTCTTAATCTCAGCAGCTTCATCTTTAGAAACTTTCTCTTTGACAGGCTTGTTCCCTGCTTCAACAAGATCTTTCGCTTCTTTCAAGCCAAGACCTGTAATAGCACGAACTTCCTTGATCACATCGATTTTCTTCTCACCAGTGGCAGTAAGAATGACATCGAACTCAGTTTTTCCATCATCCGCGGCTGCTGGACCTGCAGCAGGAGCTGCGGCCATAGCGACCGGGGCTGCGGCGACAACACCGAACTCATCTTCAAGTTTCTTCACCAGATCGGCCAATTCGAGAACCGTCATAGCTTTTATACTTTCTATCATCTCAGCTGAAGTCATTGGAAACCTCCTGTGTATTTTTTCAGCTTATGCTTTTGTTTTTTCAATTTCTTTAAGGGTCAGAATCAACTTCTGTGGCATACCATGGAGCACACGATGGAGGCGACTGATAGGAGCCTTCATCAGACCGACAATCTTGCCAATCAAGACATTCCGCGAAGGAAGCTTGGAAATCTCTTCCAACTGTTTAGGATCAAAAATCCTATCATCAATGATGGAATCCTTGATGACGAGCTTGTTTTTTTCTTTGATAAAATCATACATGATCTTGATGGCTTGGGAAATATCCGCTGTCTTAGGAGCCATCGCAATAGCCAAAGGATATTCATAAACAGTCTTATCCATATCAAGTTTGCCAGATTCTTTCATAGCAATCCTGAAAAAAGTGTTCTTGACAACCTTGTACTCAATTTTCAGGGCACGCAACTTATTCTTGATGCCTTGAATCTCTTCTACCGTCAGTCCCTGGTAGTTCGTAAAAATGTAGTTGTCATATCGTGATATTCTCTGTTTCAAATCCGCAACTGAATCAATCTTGTATTGCTTAATCATCTTCGACCTCTTTATTCAATATCTTTGAGATTGAGCCTGACACCAGGCCCCATCGCACTATGGCAGTACGTTGACTTAATGAATTCGCCTTTCGTATCTGATGGTCTTAGTTTCATGATAATCCCTGTCAGGATACGAATATTCTCAGCAATCTGTTCAGAAGGCTGAGACTTCTTTCCAACAGGCACCTGAAGAACACCGTTTTTTTCTGAACGGAATTCCCGTTTACCGGACTTGTAGGATTTTACAGCGTCTGCCACATTGACAGCGACAGTTCCTACTTTTGGGTTAGGCATAAGCCCACGACGACCGAGTGTAGCACCCAACTTACCTACGTCTTTCATCATATCAGGAGTGGCGATAGCGACATCGAAATCGAACCAACCACCTTTGACCTTTTCAATAAGGTCATCATCACCAACATAAGTGGCACCCGCCTGCTGTGCTTCCAGGGCCTTATCCCCTTTTGCAAAAACAAGAACTTTCTTTTCAGCACCAAAGGAATGAGGATAACTTACAGTTCCACGAACCCTTTCATTGAGTTTGCTATTCAGATTGAAGCAAACGAGGATAGTCTCGTCAAACTTCTTGACTGCAAACTGCTTCACCATATCGAGCGCTTCATTCAAGGAATAGGTTTTTGAGCGATCAATTGTTTCAGCAACTTTCTTAAGATATTCCTTCTTCTTCATCCGAGATACTCCTTGACTCACTTGATATCAACGCCCATGGAACGGGCTGTACCAGCAATAATATTCATTGCAGCTTCAACAGTATTGGCATTCAGGTCAGACATCTTTGTCTTAGCTATTTCTTCGAGCTGAGCCTTGGTAAGAGCTCCTACTTTATCCTTGTTAGGGACTTTTGAACCACTTTCCAGCTTAAGAGCTTTCTTGATAAGATCAGAAGCAGGAGGTGTCTTTGTTATAAAAGTATATGTCTTATCCTTAAAGACTGTAATGACAACAGGGATAATCATGCCTTCCTGAGCTTTTGTCTTATCGTTGAATTTTTTGCAAAAATCCATGATATTGACGCCATGCTGTCCGAGTGCAGGACCTACAGGAGGAGCAGGGTTCGCTTTTCCAGCTGGAATCTGGAGTTTGATTAGTCCGGTTATAGGCTTTGCCATAATCTTATTCCTTTAGTATGATCTATTCAAAATCAAATACGTTCAATCTGTAAAAAATCAACATCCACCGGAGTGGAGCGGCCAAAAATCTCGACACGAACCTTAAGACGACCTTTCTCGTCGTTGATTTCCTCAACGATACCCGAAAAATCCTTGAAAGCACCATCAACAATCTTAACCCTGTCATCAATACGAAAACTTTTTGTATGGACAACCTGCTCAACTTTTCCTTCTTCTTTCTGTTCATCTATCAGGTTTCTCAATTCAGTCCTTGAAAGCGGACGAGGATCTTTAGAGCCATCATAATTGACAAAATTGATTATACCAGGTATGGACTTGACAAGCTGAAAGCCAGCAGGTGTGAAATCCATCTCAACCAGGAGATAGCCTGGGAATTTTTTCCGTTTGTAAGTGCGTTTTTTCCCATTACGCATTTCATGTACATCTTCTTTTGGAACACGCACATCGAGAATATATTTCTTAAACTCCGCATCTGCAAGCTTGGCACGGATGAAGGTCTCAGCTTTCTCTTCCTGACCGGAATATGTCTGAACAATATACCAAGATGCCATTATTTAATCACCAGTTTTATAAGATAGGAAAAGAAAATGTCAATGAGACCAAGGAAAATGGAAATGATTATGGTTGAAGCAATGACAACCTTCGTTGAATCCCATACATCCTCTTTGGAAGGCCAAGAGACTTTACCAAGCTCACTTCTAGCTTCGATAATGAATTTTTTAATCGATTTTATCATAACGATTCCTTTATTTGCAAATCAGGTCCGGCAGGAATTGAACCCGCAACCCTCGGTTTTGGAGACCGATGCTCTACCAATTGAGCTACAGACCTATCAGAATTATTTGACTTCCTTGTGAGGAGTATGCTTTCTGCAAAACTTGCAGAATTTCTTCACAGTCATTCTCTCAGTATGCAACTTCTTGTTTTTGGTTTTGCTATAGTTCCTATTATTACATTCGGGGCACTGAAACTGAATAATCTCTCTCATAAGACAACATCCTTTCGGCTCTATTTACATACTAAACGTCATTTACAATCTCAGCCCACGATCAGAATCGAACTGATGACCACCTCCTTACCATGGAGGTGCTCTACCATCTGAGCTACGTGGGCGAAAGAATGGCTTATAAATTAACAAATAGATAATGCTTTGTCAAGAAAAAAAAATATTTTTTAGCCTGATTTCGGCACTTTTTTTGCTTAAAAAAGACTAAAGAAAATTTCTGACCATGACGATAAATAATCATAAACATAAGTTCCCCTCCCAAAAACTTATGTCTCAAGTAACTATCTGCTTAAAGGGAAAGGTCAAAAGCCTTTCCCTTTTTTTTGTCTAAAAAATATAAAAAAAAAATAAATACACTTATAGTGAAAAATAACAATGATTTATTATGAAGCAATTCGTTTGTTTAATATTAAATTCTGATTGTCAATCCAGCATATAACGCAAAATTTAAATTGGCAGTTGTATCAATAGGACTTTTCTTAGTTGAATCGATCAGCGGTTGTTCTTCAGATAAGGCCTCAGTTTTCTTATCATACGAAATAGTAATGACACCCAAAGTAGCCAAAAGATCAAGAGTGATATTTTTCCCCAACTTAAAAGTGAGTCCACTTATGAAATCAATTTCTGGCAAAATCTTAAATTGACTTCCTGAACGCTGCTTAACAATTTTACTTCCACCTGTTGCATTTGTTATTGCATCTGTTTTTACAAAAGAATCAGAAGTATAACTGAACAAGGTGGGGAGGATGCTTCCACGCACTGTTAACCACGGTGTAGCTGATGTTTCAACTGAGAAGACTGTATCAAAATCAAATTGGGAATTCACATCTAATTCAGTATATTGCTGATTTTGTGCTACAGGGTTGGTGCTTGTATCTAAATTAAAATCAAGCAGTTCAGACTGATTCTCTAAAGAGAGATTTAATCCCATTCCTAGGAGAGTTCTATCATAATTTTTTAGATAGGATAAAGATAATGCTGGGTCCACTGTCTTTCGTAGTATTGAGGCAAGCAAATTTGTGCGTCCAAATGTAGCGAGAAACATTGAAGATTTTTCAAAAGTCTCAAGTTGCGATTCATATCCTCCATTTCCTGTCAGCCTCAACAAACCGATATCTCCCATCTTAATATCAGCAAACAGAACAGTACCAAGCCTAAACCCGGAGAATGTGGAAGTTACATAACTTTTATTACTGGCAGCAACAAAGTTATTTACCATAAAAACATTAGTGAACCAACCTATCGTATTCTGATCGCTAGTCCCACCACGTGTTGAATAATTGAACACAGCTCCTAAAGAATATTTAACATCATCTGATAGAAGAAATCCAAGACTTCCTGTTAGTTTAGGCGTAGAAGAGAATGAACGGGAATAAGAGGATGGCTTTATAAGTCCATTTGTCTTGAAATTAAAAGAATTGGTTGACCATCCACGCTGATAACTTCCTCCAAAATTCAATGCCACTTTACCAATATTGTAACTAAGCAATAAAGAACCATCATATAGTCCACTATTTTTTATCAAAGTTTCCGATTCTGTATCAGCTTGATTGTTTGTCTTATCATTGGGATCTGAAATAATCCTCTGAACTAAACTTGAATAATTCGGACTCATCAATAATGCAATCCCCAAGTTAGCTTTTGAGAGGATAAACCCGAAAGTCGTTCCAGTAAGATTAAAAAAAGTATCTTTGGAGGTCTGGAGATTATTCGTTGGCACTGAATAAGAGGACGCATACTCGTCATCCACATAAGTGTGAGAACTATAGGAAACCGATGGATTAATGATAACTCTCATACCATCAATCCTATGGATAAGGGAAGGATTGAGCATGAAGGGATCTATTTCAGCATCGGGGGCAATACCTGATAACCCCATATAACGATAAAAGCCAGCCCAAAGTGAACTGCTCATCAATACTGCAATCATTAGCAAAATAAACATCGATTTTATTCTCATTTTCCTTCTCCTTATCATTTTGACATGTTTCCGACAAAAGATCGTAGCTTGTCTATGGAAATTGATTTTAATTGTGGATTATCTCTCTTTTCTCCAAAAAAACCTATTACATACTCCCTAAAATTGGTTAGGGCTTTCTTTGCTTCTACAGGTTGATTTGTTATTGCATCAGAAGACATCAAGGCAGACGCTTCTGCAGGCTTAGCCCCATATTTTCTGATAAAATGGAACATAATTTTCTTGGAAATGGCACGCTGCAGTTCATCTGCATAAATTTCATTATCTACAACTGTATCAGAAAAGGATATCAGACCCGTCTCTATCTCTACCACACGGGCATTAATACGAATATATTTAGTTACAGGATTATACTCAAATCCGCCCACAATCATCTTTCCTGCCGCGAGGGAGCGCCCTACCCGCTGGATAGTCACATCGCTCATCAAACCGCTCATACTTAGCTGCATTTCCTTCATTATAGAATCATATCGAGCTCGTTCAACAAGACTCACACCATCCAAATGGACTAACTGATTGATAATAGCGTCCGGAATCCCTTTTGAGAGAGAATCAAGAGCAGGCGTCTTTGAATAATTCTCGAAGTCTGCTACTGCAACTATATTAGCGGCATTATTTCCTGAAACTGCGGATCGGGTTTTGACCGTAGTTTTTTCTTCCTGAATTGGCTGCCCTTGTTCTACAGGTGTGAGGCTATTATCATCAAGGCTCCCTGCGTCATCAGCTAAAAAAGCAGAAAAAGAAGGAGAAACCAGGGAAAAAGAGAACAATACCAGAAAGATCATTTTCTTAAAAATCATTTCTTCCTCCATTCTGATACCGATTTAGCGTAAGCCTCTTCTGATTTCCTAAAGTTTTCTTTCGCACTAACGGGATCGAGTATTTTATCATAAATTCTCGCTAACCGATAATGGGCATCCCCTACTTTGGAAAAGTCTTTTACCGAAAGTCGTCCTGAAGCGATTTCAGTTTCGAGATAGGAAATCAATTGAATCAATTTTTCCGCACGCATGAGGCCTTCCTCTGGGGTAGAAAAGGAAAGAGAGGTTTCTTTCATGACATCCTTAAAATTGATTACTTGCTGAACAATGTCTGGAGTTTTTTCTGGGATTATTTCCTCAGGAACCGATGCTGGAACTTCTTCACTTTGGGGGGGAGTCACTTCTTGTAGGCTCAGAGCAGGCAAATTGGCAGATTGAATCAATTCCTCTTTGAGGACTTGATCTGAGACGTTACTAATGTTATTCAGCACTAACTCCTGGGCTTTCTGGTTGCTTGATGCATTGATAGCATTCATGGCATATAAGGATTCATCCTGAGTGGCATCATTCTCGAGACTTTTTTTGAAGGCATCTTCCAAAACAGGCAAGGAGTCTTGCTGGTTAAACTTTGAAAGGATAAGCATGGCAAATTTTCTGATGTCCTTGGAATAAATAGAATCTCCAGTTTCTGAAGTTAAAACTTGCCTTGCTTGAGGTACTGAGGCGGCTGTCCCGATAAGAAAGAGGGATCTGATAGTTGGCAGACGAATATTTACATTTTGATTGGACAAGTAAGGAAACAGAGAAGTTTCGTGCTTGCTTGAGCCAATTTTCCCAAGAAGGCTTATCTGCGATTCTATAAGAAGGTCATTCTTTTCAACCTGTAATAAGGCAAGAATGCGGTCAGCAATGACCATATTTTCACCGAGGGAATTCTCTTCCAACCCCTGATATGCCAGACGTTTTACAGTATAGGGAAAATCTTTTTCTGCAATTTCCAGAAAAAAACCATTGAATGCGGGATTCCGTAATTCGACCATACCTAACAGAGCATCATACTGCTTGACAGGGTCAGTTTCCTTTCGGACAGAATCCATCTGCATTTGGGGAGAGAGTTGGGCAAAAACCCATAAAGGCCAAAGAAAAAAGACTAAAAGAATCTTACGCATTTAACCCCCTTTTATCGAGGATTTATAATATGTATATTGGTAAATATACCATTAAATATTGAAAAAACAAACTCAAAAAAAATCATGAAAACCGGTTAACTATGGGCATTCTCCGATCCTTACCAAAGGATTTTTGTGTAATTTTGATACCCAAAGGAGCCTGCCTACGCTTATATTCATTCAAATCTACCATACGAATGACTTTTGCAACCATGGTCTTATCAAATCCTCTTTTAGTAATTTCTTCTATAGAGAGGTCTTTTTCTATATACAATTCCAATATACTGTCTAACAGGTCATAGGGAGGAAGAGAATCCTGGTCTTTTTGACCAGGTCTGAGTTCTGCTGTAGGTGGACGATCAATAGTACTTTGAGGGATGAGCTCCTTGTTCCTATTGATATAATCAGCAAGCTGATAAACAAGGGTCTTATAGACATCCTTAATGACACTAAACCCACCAGCCATATCTCCATAAAGTGTACAATAACCGACGCTTATCTCGCTTTTATTACCTGTAGTAAGTACCAGCCAACCATATTTATTGGAAAGCGCCATCAAAATATTACCACGGATACGAGCCTGGATATTTTCCTCTGTCGCATCAAACGGATGATTCTTGAACTCGTCCTTAAAAGAGAAGAGATACTGTTTAAAAAGATTATTAATAGGAAATATTTTTGTCGTGATGCCAAGGTTTTTAGCAAGCAGGAGAGCATCCTTATATGTAGCTTTCGAAGAGAACCTTGAAGGCATTGTAACACCGATAACATTTTCACGCCCTAATGCATTTATAGCAAGAGCTGCAACGACAGCAGAATCAATGCCTCCGCTAAGACCGATAAGAACCTTTGAAAAACCATTTTTCCGGACATAATCATGTACACCAGTTACAAGAGCATCATGAATCTCCTGGATTTCCAGTTCGCAGCCTTGCAAGAGAGGAACAATCTCATTTCTGCTGATATTTTTCGGTGAAGGAGTTAAAATCCGAGTGAATGCATATTTTTTATGGGATGGTTTCTTATTAAGAGGCATATCAAAAAGCAGGAGAGATTCTTGAAACTGTGGAGCCATGGCAACAATCTTCCCTTCAGGAGAAGCAACCATGCTCCCACCATCAAAGACAAGTTCATCCTGCCCGCCAACGAGATTACAATAAAAAACATGGGTTTTATTGTTTCTTGCCTTGGAAGATACCAAGTCTGTCCGAGTACGGATCTTAGAACGGAAATAGGGAGATGAGGAAATATTAATGACCCCATCGACAGGAAGGGAGGCGCAAACCTTTTCCACAGGACCTTTTTGAACCCAAAGATCCTCGCAAATGCTGAGAACAAAAGAGGCCTTCCCCATCTGAAGGATGACTGGTTGAGCCCCTTGATGAAAATAACGCTTTTCATCAAAAACAGAGTAGTTGGGAAGGTGCATCTTATCATAATGTCCAACGACCTTTCCCTTTGAAAGGACAGCCATGGAATTACAGAGAAACCCGTCATCTGGACGAACATAACCAAGACAGACTGTTTCCTGCCCTACTCCACTTGCAATTTCTTCCAAAGCTTTCATATTTCTTGTTATAAAAGCATTTTTTAAGAGAAGATCCTCTGGCGGGTATCCGGTAATGGTCAATTCGGGAAAGATGACCAAGTCTGCAGAAGCTGATTTTGCCTTATCAATATACCTTTTCATAATACTAATATTGGCTTTCAGGTCACCAACCACAGTATTGACCTGAGCCAGAGCCACTCTGACCATGACAACTCCGAAACTATCAAACTTTGAACCTGAAGAAATTACATAAACCGGAATGGATTGTCAATATATGAAGAGAAAGAAAAACCTAAAGGAAAAACAAGCTTAGAAACTTCCTGAGGTGTTCAGTCTGACTGTTCTTTGCTACAAGCATAAAATTCCCATTAGGAATCGGTTTTTCAATTTTAGCAATGGTTTTGACTTTCCCATCAACCATGACAGCAACAAGAGTATTCGTATTATACGATGTAAACCGGAAAAAATGGGGATAAAGCCTTTTTTTCAGTTGAAAACTGACAAAATATTTCTGATCATTGGTCTTTATCTGTATATCGCTAATATCCTTTTGAGACATGGAAAATACGTTTGTCACATTGATATTCAGGACAAAGGGATCGTAAAAAATACGATGGATAAAAGGGTTCTGCAAATCGACCTTTTCAGAATCATAGAGCGCATAAATCTGGACTTGGATAGGTTTCAGGCTGAGCTGACCATTTTGGTCACAAGAAAAAAAGGATAGTAGCAGGGAAAAAAATAAAGCTAACGGAAAAACATACCTATTGCGATTACTCATATAGTCTGAGGATATTATCGGGCAAAACAAATGAAACCTATAGGATTTTTAAGAGCAGGAGAGTGATGTCGTCTTCCAGATACTTGCTATGCTTGAACCCAGCACGCAAACCTGTAATTTTATCAATGATAACATCAGGAGAAGCTACAGAATCATTTTTAATGATAGTTTCTACCTGATTCATGTTAAAAAGCATCTTTTTGTTGTTCCAGGCATCTTCCAGCCCATCTGTATGCATCAAAAGAAAGTCCCCTTTTGATATGGGAATGCTTTTTGGCGTAAATGTGGCAGAATTATCTATTCCAAAAGGCCCGCCTGAAGAATTCAAGGGAACAGCCTTGAGTTTCTGTCTGGATGAAAGAAGCAGCAAACAAACCGTCCATAGAATATCCAACCATTATTTCATTAGCCTTGCGGACAACAGCAACCAAGGATTTTGCATTCACACCAGGAGGAAAAGTCTTGAAATAACTGAGCAAAAACGACATATCAAGGGAAGCGCTTACACCCTTGGCTGCAATATTGCATCGGAATTTCAGGTGTCCTTTTTTAGGCGGCTTTTAACCCACTATTTTTTTATAGAGCCTAAAATTTCGATAAACTCAGGACCATGTCTCGATGACCGTCAGGTGCCGAGAGATCCCGTATCGTCTAATCAACATGTGGCAAATCGACTGGAGCGTTCAGCGGTCTCGAAGAGGGCAGCGCTTTCCCTGCTTCCAACAACCTCTTATCTCCCAATACAAACAGCATCTGGATAATCATGAAAATGCCAGCACCTATCAGCAACCATTCAATACTGATGACTTCCGCAAGAGGTCCAAATATTAACATACCTAAAGGCATCACTGCTGTAAAAATCATTGTCATAATGCTAAATACTCTGCCTAAATAATTCTCATCAACATGTTCCTGAATCAAAACAGTAGATGGCGTATTGTAAAAGGGAATAGCGATTCCAATCATTCCCATAAAAACAAGGTAAATCCAGAACCAAGGAACAACGCCTAGTCCAATAGAAAAAAGAGCTATCACAAGGGTGGCCAAAATCATTGTATGAATCCTATTTTTACAACCACCCCAAATGGCAATCAGTCCACCACCAATCATCATCCCTGCAGAAAAAACAACTTCAATGGCAGTAAGGCGCCAGATTTCTTCACCAAAACTTCGCACCACTTGGAGAGGAGTAAGCATCGAAGCAGGAGACACTAAAAACATGAGAACTGCAACAAAAATGAAAAATGATTTCAGATATTTATGATTTTTTATATATTCAAATCCCAACTTGAGATCTGCAAAATAGGTAGTTGTCTGTTTTTCTGTTGCTTTTTTGTGAAGGGGAACTTTGAGGAAAAATAGCATCACAGAAATAGCGATGGTTGCTGTAACAACATCAATAAAAAAAACAGTCTGGATGGGAAACATGGTGGTTAAGACCCCACTCAAGACGGGGGAAGCAAACATGATGGTTGCTTGCAGTGTGCCATTTATTCCGTTGATACGTGTTAATTGTTCAGCTGGTACGAATTGGGGTAAAATGGCACCTAGAGCAGGACCTTGAATGGCAGAGCCGAGAGCTCTAATCGCAGCGGTCACCATGACAAGCCAAAGCGCTTTGCCCCCCATCATGAAAACAATTGCCAGGGCTAATGTTGCTAAAGCTATGAAAGCATCCGGATAGATAATCAGGTTCTTTCTGTTATAGCGATCTGCCCACACACCAGCAAAGGGGGAGAGCAGAAAGGTGGGTACAAATCCGCAGATGATATAAATCGTCATCATGATGCCAGATTTCGTTTCTAAAGTTACATACCAAAGTAGCGCGTATTGCACCAAAGAGGTCCCCAACAGAGAAATCGTCTGGCTTGTTAGGAACAAAGCTGTTTTCTTTTCCCAATCCGTGAACTCAGCCATATAAAACTCCTTAGCCCAACTTCACCCGAAAAAAGTCAAATTCCAACCATGAGTGCAGTTGGGACAAGTTTT
>DYKD01000078.1 GCA_020722765.1 Brevinema andersonii | reverse complement strand
GGAACGCTGGATACCTTACACCGGATTAGTGGATACCTTGGACCGGAATACGCAGGTCATGCCCCCTACAAAAAAACGATCCTCCCCTACCCCCCATTTGTGTTATTGGCTTACGAAAATGATATTTAACAATAAGATAGATTCTTCCACCCGCGCTACCTATTCGCGCGATTCTCTCGCAGCCATTTTTACAGCTGTTTTCCAAGTCCTTGTTCTCTCATTCATTCCCATCCTCATGCGCAAACAAGGTGCCAACGATTTTGTCATGGGTCTCCTGCAGATTGCGCCACATGTGGGAGCACTCTGCATCTTTCTTTTCCTCAACATCGCTTTCCAGAAAAACCCATACTCTTTTGTGGCAACCACAAGAATCATTGCCAGAGCCGTTCTACTTTTACCTTTGCTGAAACCAGATCCTGTTCTCTTTGCCATTTTCTTTTTCCTCTTCAACATCATTGAAATGGCCGCCTCGCCCACTTACACAGGATTGATGAGCCAGATGTATCCAGTCAAATCACGCGGGATAGCTATGGGGTTGGTCCGTATAGAATCCGCTTTAGTTGTTATCATCCTCTCCATCATTGCAGGAAAGCTTTTCGATCATTTCGATTTCAGGATTCTCTTCTGCATAGGTATAGGGCTTGGCATTTACGGACAAGTCATCTTTATATCAATAGATAAACTCCAGAAACAGGAGATTTCCCTCATTAAAAAACCTCCCCGCGAGTTCAGAATTTCTGAATTTTTTCTCTTATGAAAAATGATAGAATCATTCTTCGCTATTTATTGATTTTCTTTATCAGCGGTTTTGCCAATCTACTTGTCGCTGTCCTCTATCCTATTTATTTGGTTGACCATTTTGGCATTTCCAATACTTTTGCAGGGATCCTTTTTGCTTGTTATTCAGCTTTACTCATTGTTGGTTATTACTATTGGGGAAAACACATCGACAAGAAAGACCCGCTCCATGCACGTGTCTATCTCATGTTCACCATAGCTATGGTTCCGCTCACTTACCTTGCTTTACAATTTATACCAGGGACAAAAATAACAGTAGCTGCCACCATTCTCATTTTTCTCAACGCCGCATTCAATGGCATGGCTATGTCTGGGGGAGAGCTCTCCCGCGTTAATTTCTTTACAAGGGTAATAAGCCCCGCTCTGTTAGAAAAATATTGGACTATCGATTATTTTCTTATGGGCATCAGAGGCATTGTCGCACCACTTCTAGGACTATCATTAAAGAATATTTTCGGTTTTTCAACAGTCTTTGCATTAGCTTTCATCTTAATACTAACTGCCTCAATATTGATGGCTCATTATTATAAAACAAGTTTTGTCAAGCTAAAAGATCGCGGCCTGCTCGGTGGCGTTGGTATGAAATAAGGTTAATATTAGTAAAAAAAATGACATTTATTTCTGCTTTGACATTTGAGTGTTTCCGTACTGGTTTGCTTAGAAACGTTGGCGGACACTGGGGTTTTTTCGAAAAACAAGCACAGGAACTATCCCTTTTTTTCTACACAGATAAGAGCACATCATGTTGTCCTTGTTTGTTTGCTCAATTGTGAATCCTGCTTGCTTAAACATCTTTTCCATCAGCCAGGACGTGGTTGAAGGCTCTTCCTTGATATGGCGCATTGCGCTTTTCCCCATTTCTGGTGAAAGCTGGTATATTTCCTTGCCCCAGGAATTGAAAACATCCCCATAATTCCGTTTGTCAAACGAATAGATTACATCTGAAATATAGAGAATGCCACCAGGCCTGAGCATGGTCTTCAGCCTTTGCAATCCGATCATCTTCCAGAAATCAGGAAGATGATGGAAAGACATGCATGTTAAAATCGCATCCAAAGATCCTGATTCATGCTGCCAGGAAAGGAAACTTCCTGGTTCAAAACGTATGTTAGAAATGCCCTTTGACATCGCTTTTCTTTTTCCATAGTTGAGTATTTCAGCAGAAACATCTACAGCATGGACAAGCGCACTTTTTTCTGCAAGTTTTACAGTGATTTCCGCTGTGCCACAGCCGATGTCTGCAATGACCTCGTTTCCTGTGAGTTGAAGCATGGATATGATCCTGTCTGCTTCATTGCGGTAGTCTGTCCCGATCTGTTGGGACTCGTCATAATACCAGCTATTCATGCTGGCCTCCTTAAGAGGAACTCGAGCTGGGAAGTCCTTGAACGGAAATCATCAGCAGATTCCATGATTTGGTATATTGAACTGTTACCCGTTGGAGGCGAGAGGGCTACGGTTTCTGGGAAAACCGCAAAAAAAAACCCGCTCGACGTGAGCGGGTTTGGTTCCTTTTTTAGTCGGAAGCTTTTAGGAGATTCCGGAAAACTGATCCCGCTCATTAATAACGGTTGCTTTTACGCATACCATTGCGAGTGCAACTGAGCGTGCAATAATAATGTGGGACTGGTTCGCCATCACTGTTTTTTCCTTTGTCGGATATTTTATCCGAACGGATATAATATATCCATAAAGAGGATGAAAGTCAAGAATCTGAAAGATTTTTTTAGCGGATTTCCAGCATGTTTTTCCGGATATGTTTGGCTTTGTCTGCTGCCTGTTTTACGTCAGGGCTTTTTGGGTAAGTCGTTGCGACCTTTTCATAGTAGGATGCAGCCTTCTTGAGATTCCTGTTCTGTCTGTCTTTTTCATAAAGTTCTGCAAGAGTGAGATACAGATATTGTTTGGGAGCTTTCACAGACCTGTCAGTTTCCAGTTTTTCCATATCAGCAATGAGAGCGGCTCCGGCCTTCTTTTGCATGAATGACTCACGTACAGAATAGGCAGTCCTGAAAAACCATTCGTCTGCAATATCATTGTTTTTCATTTTTTCATAAGTGATGATGGCCTGAGTATGGTTTGTCCGCAAAGTATAGAAGAGAGCCTTATAATATGAAGCCTCTGAAACTTTCTTTTTCACTGAATCTAGGGCTGCGATGGCTCCTGCCAGGTCATTGGTCCTGAACCGGATACGGGCCAGATAGATGTTCGCATCATCTGAAAATTTGCCACCAGGCGCTGTTGAAAGTGAAAGTTTGAACTGGTCTTCAGCTGGTGCATACATCCTGTTGTTGAAAAGTGCAAGTCCGACAGTGTAAGCCTGTTCATCAGCGGGTTTCTTTTTGCTCTTTTTTGTTTTTGTCTCATTTGTCCTATTCAGGACCGGTGTTACCATGTTTGTGAGTATGTTTGTCTTGAAAACTATTTTTTCAATCATGAGGTCTTCTGCTGTTAATACGGGCACACGGAACCCCTTGAATCTGATGATGACAGGAAACTCAAGTTGGTCGTTTTTTACAGTATAGTTTATGTTTGTTGTTGCGGGAGGTAAGACCTCATCCGCTTGAAGGGACCAAGAGGCGAAAAACAAAAGAATAAGCAGGCTTAGGATTGTTTCAATCCTTGATCCCTTTGTGATATGACGGTTTTTGTTGATCATCATTGTCAATATAATACTTATTGGATTCTTTGTAAAGATTTTTCAAAACACCCTTTTCATGGAGGATTCCAGGATCAACAGGTGTGTTTTCCTTGGGAAGCAGGGGAAGTGGCCTATCAATTCTGATGATGTCTTTCGCCCTGCTTCTGTATGAGACGACTGTCTGTTCAACTTCTTCACGTGGTTCAAGAAGCATGGGACCTGGTTCAATAATATCCGATTTTTCTTTCATATAATCATGAATGGAAATGCCCCTGTCCGAATTGTTGTTTGTTTTTCCTTTGGATGACACCATTCCCGCTATGACCAGGATGACAGTAAGAACTGCAAAGCCAATCAGGAAATAAGCATACTCAGGAGTCTTTTTCATTGTCTGTTGAATCCTTGATATTGAACTTGTCCTTAACCTGTTTGCTGTTGAGGTCAGAAAGCACAAGGGAGACAATTTTGGTTACACCGAGATCTTCCATGGAAACACCATAGATGCGGTCTGAAGAAGCGATAACATTCTTGTTATGGGAGACTATGATAAATTTTGTGAGTGTCTTGAATTCGGATATGAGGTTGACAAGGAGAAGGGCGTTTTGGTCGTCCAAAGGCGCATCGATCTCATCAAGCACGCAGAAGGGGCTAGGTTTTGTAAGAAATATGGCGAATATGAGAGATATGGCAGAAAGCGCTTTCTCGCCACCTGAAAGCTGTGACAGTTTCACACGCTTGCCAGGAGGCTGGACAAGGAGATGGACCGGAGAGTTGAGGGGGTCTTCCGGCGTTTCAAGTATGATGTCGGCTTTTCCGCCTCTGAACATTTTCCTGATGATAGTAATATAGTTTTCCCTGATGACTTTGAACGCTTCCATAAAAAGTTTCTGGGACTCAGTGTCTATGCGGTCGAGCGCATCTTTGCAGTCCTGTTCCGCTTTTTCAATATCCTGTCTTTGTTTCAACAAAAATTTATAACGGTCGTTTTGTTCCTTGTGTTCCTCAATAGCCATCGGGTTGATGACTCCCAGCAGTGAGCGTTCTTCTTTCAGTTTCTGGATTCTCTGTCTCACGTTCTGGATGTTAAGGTCTTCCTTGATTCCTTTGGACGTCTCGTCTATGTTTTCCCCATAATTTTCGAACAGCAGTTCACGGATGTCCCTGGTCTTCTGCTCAAGTCCGCTGATGGACACTTTGACGTTTGTGATGCGGTCTCTGATCTCTTCGAACTGTTTTTTCTTTTCAGTCTTCTTTGACTGGTTGCTGGAAATGGAGTCGTTAATTTTCTTTATGTTGCTGTCAAATCCTTCCATGGCGGATTTCATGTTATGCATTTTCTGTTCAAAACTTTCCTGTTCCTTGGAAGTCTTCCCGATCTCTTCCCTGAGTTTCGCTATGGCTCCTTCTTTTTCCTTGATCGATTTCCTTAGCTGTGCGACGTTCTCATCATATTCATTTGATTGTGCGGTGAAATTCCTGATTTCGCTCTCTTTGCTTTCCATCTGAGCGTTCAGCTTGGCAAGTTGTGTGTTCAGTTCAGTCAGTTTTGACTGGAGAATTTCCTGATCCACGGCAAGCTGTGTTTTCCGGTTTTCAAGCACAGAAATGGTGTTCTGCTTTGCGACCTGTTCCTGTTCCATTTCGCGGATGCGGTTTTCAATGTTCTCTTTCTGTGCATGGATGCCGCGCTTGTCAAAAATAATATCCTGGAAACCGTCATGCATGGAAACAATGGTCGTACTGAATGACCTGACGTTTTCAAGTTCCTTGAGAGAATATTCAAGCTTGATCCTGAAATCATCTATGCTGATGCTGTTGTTATTCACGCTATCAAGAAGTGCGACAATGTTCATCTTCACCGAATCGATATGCCTGAAAAAATCGTCATTCTGCTGGTTGCGCTCTGCCTGGCTTGAGACCAGCTCTTCTTTTCTGGCGTCGATTTGTTTTACAAGTTCGTCTATGACTTCCTTCATCTTCAGACGTGCGTTGTCTATCTCATGGCTGAGGGAAGAGATCTCTTTTTTGAGGTTTTCCATGTCTGCCAGAATCTTGCCGCTTTCATTTGTGACCTGGTCAAGTTTTTGACGTGATTCATCCGCTTCTTTTTTCAGTCCCTCGATGGCTTCCTTTTTGGCATTATACTGTTCACGGCTGGCTTCCAGTTTTTCGTCAATGATTTTTTTCTTTTCCAGGAAGCTTTCTATCTGGTTGTTATTCTCACCGATGTTGAGTTCGAGGCTCTGTATCTGCGCCCTGTAATGGTCCGCTTGCTGTCCAAGAGAAACGATTTTTCCTTCAACGCTCATGATCTCTTTTTCTGAGAAGTTCTTGTCATTATGGGTCTGGTTCAGGGTGTCATAAGCTGTCTTGATCGCTTCTTCGATCTTCTTGATTTCATCTGCTATAGCTTCGCTTTTCTTTTCAAGGTTTGCAAGCCGATCAGTCTCTTCTGTTGTGCGTTTTAGCAAGGTCTTATAATCGAACGAATGGTTCTGTATCTCTTTTTCCCGAATCTCGTCATCGATCTTTTTTGCTTTTTCCGCTTTTTCAGCCTGACCTTTCAATGTTGTACGTCTCTTGTCCAGGTCGTCCATGATGTCGTGCAGGCGTATTAAATTTTCCCGTGTCTGTGCAAGCTTGACTTGGGTCTCCATCTTTTTGGCTTTGTATTTGGAGATGCCAGCAGCCTCTTCAAGGATCAGCCTTCTTTCCTCGGGTTTTTTATCAATGATTCCTGAAATCTGGCCTTGCTGGACGAAGGCATAGTTATTCTTTCCGATACCAGTATCCATGAAAATTTCATTGATATCTTTCAGCAGTGCAGGTTGCTTGTTGATGAAGTATTCGCTTTCGCCTGACCTGTAGAGTTTTCGTGTGATTTCCAGTTCACTGAACTTGCCAGGAAGGGAATTGTCAGAGTTGTCAAGGAAAATGGTAACAGAGCACATACTCATGGGTTTGAGATCTGTGGAACCCATGAAGATGACGTCTTCCATGTGGTCGCCTCTCAAGGCTTTGGCGCTTTTCTCACCAAGAACCCAGCGGAGTGCGTCAGTGACGTTGCTCTTACCGCAACCGTTGGGTCCTACGATGGTTGTGGTGCCATCACCGAATTCGAGGCGTGTCTTCTCGGGGAAAGACTTGAAACCGAACATTTCTAAAGCTTTGAGGAACAAGACCAAATCCTTTTTTTTTATGATTAACGGGATAAGTTAATCAAAAAAGGGAGAATAGTCAAAAATGTTTTATAAGATACAGAATCAGACATGATTATTTGGAAAATGACAAAAAGCCTTATTTTCCTTGATGAATGACCATTTGTGGAAAAGGGATCTCTATTCCAGCCTTGTCAAAGGCTATTTTGATTCGTTTTCTGAGTTCACCTGTCACTTCCCACTGTTTGAGAGGTTTTGTCTCTCCTAAAATCTTTATCATAATGGAAGAATTCGCAAAATCGTCGACTCGCAGGAATTGTGGAGCTGAAATTATTGATTCTCTGAACAGGGGGTCTTCTGCCATTTCTTTTCCTGTAGAATTGATAACTTCTATGACCTGTTCAAGATTGGAATTATAGGAAATTCCGATATCAAGATTGACGCGTGAAAACTGTTTGGATAGATTTGATACTTTCTTTATTTCACCATGAGGAATATGATGGACAGTCCCGTCCAGATCACGTAATGTTGTCATACGCAAAGAGATGTCTTCAACAAGTCCCCCAGTATTGTCGAAATTTACTACGTCACCGATTCTGTACTGGTTTTCAAGTATGATGAAAAGACCTGATATGATATCCTTTATAAGATATTGTCCTCCGAATCCAATAGAAATACCGACGATTCCTGCACCTGCAAGGATAGGAGCGACTTTGACTCCGAATTCCTGAAGGATCATGATGAAGGCAATCGTATAGATGGCGATTTTGACAGATGTGGAAAATATCTGGTTGAGTGTGTTTGCCCTTCTTTGAACACCTTCTGTTGAAGACGTATTGTCAATGACCATCGAAATTTTAATCACATTTCTTATCACCCTTTTAGATACGATATATATAAGCCATGCAAGTATCAATATGACGACTATTCTTATACCATGGGAAAGAAACCAGGGAACTAGTTGCTCTGCCATATCCATCAGTTTTTCTTTCATGTTGCCATTCCTTTTATTCCATAGGTATTCAAGAATAATGATTTATTCATCTATTTTCAAGATTTTTTATTTATAACTTATGTCCGCGGCTGATATTGTGACAGATTTTTTTCAATATATATAAATGTGAGTTTCAATGTAAATGGCAAAGCGGTTTTTCATGGTTTTTTAGGAACAAATTCTTTTTTCAGTTTGACAAATCAGCGTATTTGAAGCTATATTTGAGACATGAAAAAACAGAATAAGATGATAAAAAAACGGCCTTCCTGGGATGAATATTTCATGGGTATTACCCGATTGGCTGCAAGCAGATCCACCTGTATCCGCAGGAATATCGGAGCTGTCATCACAAAAAATAACAGGATCATAGCCACAGGATATAACGGAGCACCTTCAGGAATGAAACACTGTCTGGAGCTTGGCTGTTTGCGGGACAAAATGAAGATACCGAGTGGTACAAGACATGAAATCTGCAGGGGGCTTCATGCTGAGCAGAATGCGCTCATGTTTGCGCAAGGGACAGACCTGCAGGGAGCCGTATTATATTGTACGAACCAGCCATGCGTTGTCTGTGCAAAACTGATCATACAGTCCGGAATCAAGACTATTATTTATGAGGAAGAATACCCTGATGCGCTGGCGCGGGAATTTTTGAAGGAATCCGGAATCGCTACTTTTAAATTGGAAAACGGGAAACGAAAAAAAGCTTTCTGAACTGATATGTCCTATTTTATGTCTTTCCTGCCTATTGAATAATACTTGAATCCCATCTCTTTCATCTCTTCGGGATTGTAAATATTTCTTCCATCAATAACGACCGGATTTTTCAGGTTTTTCCTGATGATGTTGAAATCAGACTGCTTGAATTCGTTCCAGTCAGTGAAGATGATGAGGGCATCAGCATCCTTGAGTGTGTCGTACATTTTTTTATAGGAAATCGTGTCCTTGAAAATTTTCTTCGCTTCTTCCTCAGCGACCGGGTCGTAAGCAGAGACAGAAAATCCTTCTTTGAGAAGTCCTTGTATGACAGGAATGCTGGGGGCTTCGCGCATGTCATCAGTATTCGGTTTAAAGGCAAGTCCCCATGCTGCCACTTTCTTGCAATCATATTTTTTCAGGATAGTAATGCATTTGTTGAGGAAGCGATCATGCTTGTCTTCGTTCACATCCATGGCTGCGCCCACAATCTTGAATTCGTAACCAAGTTCCTTGCCTTTCTCATACAGTGCCCAGGTATCTTTTGGGAAGCAGGAGCCGCCATATCCGATGCCGGCTTTCAGGAACTGGGTGCCGATCCGCTTGTCCAGACCCATTCCTTTGGAAACCATTTCAACAGAAGCGTCCACCATCTCGCAGAAATTTGCGATTTCGTTGATGAAGGAAATTTTTGTCGCAAGGAAAGCGTTGGAAGCATATTTGATGATTTCAGCGCTCTTGATGTCAGTCACTAAGATTGTGGCTTCGAGAGGTTCGTATATCTGTTTTATTTTTTCAGCTGACTTTGTGTTTTCTGCACCTATGACAATCCTATCTGGTTTCATGAAATCATCAATGGCAGACCCTTCCTTCAGGAATTCAGGGTTTGAGACGACATCAAAATCTATGTTGTCTTTCCTGTTTTCTATGATGATATTTTTCACCATGTCACCTGAACCGACTGGAACAGTGCTCTTGTTGATGATGATCTTGTAGGAGTTGAGGTTCTGTCCAATAGTCTTAGCGACAGCCCGCACAGCAGAGAGGTCCGCTTTTCCATCGCCACCTGGAGGTGTTCCTACAGCTATGAAAATGACTTCAGAAGTGCGTATGGCATCAGGGACATCCGTGGTAAAGGAAAGACGGTTCTTGCTTGTGTTTTTCCTCAGGAGGTCATCCAGTCCTGGTTCGTATATGGGTGAGATATTCTGTTTTAGTTTTGATATTTTTTCTTCACTGACATCTGCGCAGATGACATTATTGCCAAGATCTGAAAGGCATACGCCTGTAACAAGACCTACATATCCAGATCCGATTACTGTGATTTTCATGGACCAATCCTCCAAAAGATGTGTTTTGACCTTTTCTACCCTAGAGTCGCTTCGCCTCGAGAGGGACAGGGCAAGAAAAGTAATATTCAGTAAAGATGATTAGTTCTTGGTGAATCAATCCCTCACCCCGATATCGCCATGCGATATCATCTCCCTTCAATAACACCCCTTCGGGTGTTCCGAAGCGTCAGAATCAAGGAGGGTTAGGAAAAGGAATGATTCAGTGAGAACCAATCAAGCAGACTTAAAATAAGCAAAAAAAGGCAGATTATCCAGTTTTAATGTTTTGTAATATGTCTTTTTGATGATAGAAGCAATGGATGCCTATGATGCTGATACTTGTCTGCACGGAGTCTGTCTTGAACCAAAAAAACGCACAAAGAACAGGCAAAAAAGAAAAGTCGAGGATTGACTCTGCAAGTAATCCAAGGTATATTGCGGTCATAGCCTACATAATGGATTTTAGAGGATCTTTTTTGATTGTAAGTAGCCGTATTCTGCTATGATGTGGCCAACTGCTAGAAAAAGTTTCCAGATCTTCATTGAGCTGAGAGAAGTCAGATTTCAATCTCGAATCTTTCTGAAAGCAATTTTACTAGTCGTTCTGGCAATTTGCCGGTTTTCTTCAGTGTTGTAAGATCGTTCAGTATGTGTTTTTTGTAAAGAAGAAAAAGTGCTTGAGCTCGCTCTACCGCTAATGCCCCTGCATCCTGATAGTCGTGCCAGATGGACTCCTGGTCTGAAGCTTCAAGATAGTTAAGAAATACCAAAGTTGGGTTCAATATTTCTGCCGGGCCAAGCATTAGCGATTGTACGAAGGGGTCATCAACTTCTGGGATGCTTACTAGATCCGGGGCGAGGTCGGAAAGACCTGCTATTTCGATTTTATCTCCAACAAGTTCTACCAAGACATTCGTTTCAGGGTGTATATAACGGAAAGAGCTTCCATCAGATTTATGAAAACCACAGGATTCCAGTATAGATGAAATCTGATATACTTGGGATGATACAAGATCAATATCCATGGAAACTGGCATGTGCATCCAATATGCAGCTGATTGACCGCCAACGATGATGCATGGAAAATCAAATTTATGGAAAATGGACGCAAAAACCAAAGATATCGCATAATGCAAAGTTTCTGGAGAATCTTTATAACGAGAGTAGAGGCTATATAGGGCTGAGGTGAGGTTTTGTTGGATGTTTTCTGTCACGGTCATTCTTTTCTTTAATGCGAATAGCTTGTTCGGTCGGAGCGCGTAGTGATTTCCGTTTATTATATCCAGCTATTAGGATAGGGAGAGCCTTATCTCTAACCTCTTCCAAAGAGGCTCTCTTGATGTGCATTGGAACCTCCTTATTTGATCCAATCAAATTAATAAGAGAATATACCTTAAATTTTATAGTTTGTCAAGCAGAGGAAGACAACTAATTCAATAAATATTGACTATGTTCATTTTTTAGGTATAATTAATTTTTGGTGAATAATTGGCTTCTCAAAAAATCTAAAAGGAAACCGGCCTCTGGTTGCC
>DYKD01000259.1 GCA_020722765.1 Brevinema andersonii | reverse complement strand
ATCCATGCGATGCCCAGAAGGATTGGAGGTTGAGGATGATGGATTGGAAGGAGGAGGGTTTCGTCATTTACGATTTTGGGTTTTTGATTGATTGAGGATTGGTTCAAGCGAGGAGATTATACCGTACCCGATTCATATTTCCCGCTTTGAGTGGGTACAAGCGATTCGCGCGATGGGGGAGGCGGGTTCTGCTTCGAGAGATTTTGTTCTACGCCTTTGCATTGCCCCGACAAGTGCTACTTTCCAAGTTTAAGGAATAGCCACTGCAAAGGTTCTAGAATGTTAATAGGAGAAATATCCTTGGGATTCTCAATTAAAGAATCTTCTACTTTAGCCTGTAACCCAATGGATGAAATAGTGAAATAGGTAATCCGATCAGGGAGGAAATATTGCAGCAGCAATTTCTCTATATCAAGACCCATCTGAGTCTCTAAGTGCAAAATTAAGTCGTGAGGCTTATTAATAAACTTCACAAATTCGGGCTGGTCAATCTTTGAAAAACAAAAAGCAACATAATGAGGCAATCTTCCATTCACTGACATGCTAGGATGATCTTTCAACTTTAGCCACAGAAACTGCAATAAGCGGAATGTTATATCAAAGTGATTTTCCGCTTCTGAGGGGTCTAGCAAGCAGATCAAGCCATCACTTGTCGCTAAATACTCCCACAACGCATGATCTAGCGACTCAGTGAAAAATTGTTCCCCTGCAACGTCTGCCAATGAAATCACAATATCCTTTGAAGTATCTTTCTTGGATAACTGGTTTGACTTTACATTTCGCACAAAATCAACAACCGATTCGAGAAATTCTTTTCCATTCCCATTTTCTGAAATAACAGCAGAATTAAGCGCATGAATATGATACCGATAAATATTGGGATCCTGAACATACGCGGTTGGCATTGGAAATCTGCCGCTTCGAATGACATTAATATTTTCTTGCACAAACTCTGTCGACTCAACATCATTTGGTCGAATGACCCATTTTACATTCGACTTAAGAGCCGTTCCATAAATCATTGCAATATATGTGGTTTTTCCGACACCTTTTGGTCCCCAAAGTGAAATACGGTACTCTGTTGAGGGACGAACAGGAACTAAACCTTTATCGTTCTTTTCAGGAGTCGCTGTCAAATCTGCAATTTGTTGACTAACAATTTCTTGTTCATCGATTTTCTTGGCTAAATTCCTGTACCGCTGTCTGAAAATAAAAAATATAGTAGCAGTGCTAATAAATACTGCAATAGCAATACCTACAAATATGGCAATAACGAAATTAGTTTCCATTGGATGAAAGCCTGCCAACAGTGTTTTCTAAACTCTCTATCCGAGACTTGATGTTAGAAATTTCATTTTGTCTCAGTCTCTGCAACTCTTTCTCTTTCTTTATATCGAGTTGTATTTGAAGTTGCATTTCCCTAGCCTTGAGTTTAGATTGAAGGTTTAATTCCTCTTTCTTCAACATCCAACTAAAAAGAGCATTGATTGGCAAAGTTATCAATCCGCCAACCAATCCCATAAGTCCACTGACAAGAATGTTTACGGTATCCTGTGTCATCAACGTTAGTTTAGCACAATTCTTTTCGCTTGCACATTTCGCGGACAGCCTTGCGGATTTCCAATTCCCAATCCTGCCCTGGGAGGAGTTTTTCTTTGTCCAGCCACGCGTCCA
>DYKD01000258.1 GCA_020722765.1 Brevinema andersonii | reverse complement strand
GGCAAAGGAGTCTTGCCTGCCCCGCCGCTGCCGCTAAAACCAACCGTTAGGCCGCATCAGTGACAAGGACTCTCAAATGAAAATCGTCCCAAGAATAGAAATGTCAATAGAAGTTATTTTGATACTGTGGTTCGTCGTCGCGATGTATCTCCAACAGAATATTGGGCTTGCAGACAATGGTGATTTTACACGCTCAATGGGATGGATTTCTCCAGGGCCAGTTGGCATAGAGCCAAATTGGCCAGCCGCTGACACCGAAGATTGGTCAAAGAGATTCTTTAACTTTTGGCTTCCTCATTGGAAACTGGAATCGAACATGTCAAGACCAAGCACCTCGGCCTTTTTATTATGGTTGCCAGGCGCGTCATTGAACAAATTCCTGTATTCCAGCAAAGTCTTATATCTGCCATCCTTATCGCTCTTCCCAAAACTGACTCTGTTTGGCGTGCTTCTGCTTTTGTTCAAGTGGACGAAACTCGAAAGAAGATACAGGATTGTCTTGCTCCTCAGCCTTGGTGTGCCTGTAAACCTTCTACTGACGAGTACTGATAATGTTGCATATCTCAATAGCTTCTATCAGGAATCAGCTTCTTTTGTCTTTCTATTCCTTCTGCTAGCTTCAATCTTGATCCTGAGGCAACGTCCATCCTTTCCATATCTTCTGTGCAGCCTTGCGTTTGTCCTATTACTTGCGACATCCCACCCTTCTAATCTATATTGGCCGTCGCTAGCTACGCCTTTCGTTTTCTATGCGTGGTCCTCCAAGAAAGATATCAGATTACGCGCTACAGTATTGTTCAACATAGCGCTGATAATGTTGCTTACTTTTGCTTCAGCGCTCATAACCAAAGCCGGCTCTACACAAGCCAATCCTTATCATAGCCTTTTTTATGGTGCTTTAACATTTAGTGACAGACCTTCGGCACATCTGCAATATCTAGGGATGGATGATGACGCAATCCAGTGCATAAATACCTCGGCGTTCTCCTCCATTGGATCAGCCTGCCTCACTAAATATCAAAATCAGATGTCTTTCTACAATACAGTCAGAGTCATTTACCGAGAACCTCTGGTGATGTTTAGAATGCTGACACACGTCCTCAACAATATGCAGGATGTATCTTTAGATTATTTAGGAAAGTACTCTTTTGATGACCCACGAAGCACAACTTCTCCTCCTGTTCCAAACGGTGTCGAGACACGCTTTTGGTTATCTACCACTGGAGCTATACCGCTAAATCTATGGACAGAATTGAAGTTCAAGTTTTTCCCGACAGGGCATGCTCTTTCCTTTGCCATTATTGGTTTTGTAATCTGGTTCTTATTGGGATTGAAACGCGCTGGCATTCACCAGGATTTGGCTCTTATCGGTCTATTGTCCACAGTCGCTTGTGTTGCTAGTATGGTCGTGGCTATTCTTGGTGACGGAAGGTACGAACTTATTAAGCATCTATTCCTGTCCAATGTGCTTTTTGATATTGGGGCTATTGTCTTTCTTAATAGCCTGTTGATATGCTGCCTCGAACTCTTCGGAACGAAATTGAAGTCAAATTCTCAGAAACTTACAGCGGCCTAACAACGGGTTCCAGCCGACGTTGCTCCGCAACGCGGCTGAACCTGACCGTTGGGCAGCCAAAAGCGTGAGTTTTCCTTTCGCACTTTGAAATTGTGGTC
>DYKD01000257.1 GCA_020722765.1 Brevinema andersonii | reverse complement strand
CGAAGGGGGAAAACATTGCTAGTTCGCCGGCGGTTGCTATTTTCACATTTTATCTGAAAATTTTACAAAATACACAATGTTGCACAATTTCATTGCATTCTCGTGCTTTCGTGCGCTCGTGCAGAGCACGAGCACGAGCACGAGCACGAGCACGAGTGCTTTCGTGCAGAGCACGAATGCGATGCACGAACCAGATCGTTTAAATTTTAAACGAACTTCAGAAGATCAACCAAATGCACGAAGATTTGCCTTGACATTTACATTGTATTGTGCAATAATGCAATCGAACATCGGAGGACTAGCAATGGAAGGTGTGCAGACAAGAAATGGCCTCTATGGCTTCGAATTCCGTGATGTTGACAAGCGCAGAACAGGAGAACGCAAAACCTATGACATCAAACAGCTCTGGCAGCGCAATCATGAGATAGTTAACCTTGCCGCTAGAGGGTTCAAAAACATAGAGATTGCCGAAATCCTTGGTATAACTCCTGCTACGGTGTCTAACACTCTGAATGGTGAACTAGGGCAGCGCAAACTCTCCGAGATCCGTCTCGAACGTGATAATGAGGCAAAGAAAGTTTCCGAAAAGATCCGTGTTCTCACTGACAAGGCCCTCAAGACTTACCACGAGATCTTTGATAACGAGTCTGGTGAGCTAACGCTCAAAGAAAGAGGTGTCTTCGCTGAAGGTTTTCTCAAGGAAATGTCTGGTCTTCGTGCCCCTGTCAAGGTTCAAACACAGTCTCTCTCCGTTACCCTTTCAAAGGAAGACATCGAGGCATTCAAAGCCAGAGGTCGCCGTGCACTAGGTTTGGCTGAAAATCTTGAATCAAATATCGAGGTAAGTGGCGAAAACGAGATTGTTTAAAATTTAAACGAACTGGAATGACCCCAATGAACCTTTCACAAAAACAGCTTGAAACAAAATCCAAAATTGACACCTTAGCATCTCTACTCGGCCTTCCCCCTTCCTGGCCGTCTGCTATTGCAATGGTTGAGTCCTCTCTCGGTCTCAATCAAGAATCTCCCACTGGTTGCGTTGGGGTCTTCCAGCTCTCTTCAATTGCAATGCGAGACCTCCGTCTCGAAATGAAGAAACACGATGACGAGTGGATTGACATCCTCTGTGGAATGGCTTTCCTCTATCTCCTTTACAAGCGCTTTGGTGGTGACATAGTTAAAGCCACTGAACACTTCTGCGATCCTAACGACAGAGATTTCTATGTCAACCGAATGCTACGATACAAGAAGGAGTTTGAACAATGACCTTTCCACTAGCCAGTTTCGACATCGGTAACCTCTTTTCTGGCATCGGACAGCTTGCAAAAGACCTCCGAACGGCCTTTACAGGCAAAGAACCTATTGACGCTACAAAGGCGGCCGAACTTGCTCTGAAAGCTCAGGAACTTGAAGCAGCAGTTGAACAATCTCGTCTCTCTGTTATGATTGCAGAGGCGAGCTCAAGTGATAAATGGACAAGTAGAGCAAGGCCATCTTTTATGTATATCTTCTACCTCGTAATCCTTTCCCTCATCCTCATTGCTCCAATCTTAGGTGTTTTCTTCCCCGTCCAGATGACTCTCTTCTTCCAAAATGTAAAAACTGGCTTCGAGGCCATCCCTAATGCCATGTGGGAAGTCTTTATCGCTGGCTATCTCGGTTATGCAGGACTGCGACAATGGGGTAAGATCAA
>DYKD01000256.1 GCA_020722765.1 Brevinema andersonii | reverse complement strand
AAGGCTGCTGAGCTTGCTATGAATAAAATAATTCTGGATCAGATTGATCACATACATCATGAATTAAACCGGTGAAATTCCCTCTTGGAGTTAGTGTGCAGAATTCAATGTATTCCCTAAAAGCCTAAAGGCCCGTTAGATGTAACTTTCATAAAATTGAAAGAGATGTTTCCTGGAACAAATCAAAAGAGTTTTCCTAATAACCCCTGTTCAATTTTCTGAATCGCCCCTTTATCCCGCTCATGATTTTTCATGTTGTTCTTACTCATGAACTAGTAAAATGCGGCATCTTCAACCGAAAGATTTATTCATGCGTTCATGATCAAACATCATGAATATCGTGAATTACGGCCTCAAAGAGAAATATGATGAGTTCTCAAAGTTTGGAGACAGGCTTGCTGAAATGGAGAAACTTGTTGACTGGGAGGCATTCCGACCCATGCTTGTCGATCTGTATAAAAATAACACAGAACTGGGAGGGAGACCAAACAACGATCCAGTACTCATGGTGAAGGTACTCTTCCTCCAGTCTCTTTACGATCTCGTGGATGAGGCCATGGAGAAGGAGATACACGACAGAATTTCGTTCATGAATTTTCTCGGTTACCCGGACAGTGTTCCGGATTCAAGGACAATCTGGCTCTTCAGGGAGAGACTCTCCTCAACAGGGAAGGACAAGAAAATCTGGGACATGATCTGGAAACAGTTCGAGTCCAGGGGCATAACGGTGAAGAAGGGTGTGGTTCAGGACGCATCCTTCATTGAAACCGATCCAGGCAAGCATGGAAAGAAGAAACCTCCTGTAACACCTGACATGCCTGAAATTGTAACGGATGAAAAGAGGGATCCTGCAACCTTGACAAAGAATGAGAAGAGGCAGGCAAAAAGGGAGGCAGGGGTTCGGGCGGCGGAGAAGAAGAGGATCAGGCGGGAGGAGAGAAAGAATGCAAAGACAAGGAGATCGAAGGACGGGACATGGGCAAAGAAGGGAAACAAAACACACTTCGGGGACAAGCTGCATAGTGTGCAGGGAACTGAGATGCCTCTCATATGGGATTTTGTTGTCACAACGGCATCCCTTCATGATTCGAAGGTCGATCTGAGCATTCCCGGAATTCCCACATACAGGGATAAAGGCTATGCAGGTGCTAAGTGCAGGGGGATCAACGGAACCATGGACAAGGCATCAAGGAAGAACAAGCTCACCATCGATGAGATCAGGAGAAACCGCAGGATAACAAGGAAACGTTCTCCCGGTGAGAGGCCATATTCTGTCATAAAGGGGATATTCCATGGTGCACATGTCTTCGTGACAATGATCAGGCGGGTAAGGGTAAAGGCGACATTTATGTGCCTTGGATATAATCTCATGACCCTGCTTACCCTGAAGAAGCAGGGTAAGGTAGCGTAAGCTATAAAGAAATAATGAAAACAATAAGAAAAAAGAACATGAAATAAGCCATTCTGAGAGTAAAGTTCAGTTTTTTAGAGGTGGGATCGGCTCAATTCAAATCCGAGTTCCAAAAGGTTCTAAAATGTGGAGATAATAGGAAATGTCATATAGATATGGTAACTTATACTTAGCTGTTTCCAATATTTCTATGGCAATTACATTCCGTTAGGAGAATAATTATTTTACATGTCATTTCTTCATTAAAATAGCCGTTTTTAGATATGTTAATACCGTATGTAG
>DYKD01000077.1 GCA_020722765.1 Brevinema andersonii | reverse complement strand
TAACTCCTCTTACAAGCTATTATCCTTGATATTATCAAAATATCTCATTTAATATGCTATGCGTATAATTTAGTTGGTTGTATGTTAAATTTCAAATTTGCATAAAACATCCTATATATGTTTTCAATATAATCCTTTACATGCCTTTCTTTGCAATCCTGGGGATGAACGTCAACCCTTTTAAAACAACTGACATTGTGTTGTATAGGCTTTTATGGATTTTAAACTCTAATTGTGTGTGTTCATGTCTTTTTCAAGCTTGTAGATAATCTGTTCCAAAGACATTTGTTGTTTCTCCAACTCTTGGATTTTTATTTTTAGAAGTATATTTTTGATCAATCTGATATTGGATTCACAACGAGGAATCCTCCAAACCTTTTCATCTAAATCCCAACGGTCCTCAGGTATTTTCCCCATTTCATAAAAAATATAAGTTGAATATGAGAAAGAAACCAGATCTATCGAGTTCTAGACAGTATTCGAAACGGTCGGATTTGGCATTGATACCATAAGTCGGATTTTTTTATGCGTAAAAATTGATGTATGTACCAATATCTGGTTTTTGCACTTTCAATGCGATTGAAATACTGATGATTTTTGATGTAAGTTCTTTTGCTTCCATGCTTGCTTTGACAGGAAGGCTTTGAAGATTTTTCAGTGCTGCCATCATGACTTGCGTTGGATACCCCAAGGAAGATGGGGCGTTCATTCCATATACTGACATGGATATCCTCCTTAAGATTCTATCTATATCGTAGTACGGATAAAAAAAACAAATATATAATAAAAATTTATAAAAATTGTATTTTTTTAAATAAATAAATAATGCTATTTATGAATTGTCATTATATATGGCTTTAATTTTTTTTCAATAAAACTTGACTTGTAAAACTAATATATCTATTATTAGCTCAAATTGCTCTATCTTATCATAAATTATATTTTATTGATAGAGGTTGTTATATGTTAAAAAAAATTAGTTTATTATGTATTAAAATGGTCAAAGATAAATTTTGTTGTTCATATATCACTTATTCTGGTTTAATTTTGTTTTTATTTTATTAAGTTATCATATCCTTATGAATATTATCCGATAATGAGATAAGTTCTCATGAAAGGATAATACAATGTCAAAGGAAAAGGTTTTGGATAAAAAAGAACAGATTTTAGAGCGTGAATTGATGCGGATGCTCACAATGGAAGAGGCTGCAGAAATCATGGGTGTGAGCAAATCTACACTCAGGCGCTTGGATAATACTGGACTTATAAAAAGCTATAGGATTGGAACTGGCAAACACAGGCGATTCAGGAAGAAGGAGTTGCTCGATTATCTCGAGAACAGCCGTATCCCTGATAAGATGGTGGAAGAAATTCCATCTGCATCTGAAGAATTGAAGAAGAGCTGAACAGAAGGATGTTTATGAGTGAGAATGACAGGCTTGTAGATTGGTTGGTGCTGAACAGGTTCAGTGCTGATAATCTAAAGGCTTTCACAGTTTTGTACAAAGCATTCAGTGATCCTGCAAGAATATTCCAGCTTGAACGTGAGGATTGGGAAGGAATAGAAGGTGTCCAGATCCAGACATTGAAGCGTATAAAGAAATTTTACCCGCGTTATCTTGAAATGGCCAAACGTGAAAGGGAGATGCTGGTCAAACTTGGAATCACAGCCATTACAATTGAGGATGACCATTATCCAGCAATTTTAAAAGATATTTTTGATCCTCCCTTTGTCCTATTTATCAAAGGTGATGTCAGTCATCTTGCAAAACGGAGTGTGGCGATTGTCGGATCAAGGTTTGCAAGTCAGACAGGGCAGAACTCTGCAAGAAGACTTGCATCAGATCTGGCGGAACAGGGCATACTTGTCACAAGCGGGCTGGCTCGAGGGATTGATGCTGCGGCGCATGAAGGTGCCATGTCAACAGGAGTCACTTGCGCAGTCCTGGGATGTGGTGTTGATGTCTGTTATCCTCCTGAAAACAGGAAGCTGTTCGAATCCATTCCTGAAAAAGGGCTGATTCTCAGCGAGTATCCCATAAATACAAAACCTGAAAAATTCAATTTTCCAAGACGGAACAGGATTATCAGCGGTCTTTCAAAAGGGACTGTTGTGGTTGAAGCTGCAGGCCGTAGTGGAGCGCTCATCACATCAGGATATGCCTTGGATCAGGGTCGTGAAGTGTTTGCCATGCCTGGTGAGATCAATGCTGAAAATACGAAAGGTTCAAACAACCTGATACGTCAAGGGGCCAAGTTTGTTGAGAATTATCTGGATGTACTTGAGGCTCTGAGTTTCCAGCATGTATCTGTTTCTAAAGCCAAAAAAACATCAGAAGCAAGCAAAGAGAAAGTTTCAGAGAATGTGATTCTCACATCTGTCGAAGAGGCGTTGCTCTCCAAACTTTCTTTCACAAACGCATTGCATGTTGATTCGATCATTGAAGCATCAGGTCTGCGAGTGCAGGAAGCTGAGAGCGCTTTGTTGATGTTGGAACTTAAGGACCTAATACGGCAAGAGCCTGGCAAAAGATTCAGGAGGGTGTGAGAGACGCCATGCAGAATGAAAAAGTACGTAACATTGTCAATACAATCGTGAAGGAAGTCTTGAAGCCTGAAGACCTTTCCAACATCGAAAAAAAACTGGTGGACAGGTTTTCTGCTGCAGGATATGATAGCGAGGAGATCAGGAAAGCTTTTGACATCGTGCTTTCATTGGTAAGCCAGCGTGTGAGCCTGGACAGGATTCCAGGTTCAGGAAAAGCGATGCGAGTTCTCACAGAAAGGGAAAGGCTTTCTCTTTCAGACGAGGCTTCTTCCTGGCTGTTAGGTCTGTATTACAAGGAAGAGATTCGTCTCTTTGAACTGGAAGAGGTTCTGGCACAGATTGTTGCTGAACGAAAAACATTGAATGTTAAGGATACGACAGTTATCGTGCGGAAGACTTTAAAAAGGTCTTTCCAGCGCAATGTTGTCAATTTTAACTAAAGGATAGGATGTGGCAAAGACAAAACTCGTAATTGTGGAATCGCCATCAAAAGCGAAAACCATCAATAAGTATCTTGGAAAGGAATATGTCGTGATGTCCTCAAAAGGGCATCTGATTGACCTTCCGAAATCACGCCTGGCCATAGATGTCAGTAATAATTTCAAACCTGAGTATAAAGTTGTCCATGGTCGGACAAAGGATCTCAAGGAGTTGAAGTCCAAAGCTAAGAGTTCCTCCCAGATTCTTCTGGCAACTGACCCTGATCGGGAAGGGGAAGCCATAGCATGGCATCTCTATAACGCATTGAAAGATATCAATTCTGACATACACAGGATTACGTTCAATGAAATCACAGGGGATGCCATCCGGGAATCGATCAACCATCTATGTGAAATTGATGTGAACCTTGTGAATGCGCAACAAGCCCGGAGGGTTCTTGATAGGCTTGTGGGGTATAATCTCAGTCCCTTGCTATGGAAAAAGGTGAAAGCGGGGCTTTCTGCAGGTCGTGTGCAGTCTGTGGCTATGCGTATCATTGTCGAACGTGAAGCTGAGATAGAGGCCTTTGTGCCAGTTGAGTACTGGGAGCTTGATCTTGTCCTTAATGGGAAGGGGAATTCCTATCCTGCTAAGCTGATAAAATTCCAGGACAAAAAGCTGGAAAAAATCCATACAAAAGAGGAAGCAGACGCACTGGTTTCTTATCTTGATTCCCACGAGATACAGGTCGTAGATGTCATTCAGAAAAGCCTTAGACGAAAGCCTCTTCCTCCGTATACGACATCGAAGCTGCAGCAGGACGCAGTGAACAGGCTAGGTTTTACTGCAAAGAAAACAATGCAGCTGGCTCAGCAACTTTATGAGGGAATCGAAATCAAGGGAGAGGGGTTGACTGGGCTCATCACATACATGCGAACAGATTCTACGCGTGTGGCTCCTTCAGCCATTGAATCAGTCAGGGAATTCATTTCTGATAAATTCGGACAGGAGTACCTCCCTGCAACACCGAACCTTTATGAGAAGTCCAAAGGAAGCCAGGATGCGCATGAAGCTGTAAGGCCTACATCCGTGTTCAGGACTCCGGACTCATTGGCCGACAGCCTTGACAGATCAACATACAGGTTGTATAAGATGATATGGGACCGTTTTGTAGCTTCACAGATGGGAGAAGCGATTTTCAAGAATACTGTTGTCATCATGAAGTCTGGAGATTATTCACTCAGTATAAGCGGTTCAGCAGTGGAATTCCAAGGGTATAACAAGGTCTATTCCACTGTTGACACAAAAGATAATGTCATCAAGGGAATTGAAAAACTGCAGAAAGGTGATGTTCTGGGTATCGAGAAGATAGATCCGATACAGAAGTTCACACAACCACCACCACGTTTCACGGATGCCACACTGGTCAAGGTTCTGGAAGAATCAGGGATAGGTCGGCCAAGTACGTACGCACCCACAATCAACACTCTTATTTCGAGATATTATATCATCAGGAATGGAAAACAGATGGTTCCAACCATTCTGGCAACAATGGTGAACGGTCTTCTTGTAGGTAATTTCCCTGAGATATTGAATATCAGTTTCACAGCGACAATGGAAAAAGAGTTAGATGAGGTTGCAGAAGCAAGAAGGGATTGGGTTGCTGTAGTCAAGGATTTCTATGATCCTTTTGCAATCGTGATGGAAAGGGCTCACAAGGAAATAGAGAAGATCAATCTGAAGATGGATGAGAAGACGGACCTGGTCTGTGAGAAATGCGGTTTGCCCATGGTGAAAAAGTTAGGCCGATACGGATATTTTCTTGCATGCAGCGGTTTCCCAAAATGCAGGAATATCAAGCCTTTGCCTTTGGGGAAATGTCCTAAGTGCGAAACTGGAAGTGTAGTGAAAAAAATGGGCAAGAAACACAGACCGTTCTATGGATGCTCTGCATATCCTGCCTGTGATTTTGTCTCGTTCAACGAAGTGTTGCTGGACATGCCTTGTCCTCAGTGCGGAAAAGCTTTATTCAAGGTTGTGGAAAACAAGCAGGCGTATAAGAAATGCATGGTTGAAACATGCGGATTCAAGGAACCTCTGGAGAAATAGGATGCTGGAACAACAACTGGAGAATTACCGTGAGTACATAAGCACGGTCAGAAATCGCTCTCAGAACACACTTGTGAATTATTCAAAGGATATCCACGACTTCATCATTGTGTTCAAGGACAAGGATGACAATGCCATTTCAAAACAGGATATTCGGAATTATATGGGAAAACTGAAGACTTCCGGTCTGTCAAGGAAAAGCATAGCTCGCAAGCTTTCTGCCATAAGATCTTTTTTCAGTTACCTGGAAAAGAACAGCATTCTGGATAAGAACCCTGCAGGAATGGTTGCTACTCCTAAAACGGAAAGGAACATTCCCTCTTTTCTCACGTACGAGGAGATGTGTAGCATACTGGATTCAATTGCAGGAGACGATTTCCCATCTTTAAGGAACCGGGCTATTTTTGAATTGATGTACAGCACTGGTTGCCGCATCAGTGAAATCGCAGGTCTTGAACTGTCTGATGTGAACCTTTCTGCCAATATGATCAAGGTTACAGGCAAAGGAGACAAGGAACGCATCCTTCCTTTTGGGAATTCCGCAAAAGATGCGCTTTCCCGTTATATGGAAGAGAGGCATAATCTGCTGGCACAGCTGGAGAAGACCTATGAAGAGAAGCTTTTTGTCGGGCGTACTGGCAAGGGGATCACGGACAGGTTTATAAGGAAAATATTGGAAAATGTGCTTCTGAAAGTGAGTATCAACAAGAAAGTAAGTCCGCATACTATCCGTCATTCTTTTGCCACACATCTGTTGAACAACGGCTGTGATATACGGAGTGTGCAGGAGTTGCTGGGTCATGCAAGTTTGAATACCACGCAGATTTACACGCATGTGACAAAAGAACGTTTGAAAGAGATTTACAGGAAATCGCATCCCCATGCGGTCAATTGAGGCATATCATGAGTGAAGAGAAAATCATCCGTTCGACAACAGTATTGGCTGTGAAGCATAATGGCAAGGTGGCCATGGGTGCAGATGGGCAGGTCACGATGGGTAACACTGTCATGAAGAACAGCGCTAAAAAACTGAGGAAGATCTATAACGGGAAAATCATAACAGGATTTGCCGGAGCCACTGCAGACGCATTGACTCTGTTCGAGAAATTCGAAGGGAAAGTGGAAGAATACAAGGGAAACCTGACACGTGCGTCAGTGGAACTTGCGAAAGAGTGGCGTACAAACAAGATGCTGCGGCAGTTGGAAGCTCTCTTGTTGGTAGCAGATGCGGGACAGATTCTTCTTATTGGCGGAACAGGAGATGTGATTGAACCAGATGACAGTATTCTGGCAATCGGTTCAGGCGGATCGTATGCTGTTGCCGCAGCCAGGGCGATCATAAAACACGCTCCTGCGCTTTCAGCTTCTGAGATTGTGAAGGAAGCCATGTCGATTGCCGCATCAATCTGTATCTATACGAATGACAATATTTCAATTGAGGAAGTGTGAAGTGGCTATTGCAAAAAAAGAAAAGAAAAGCATTCCTGCTGTAGGTGTTTTTGATTCTCCTACCCCCAAGGAGATTGTACAGGAACTTGATCGATATATCATCGGGCAGGCTGATGCGAAGAAGATGGTTGCCATTGCATTGCGTAACAGGGCAAGAAGGAAACTTCTCCCTGAGAACCTCCGTGATGAAGTGGCTCCTAAGAATATCATCATGATCGGACCCACAGGTGTAGGGAAGACAGAAATTGCAAGACGGCTCTCGAATCTTGCGAACGCACCTTTTGTGAAGGTGGAGGCTTCCAAATTTACAGAAGTCGGTTATGTCGGCCGTGATGTGGAATCCATCATCCGTGACCTGATCGGTATTGGTGTGAGCCAGCTTAAAAAAGAGATGATGAAGGAAGTCCAGGACAAGGCAGCAAAAATAGTGGAAGAGAAGATCCTGGATCTCCTGTTTCCAATCCCTGTGGCCAAGGCACATAAGCCCGCTCATAATGCTATGGATAATGTGAACATTGCTGTAAGTGGTTCGGAAATAAGATCTTCTGTTTTGCCTGAAGCTGTTGAATCGACACAGGAGACATCAGAACAGGCAGAGACCTTCAAGAATACACGCGATAAGATCCGTGAGAGGTTTATGGCTGGAGAGTATGAGAATAAGTATGTCGAACTTGAAGTCAAGGAAGCCATGCAGCCACTTGTTGAAGTCTTTTCAAATGCCGGAATGGATTTTAATGATATGAACAACATATCAGGATTCATGAGCGGTATAATGCCAAAGAAGACCAAAAAACGGAAAATGACAGTTGCTGAAGCGCGTAAGCATCTTATGAATGAGGAATCTGAAAAACTGATTGACATGGAAAAAGTGGTTACAGAAGCTATAAGCAGGACTGAGAACGCAGGTATTGTCTTCATTGATGAGATAGACAAGATTGTTGGTAAGGACGGCGGTTCTGGTCCGGATATATCGCGTGCAGGAGTCCAGAGGGATCTGCTTCCTATTGTGGAAGGTAGCTCTGTGATGACGAAATTCGGAGTTGTAAATACGAGCCATATCCTTTTTATAGCAGCGGGTGCTTTCCATGTTGCGAAACCATCAGACCTGATTCCCGAATTGCAGGGTCGGTTTCCCATCCGCGTTGAATTGAAGAGCCTGACCGCAGATGATTTCCAGAATATCCTCACAAAACCGAAAAATGCGCTTATCAAACAGTATGTGGCTTTGTTGGAAACCGAGGGTGTGAAATTGAATTTCGATGAATCAGGAATTATCCGTATTGCAGAAGTCGCTAACAAGGTGAACATGGAGACTGAAGACATAGGTGCACGCAGGTTGCATACGATCATGGAAAAGATTGTTGAGGAGATATCCTTCAATGCGCCTGAATGGAAAGGGCAGGAAATCAAGATTGACAAGACGTATGTGGATGACAAGTTGAAGGCTATTGTCGCGGATAACGATCTTTCGCGATATATTCTGTGAGGGCTTTTCCGTGAAAGGAAGAGCATGGAGGTTGGACTAACAGCCGGAAACCCTCGAAAACGGAGTTTTTCCGGAAAACCTGTCGGTTTCAGCAGGTGGAACGCTTATATATGGATGAAAAAATCATCAAGGAAAACTTTTTTATCTCCGATGTCTGCATTAGAAGAACAGATAAGGAGTTAAACCATGTTTGTTGATGCTTCGTCCAATAAGACGATTTACCTGTTACAGAAGGCAATGGATGCCTCTCTCGTGCGTCAGCAGGTGATATCTGACAATATTGCCAATGTTGACACGCCAGGGTTTAAACGGATGGATGTCTCTTTTGAAAGCCAGATGAAGAGGGCGCTGGACTCCGAACTGGAGGAAAGGCAACCTGTCTATTTGACGGACAAGAAGCACATCGATTTTTTTAAGCCTATGGATTTCAAGGAAGTGCAGACACGGCTTCACATCGATTTTGACACGAATTATCGGAATGATAAGAACAATGTCGATATCGAAAAGGAGATTTCTGAGAGCGTCAAGAATTCATTGCGTTACAAGGCCATGGCACAAAGGATCGATGGACAGTTCAAGTCATTGGCTCTTGCGATGCAAGGTTAAGGAGGTAACCGATGGGAATGTTTCATTCGATTGACACAAGTGCGAGCGGGTTGACAGCACAAAGGCTGAAGATGGATGTCATAGCCAACAATATCGCCAATGTGAACACGACACGTACAGTTGATGGAGGACCGTATCAGAGAGAGCGTGTGATTGTCTCTCCAAGAGATGCGAAAATCAGATGGAAGTCAGCATTTCTTCCCCAGAGCATGAAGCCAGTAGTGGGAGAGGGTGTGCGCGTCCTGAGGATTGAGAAAGACAATGCGCCGTTCAGGATGATTTTTGATCCTACGCATCCAGACTCAATCAAATCTGGTCCTAAGGCTGGATATGTGGAAATGCCGAATGTGAATATCGTGACTGAAATGGCGGACATGATCGCAGCTACGAGGTCGTATGAGGCGAATGCGACGATGATAGAAGATTCAAAAGCCATGTTCAATGTGGCCTTGAATATAGGCAAGTAATCGGATGGACGCTGTGTTCCTTGGGAGTGCAGCGGGTTCGATGAAGAAAAGCGATAGCAGAAAGGAGAACGATATGGAAATTTTCAAGAGATTCGACGTGGTAGGAGATGCCATCTCCATGAAAGCCACCAACGATAAACATTTTGGAATGATCGACCAGGTCAAGGTGCCGGGAGCGCCTGTCCAGGAAGGTCAAGGGTTCATTGGAGAGTTTGCGAAGATGATGAACGATCACCTTGGAAAGGTGAACGAGCTTCAGCTTTCATCGGACGAGTTGACCACAAAAATGGCTATTTCACCGGATGAGGTGAATATCCATGATGTCATGATTGCAGCAGAGAAGGCCTCTCTTGCGTTGAACATGACAAAACAGATTAGGGACAAGCTAGTGACAGCATACCAGTCCTTGCTTAATCTGAGGTAGTTGATAGAGAATTGCTTGGGATCAGGAAAGCAGACCTGGTTCTAAGTCTGGAAAAGTTACGTTTTGAGACATGTTTTCGGGAGGAGCAATGAACGATTTTCTAAAAAAGATCGTTGAACAAGTTACGACCATCTACAAAAAGATGACAGTCACACAACGCCTGATAGTCATAGGTGTTGGTGTCGCAGTCATCGCATTATTCGTCATTATTCTTGCCTCGTCTGGTCAACCCACAAAAGTCATCCTTTATTCAGAACTGAATGTGAAGGATTTCGGTGAAATGACCAAGAAACTCCAAGAATGGAACACAAAATTTGCGACAAAGGGAAATTCCATCTGGGTGGATCCTAAGGACAAGGAATACATCAAGATGAAACTTGCGCAGGAAGGTGTGATTCCCCAGGGTTTAAAAGGATGGGAGCTTTTTGATACTGAGAAATGGACGACTACGGATTTTGAAAGGAACATTAACAAGCGTAGGGCTATCATAGGGCAGATAACACGGCATATCAAACTTATTGATGGGATTGAGGATGTCAGTATTGAAATCACAATGCCCAGTACTGAACTTTACATAGATTCTGAAAAACCAATCACTGCTTCTGTCATCATCACACCTGCACCATATTCTGATATTGGCAAGAACGAAGACAAGATAAAAGGAATCATAAACCTTGTGGCTTTCGGTGTTGATGGATTAAAGAAAGAGAATATTGTCATTACGGATAATAAGGGTAACATCATTTCAGATTTCTCTTATGGTGAAAAATTTGGCAATCTCGACATAGCACAGAAGGAATATGCCATCAAGGAGAGGATGCGGCAGACTCTTGTTGGGGAAGTTCGGCAGAGGTTGAAACAGGTTGTTGGAGAGGATAAGATTGACATGAGTTTGGAACTTGAAGTCAATTTTGACCAGGAAGAAGTGAAGAAACTGGAATATCTTCCCACAGTCATTAAGCCGGACAATCCTCTCACTCCCTATGATGAGAGCGAGGTTGTGGAAAAAGTCGAACGGAGTGGCAAGGAAGTGACAGAAAATTTTGAAGGGCCAGGAATGATGCCTGAAGGTCCCCCGCACACAGAACCAAACCTTCCTCCTGGATACAAGGAAGCTGCGAACAAGTATGCGAAATATAAGAAGACTGAAAATATCAAGAATTACGAAATTGGCGAAGCTACAACAGGAACAAAGAAAGCCGCGTATTCCATAAAACGGGTCTCAATCGCAGTCTGGATTGATGGTACATGGGAAAAGCTTTACAGGAATAACGGTGATATCTATTTTACAAACCGAAAAATCATGCGTCAATATACACCTCGGACAGAAGAGGACATCCGCAGTTTTACGGATCTTGTCAAAGGGAGTATAGGTTATAATCCTGCCCGTGGAGACCAGGTTATTGTGCGAAACATCAAGTTTGACAGGGAGAAAGAATTTGAGCTTGAGAACATAAAGGAATTCAAGAGGCAGCAGGCAAAGAAAATGCTTCTTATCGTGTTGATGGCTGTCCTTGGCATTCTTCTCTTGACTTTGTTAGTGCGATATTTTCAGAAAGAGCTCGACCGTCAGCGTCGGATCCGAGAAGAGGAACTGGCCCGGCAGCAGGAATTGTTACGGCAGCAGGCTTTACAGGATGCTGAACGTGATCTCTCAGAACCTACCATTTCACTCGAAGAACGGGCTCGATTGGAGATGGAAGAAAATGCTCGTAATCTTGCTAAAGAACATCCAGAGAACGTGGCAAAACTGCTACGTACCTGGATGGCGGATTAAGGGAGGACAACAATATGGCT
>DYKD01000255.1 GCA_020722765.1 Brevinema andersonii | reverse complement strand
AGATCAAGTATTTTTTAGCAGCCCTTGGTAGTTAAGTTGAAGAGTTCAGCTTTAGGCAAAATAAAAAGCATTTGCTTTTATTTTTCATTATAGTGACATTAAGTACTATCAGAATTCGCAAGCAGTGTAGCAGTTAAGTTAATTGATGTACCTGTATAACCACAGGTATACTCGTGCTTTAGGCTTGCTCTGGTGATTGTCATTTTTCATTTGGTGCCAATGTTGTTTTTCCAGAATGCCCGTGTAGCAGTATACTGTTATCTGTACAATCACCGGGCTTACGATCTTCTGAGTAATCTTTTTTTATTAACAATCACTAAAGTAACTACTATGGCGTCTTTAAGAAAAATCAATCCCAACTCTGCCGGTATTGATATCGGCTCATCTAAAATCTTCATTGCTGTTGAAGATTGTGAAGTTAAATCATTCAACACCTTCACTGATGATTACCTGAAGGCAATCGTGTATCTGAAAGAACACAACGTCACTTCCGTTGCAATGGAAGCAACAGGTGTCTATTGGATTCCACTCTTTGAGATGCTTGAAGCATCCGAGATAGAGGTTTGTCTTGTCAATGGCAGAGATGTTAAGAATGTTCCCGGACGTAAAAGCGATGTTGCCGATTGTCAGTGGATTGGGCAGCTTCACTCCTATGGACTTCTACGTCCTTGCTTTATTCCCGATGATACCATCCGTCAGTTACGCACTTATGTTCGCCTGCGCAACGACCACATCTCTATGGCTTCTCAGCATATTCAACATATGCAAAAAGCATTGGACTTGATGAACATTAAGCTTCATAATGTCATCTCTCAGATTCACGGCAAAAGCGGTATGCGTCTGCTCAATGCTATTATCAACGGAGAATGCAATCCAGAAACTCTTGCTGCCTTCTGCGAAGATTCCATACTCAAGAAGAAACGTGCTGAAGTAATTGCTTCTCTGAAAGGAAATTTCCGTACCGAACACATCTTTGCTCTTGAACAAGCTGTAGCTGCCTACCAGTTTTATCAGCAGCAGATTCTAAAATGCGATAAGCAGATTGAAGCACTGCTCAATCAATTCACCGAAGGTAAAGCCATTCCTCCCAATATAAAGAAGCCAAAACAGATTCGTCATAATCCCCCCAGAGTCGAAGAACTTCACACAAAACTGATGATTATCACTGAAGGTAAAGACCCAACAACTATCACCGGGTTGAATGATAAAACTCTCTTAGAAGCAATCGCAGCCACAGGTCTTAATCTTGAAAAAAACTGGAGAACCAAAAAACACTTTACTTCATGGGCATCTCTTTGTCCTAATATGCACCGCTCAGGCAAGTCCAACAAAAAACGTAAAGTAAAAAAACATTCTACTGCAGGTCAAATCTTTCTTGAAGCAGCGATGTCCATTGCTAATAGCAAATACTCAGCTTTAAGCGGGTTTTACAAACGCCTTCAAGCCAAAAAGGGCAGACGTGTTGCTCTGAAGGCTACTGCTCGAAAAATTGCTGAACGTTATTATGATTTAATGACCAAGGGTATTGATTATGTTGAACAAGGCATAAACCTCTATGAACAGAAATTCAAAGAACAACAATTGAAGCGTTTATACAAACAAGCTAAACTCTTTAATTTACAACTTTCTCCCATTACAACAGGGGAATGTCAGTAGCAGCATTTCTGACAAAAACCGGAAAAGCGATAGGGACTGAGGTAAAGGTGTGAAGT
>DYKD01000076.1 GCA_020722765.1 Brevinema andersonii | reverse complement strand
AAATATCAAAAAGCCATTCGTTGCATGTTGACGCGTCACCTGCCATGGCGATTCCTGCTCCAAGATCAGTTACCCATTCCTGGTTCAAGTGTTCGTGTGGTCCGATGCAAGGTGCACAAAGTATTGGAAGCGCCAATCCAGCATAAAAAACAAGTTCGCTTGGCTTTGTCCATACAATGTCCGTATTCCTGAGCGCAGCTGTGAAATCATCAAAATATTTGATCGGATCAGGGTCATAAGCGGCTGTGATGTTTTTCCCTAATAGCTTGCCAAGTCCAAGTTTGTCCAAAGTCGCCTTGAATCTGTCAAGTATCTTTGTACTCGTACCACAAGAAAGGATATAGTTCATTATTGTAATTGGTTCTCCTTTTCCTGTTTTTAGTGCTGGCATTTTTTGTCCAAGGATTGTCTTAACAACAGGAATCCTGTGAGTCTTGACCAGTTTCAAAATACTCCTGCATAATCCACGTTTGATGTACTTATAAGTCATCTTCACAGTGGAGTCTGGTGCAGAAGCGTCAGTTTTTGGATACGCCGGTTTGATATCTAACAACCTGTCCATAAATCCCTGGATAAGAGAACCGACCAGTGGAATTTTATCCGCGTTGGAAAGGAAATAATATATCTTTCGAATTATTTGAAAAGAGTATCAAAAGACATCGCTTTTCTGTCTGTCACTTTTGGAAGATGCGAACCCATGAAAAACATCGTCATGTTTAGGAGCATCCTGGACACCAGCGGATGCAACAAAAAAAGATCCAATAGCCTGTACGTGGATTTATGTCTCACAAAAGTCCGAAAAAAAAGTGACGCAAGCGAATCAGGCTTGGCAATCCCTTTATCTATCTGAAACTTATAAGGGCTGTTCTTCCATTTTTTCCTGAACTTGTCAAATTTTAGAGCTGCAGTCTCATAATCCATAAGTCCTGCCAAAACCAGACGAGAAGCATACATACACCTTAGAACAGCCATTGCTAAACCCCAATCTTTTACTGAGAGAGATTCGCCTTCTTTCTCCATGTTTTTCAGTTTTTCTGTCATCATGACAGGCGGAACGACTTTATATGCTTTGAATAACCCAAACAAAAAAGGAGTCAAGGAGATAAAATTCCATGTCATCCAAAGCAATGGTGGAATTCTTAATCTCCTAAAATAGATGGAAAGCCTATCGAATGGCTGTGGGTACAGAAGATCGCAGAACAGACTCCTAAAATCCATGAGGAATGTTTTCCAGTGCTCCTTATCTTTTGTTCCAAAAAACTCCTCAATCACCTGGTCTGCCGAATATTCATCTTTGAACAATCTTATAGCAAGCAACGTATTCAATTCCACCCATCTTGAAGATTGCCTGATAAATGTGAGATCCCTGTTTCTGGACCAGCCTCCAGACTGACACCACACGGAAATTCCTCTAAGCGACTGACAGGATTTCAGCATCTCCTGATATTCCTGCCACTCCCAGCCAAGATAATTCGGGAAGAGACCAAAACCTTCTCTCTCCCTCCGAGTCTGAAGCTCAAGCAATTTCTGCTGTTCTCCATGAAAGAGCAAAGGATTCAAAGACAACTTGCTGAAAAAATCAGTATCCCCATACTTCATCGAGACTATGAAATTCCGGCTTACGATCCCCTTGAAAGTACGATCATAAGTGGCCGCATTCCACATCAAGTCCCCTATGGCATGAGCACCGACAGTCCAAGTCCGGAATATGAGGAGTTTCTTCTTCTGCTCAAAAAGAGGAAGAAGACCCTTAATCAACCTATTCGCCTCTTTTGGAGTCCGTATGCATAGGTCACTCAGGAATTCACCTTCAACATCATTGCCATCACGTTCACCAATCCTGGCAATGACTCCATCTATCTTGAAGGTCTCAAAAACCTGCCTGCAGGCCATCCCCAAAAAACCGATGATTTCAGGGAGCCGCATACGTGTATAACGCCGAATCTGCTCGTTGAAAAACATCACATCCGTTGTAAGAAAAACTTTCAGTTTGTATGAATGGCAGAGCTTGATAACTTTCCCGAAAAAACTCCTGTAATGGGATATTTTTGAGAGCAACTCTTCAGGATAAATGTCAAAACTGGCAAGATGAGCCACATCATCCAAGGAAACCGCATTATAACCGAATGAGCAGGCATGCCGCAGAAATTTCTCGAAATTTTCAAGAATACGTTTTAAAAGCTTTTTTTTTAATCTACGCCTCTTTTCCAGATGGTCAAAGGGGATCTTGGACCAATTGATGACATTCCTCTTGTAGCCTGTGAAGAAGGCACCAATCCCATCTATGATGAAAAGGTCTTTCATACTCGTGCCTTTGCAAGGTATTCATAGATAGCATCCTGGGAACGCACAGGAGTGTCCCCTGATCTTGAATACTCATTCCGAAGTTCCACATCCCAAATCCTGCTTTTCACATTATCTGACCAGCATATATTGAACATGTCACGGAGCTGCAAATGCAATACCGGATCCAATATCGGGCAACTCACTTCAACCCTGCTATCCAAGTTTCGAGGAAGCAGATCAGCGGATGAGATATAGCAACGTTCCTCCCCGCTGTTCCCAAAAAAATAAACCCTTGAATGCTCAAGATACATGTCAACAATACTTCGTGCGATGATGTTTTCACTGAGTCCAGGAATGCCAGGAATCAAGGAACACATCCCGCGGACAAGGATGCGGATCTTGACTCCCGCCTGACTGGCCTTATAAAGGTTCCGAATAATTTCATGGTCCGCAAGATTATTCAGTTTGAGATCAATATAGGACTCTTTGCCTTTTAATGAGGCTTCAGTCTCATTTTCAATAAGTTCCATCATCTTATTCCTGTTGGAAAAAGGAGATACAACCAGATGTTCAAATTTAGGAATATGGTAATTGTTCTGAAAGAAATCAAATATCTTTCTTACTTCTGAGGTAATCTTACGCCTGGATGTGAGAAGAGCATGGTCTGTATATACTTTAGCAGTATCCTCATTAAAATTCCCAGTCCCAATAATGGCATAATCCCTGATTTTTGAACTACCCTGCCTTTTGGAAATCAGGCAAAGCTTTGAATGGACCTTTAATCCGGAAATACCGAAAATGACTTTGATACCCTCGTCTTTCAACCTGTTAGCCCAAGTGATATTGGCTTTTTCATCATACCTTGCCTGTAGTTCCAGAAGGACTGTTACGTCCTTCCTGTTCTTTCGGGCTGTAATCAAGGCATTGATCACACCTGATATCTTAGCGACACGGTAAAGGGTTATTTTCATCTCTTCGACATCGGGATCAAGGGCCGCTTCCCGCATCAGATCAATGATTTTACTGAAAGAATCATAAGGGAAATGAAGCATCACGTCCTGCTTCAGCACCACATCCAAAAGAGGCGTTCCTTTTTTTAAGGAAGGATTTTCCAAGGGGAGCCTTTTCTCAGGATGCTCATCTGGAAACAGGTCTGGAAAATCCCTGAAATCCCTGAAATTATGGTATCTGCCTCCTGGGATGACAGGTGCATCTTTTTCCATCTTGATTTTTTTAAGAAGGAAAGAAAGCATCTGGGGCGGCATATCAATATCATAGACAAACCGTACGGGTTCTCCCTGCTTTCTCTTCCGCAAACTTGACTGTATTTTGCTGATATAACTCAGATAAATATCGTCATCTATGTCAAGTTCAGCATCCCGGCTCAGCTTGATACAATATGCTGTCAAAGTCTTATAGCCGAATACTGAAAAAATTTCATTCAAACCGAACCTGATCACATCATCAAGAAGTATGATAGTCCTCTCGCCTTCTGAACTCGGAAGCTGGACAAACCGGTTTAACACCTCTGTCGGTATTTCAATCAGACTATAGGATTTGGCTGCCTTCTTGTTTGATACGAGCTCCACGGCCAAATAGACAGACCTATGCTTCAGTTCGGGCATCCTGAATTTTTTATATATCATTGTAGGAAAGATATGAGGCCTGACTTTTTCAGAAAAAAAGGTTTTAAGATAGGTTTTCTGCCCTTCTGTAAGTTTGTGTTCATCAACAAAATTGACTTTGCGTTTTGCAAAATCAGCCAGAATACCATCATAGATGCGGTGAAACTCTTCCTGTTGCTTGAGGACAACCTCCTGCACCTCTAAAAGCACCTTCTTGGGATTGATCGCAAGTTTTTTTCTAGCACTCTTGCGCAACATACATAGACGTTTTAATGTAGCAACACGGATCTCGAAAAATTCATCCTGGTTTGATGAGAAAATACCAAGGAATTTCAATCTTGAGACAATAGGGACAGTAGTATCTTCAGCCTCCTGTAGAAGACGGGCATTGAAACTGAGCCAACTCAGCTCCTTAGGAATAAATTCCTTATACAAGTCCAATCTCGTCTCCTGATGGTCCGTGATTGGCTGTTTTCTTCGTCTGCTGGTCTTTCTTTGCCGCTTTGGCGATTTTCTTCGCTTTTTTTCGCGAGGCTTTTTTCTCTTTTTTCATCCTTTTCTTGTTCCGTTTATCTTCCTTTTCTTTCTTTTTCTTCTCCTTCTTTTCTGCCTTCTTCAGTTTTTTTTGTGCCACTTTATTTTTCCATTCCTCATACATTTCCTTAAGCTCCGCGATGGATCGGACTGTGACAATAGAAGATTTTTCAAGTTTTCTAATCACCAGATCTTTTGTCTCTTTGACCATAGACTTCTTCTTTTGACCAAGCAACTGCAAACTTCCTTTTCCCACCACATTTCCTGCCTCTTCTGCGATTTTATTTATAGCTCTATGGGCAAAAAACAGGTTCATTTTAGGCAAATCCTCGGCATCCTTCAAATACTTGAAAAAATTAAAAACCGCATTCTCTTTCCTGGCTTCTTTCCAACTCATCACATCAAATCTGATACTCAAAGCTGAAGACTTAGGAACAGAAAATGAGAATTCCGGAAAAATTGTTGTGGCCAGTTTCTCAATCCAAGGATTATGACCGACCATGATCACCTGATGGACATCTTCAGGGAGACTGCCGAGGACGGCAAGAAACCTCTCATAGGAAAGATTTGAATATAATTGCTCATGAGACTGGACTGCGTCCTTCCTTAACCCTGCCCGTTTGGCAATGATTCTAGCTGTAGAAATGGCACGATACGCCATACTACTCATGACCATACCTGATACAAAACCTGGTTCTTTAAACAGGTTTTTTGCCATAGCCTTGGAGTCAGAAATTCCTTTCTTTGTCAGCCTTCTTTCAAAATCATACTCGTTTTTCTTGAGTTTTTCCGCATCTGCATGTCTTACAAATGTAACAAGCTTCATAATCTCTTTCTCCTTGTCTAATGTTGATCCCCAAAACAGGTCCCCAGCCTACGTGCCTGATAGATAATTTTGTCATCATTCGGGACGACCTTCAGTTTCCCCTCTACTGCATCCAAAGGGATGGATGTCAACAGACCATTTCTGATAGCTGCCATGCAACCAAAATTTTCAGAGACAGCCATTTCCACAGCATAGGCTCCCAACCGTGTTGCAAGAATCCTATCCATGGGCGATGGAGTCCCTCCACGTAAAGTATAACCTAAAATAGTCTCCCGAGCTTCTATACCAGTCAGTTCAGTAATCCGCTTGGCAATATAAGCACCTCTGGATTTTTTCTCCTTTGGGATTTCAATTCCTTCTGCGACAACCACAATGGAATACGGATTACCACGGTCACGTCTGGTTAAAAGAAAATTCTGAATAACAGACTCCTCATAAGGAAGCTCAGGGATCAATATGATATCCCCACCCCCCGCAAGACCTGAATAAAGCGCCAACCAACCGGCATTATGCCCCATCACTTCTACAACCATCACACGCTTATGGGAATTGGCTGTTGTATGGATCCGGTCTATCGCCTCTGTTGCGATAGCAACTGCTGAATCAAACCCGAAGCAAAGATCCGTACCCCAAACATCATTATCAATGGTTTTCGGCATCCCAATCACATTCAATCCTGATTTGGCAAGCTTGGAAGCTGTCTTCATTGTCCCATTACCACCAATACAAATGAGACAATCCAGCCCCAGCTTGATATAATTCTCTTTGATGATTTCAGATTTCGGACGTTCACCATCTGATCCCTGTTTAAACGGTTTTTCACGGGAAGTCCGTAATATCGTCCCTCCTTGCGTAAGGATACCGGAAAGATTGCTTTCAGTTAGTTCCATGTAATCTTCTTCGATCAAACCCAGATATCCGGAGCAAATCCCAATGACAGACATCTTATATTCAATAATGGCAGTCTTGCCAACCGCCCTGATTGCGGCATTCAATCCAGGACAATCTCCGCCTGCTGTCAATATTCCAATCCTCATCGCTTTATGATGTCCAACCATTTCAATCTCCTACAAATATTATATATAAACTGTTTATTGTTAATTATGTGTTAAGAAAACAGAAAATACGACACCCTCGGAGGAGGATTTCGCTTTTTTTTTCTCTTTCGCCATGATTTGAGTGATTTCCTCCTGGGTCAGCTTTCCACTATTTGGTGGAATAAGCAGGATGGCAGCACAAACCCTCAGAATCTCTATCTTTTTTTTACGGCCGGACCTGTCAGTAGCCTTATAGAAGCCTTGTGAAACCTCTTCAGGCGTAAAAAAGGAAAGGGCAAACAGATTGAATTCTGAAACAACCTGCTGAATCAATGAAATAGCAGACTTGGAAGTATCACTATCAGTATTCCAACATGCGAAAAAATCATCTCCTCCAACATGACCTATGAATTTATCTGAATCCGCCAATCTATAACGCGATATTTCAGCAAACTTTTTTATGACATGATCGCCTTGCCTGAATCCGAACTTATCATTGAATGGCTTAAAACTGTTGAAGTCAAAATATACGAGAATCCTGAAATGATCATCTAAAAGCAGCTGGCTTCCCAAAGACCTTGATATGAGAAGATTGCCGGGAAGATGTGTAAGCGGATTCATTTCCCGTGCGGAGGCTATATTCCTTTCACTGATGATTTTAAGCATGGATGTGGCAGTTAAAAAGCCCACATACTTGAAACTTTTTGTCATCATAACACCTTCAATCTCAGGATTCTTGGCGAAAATCTCCAGTACCAATTCCTGTGTTGTCGAGATTTCAACTTTAGGACAGGAAACAAGATGAGCCCTCAATGACTGAGATACGGATTTATTGACAAGAAGATCCCTTCCATAAGGAGCATAGATGTATCGTTTCAATGTCTGTTCTTGGATGATTCCTAAAGGTTCGTTCATACTGTCAAGCACAGGAATAAACCTATAGTCAGGATGTTTCAAAAAACGGTTATACACCACTTGGATGCTGTCATCGATCCTGACCGGTTCAATAACAGCAATCTCTTTTAGGATCAAAGCCTGGTCTTTCTCCTGATCAGTCGCCATCTGTTCCTGTAGATCCAAAGAAACAACAGACTGATAGATTGGCTCCAATTCAGATAAATCACTCACTGGCTTTTGAAGGAAAAAACCTTGGATAAGGTCAAAACCCGCTCTTTTACATCCAAGGAATTCCTCTTCAGTTTCTACACATTCTGCTATCGTGAGAACGTTCATCATCCTACAAAGGTTAACCACATGGGAACAAAAAACACCTTTCTTATGGTCATGCCCAAGGTCTCTGATCAGAAAGGGATCAAACTTTAAGGCATAAGGTTCAAGTTCATACATCAGTTCCAATCCTGCATATCCCGCTCCGAAATCATCGATCACAATCCTCATTCCGGATTGCTTGATCCTCCTGATAAACGCATGAAACCTTTCTTTTGAACTGTTTCTGGAATGTTCACTGATTTCCAGACAAAATGTCTCAAGAGGAATCCCTTGCGATTTGAAAAACAACAATTCCTCATCTGGATCATAGTGAGGATCATCAAGTATCCTCAGGTCATAATTATAAAAAAACCGGACAGGTTTTGAAAAATGATGCTTTTTCCAAACTGACAAAGCCTTTGATAGGAGATGCATATTCAATTCATACGAGGAATTATTGCTCACAGCGTTGTTGAACAACCGAATGGCAGGAGATATTCCCTTGGTAGTGAGAGATGAAAGGATAGCTTCCACTCCGACCATTTCACCTGACAAAGAATGGACAATCGGCTGAAAAAAGTAATCCATACGTTTTATAACCACATCGTGGAAATAGTCATCAAAAATCCTAAACTATCGAATATCCTTTCCTAATAAAGGACTTATATGTTAATTTTCTGTTAACATATTGTAGATATAACGAGCACAAATCAAAAAAAATCTTCTGGCAGTTTTCACACATCGTGAACTTTTTTTTAACTTTCAATATATAGTATTCATCCAAAAGTCCACTATTTTAGGAGCATCTTCAATGACGAATGACAAAAAAAACCTTGCCAAAATCCCTATTGAACTCCATGAGGACATCCCTACAGAAGAATGGGCATCATTCATACTTCCAGAAATATCAGTAGCAAATAACCTGAAGTCCAGACGACTTGATGCCCATGGGCAGATGATAGGACGTATCACGAGTTCTCCTTTTTTTGTCTCTCATGACACATCGATAGGTGATTTGGCTTTAGAGTTACATAAAGATCAGAAAATCCAATGCGTCGGAATCGTAGACCAGTCAGAAAAAGCGGTAGGACTGATTGAACGAAAAATCCTTTTTGACCTTCTTGGCCGGCCTCACTGCAGGGATGTATACAGCAAAAAAAGTGTTGACAAGATCATGGGGCAATCCAAAATCTTCAGGTACAATGAGAACATATTCAGTGTAGCTGAAAATCTTGAAGATGTCCTTAATGACCAGACCCAGCACCATTTTCTTCTTACTGATGGTGACGGACAGTTTGCAGGATGTTTTTCATCAACAGACCTTTTGATCTATCTCTCCTCAATAACCAAGAAAGATATTAATCTGGCAAGAAAACTGCAGATGAGCATTTTCAGGCCAGAAAACCATATTAAGGCGGAAAAACTCGTATTTGTAGGAAAAACGGAAATGGCTAAGGGAGTGGGCGGAGATTTTTACCATATCCAGAAGTATGGGACACATAACTGGCATCTTGCCTTGGGAGACGTTTCAGGAAAGGGAATTTCCGCCAGCTTGGTTGCAGCGATCCTTGGTGGCATGTTCAGGATCAATGATTTCAGACAAGGGCTAAAAAAATTAATACGCAATATCAATGACTACATCATGCAGTCATTTGAGATGGAAAAATTCATCACAGCCATCTTCATGGATATTGATGAACAGACGGGAAAAGTAAAAATCGCAGATATGGGTCATTCACTCCTCTACCTGTGCCGTAAGGGAAAAGTCATGCAGATAAAAACAGGTGATGAAAACCTTCCACTGGGAGTATTGCCAGACATCGAACCTATCCTGAAAAGCTTTCAACTGGAAGACGAGGATCTGGTCCTTCTGATCACAGATGGGATTACAGACCAGATGAACCAGAAAGGGGAAGCATTCTCAGGACATAGGCTGATTGAAATCCTAAAACAACATTACAAGGAAGACCTGTCCAAACTCAAGGACATCATATCAGAATCAGTAAAAACATTCCAAGGACAGGCCATCCAGAACGATGACATGACGTTTGTCTTTTTCAGATATCATAAAAAATGACTTTACGCTTTTTTTTCAGATCCACCAGTGTACCATCGTATCACACCGACCTTGTTCTTTTTCCTATTATATACCATTCCCCCATTCCAATACTCCAGAGCCGCCATCAAAGAGTTTCCCCCATCACTCTCATCACTATTGGAACTCCTATACGAAGCCATGTTCAAATAAGTGTCAAAATCCCCTTTTTCAATAGCCTCCTGTCTCTTCCTGTAAAAATCATTCCAGGCCTCAAGACTGATAAAACCCTCACCTTCATCTTCGACAATCAACCTGACTCTTTTCTGAAATGAATACCATACCTTGATCTTTTTCCCAGGATCACACTGATTCCCATGTTTTATGGCATTCTTGATGATTTCAGAAACCTGCTGATGGAGAAGATTCCCTTCTCTAAAGTTGTCAGGGCAACTCTTCAACACATCTTCTGTATAGATTCTCACTTTATTGTATTCTGAAGGGAACTCGACATATGTGAGTCCTTCCTTATCAAAAAGATCATTATACTCGTCAACTATCAATTTCTTATAGATCAATGCCATATCTTTCTCCTTAAAAACTCTTTATTGCATCGTCATCTGTCGAATAGATTTCAAAAAGCCTCACCAAATTGGCCAACTCAAAGGATCTTCTTAAATCCTGATGCAACCCCGCGATTTTAAATTTCCCACCAACCTTGAACATCTGCTGCAATCCAGAAATCAGGGCCCCTATACCAGAACTGTCGATATAGCGCAGGTCTTTCAGATTGACCACCATTTTTTTGACTCCTGATGATATCCATGTTTTCAAGCGGGTTTTAAACTCAGTAGCTTCATAAAGGTCAAAATCCCCTGACAAATCAATCACATGGATACTGTTTAATTCTCGTATTTGGTACTCCATACTATTGCTCCTACAAACAGATATTTTATTCCGCATACATTCATAGGCAAAGATAATCTTGTTTGTTTATTTCATATTAAGTTTGAGATAAAAATAGGAAAAGCGAGACTGATAAATCAAACCTTATCGTTTGTCCCCTGTCTCTTTTCCGTCCAAGCCAGTATGGCAGGGATGATGACAAGGGAAAGCAAAGTGGAGCTGATGACTCCGTATTTTGCTTGAATCAAGTCTTCATTTGGAAAGAGACGATCTGATATTTTTTCTTTTTGCAATATCCTTAATCTTACCATCTTCCATGACATATACAGGAGTATTTGTCATTTTTCCAAACGCAAGTGCACGTTTTGCAGCTCTTTTAAGCGCTTTATAAGAATTTCGAATATCAGGATCTTTTGACATCATCTTTTCATTTTTCATCATTATCTCCAGAATCTATGATTCTAGGCAATGTCGATGAGTTCTCATAAAAAACCCAACTATTGACAATGCCCTTATAAAACACATGAAAATTTTCAAGCCCTGCATGAAATCTCCTTGTTACTACTTCTACTGGGATATCATGTCCTCCTTGGGCAACTCTCGCTCTAACTCGTGCAATTGCAATCTGTGGGGAAGGGAGACTGAGAAATATCAGTTTAATATAATAACCTGACTTCTTCCATTTCTTTATCGCCTTGAGGTAATTCGTTCCTGAAAGAGTCGTTTCGAATGAAAAACTCTGTTTTTGTTCAGTTTTCCTTTTAATTTCTAAAAGCATCAATTTTGCAGCCGCGATTGCAGCTTTATCAGGGTCAAAGGGAGATAATCCTTGCGCAATCAAATCAGCGTTTATAAATTCTGGACAATCCGCTTCCCTTGTTAAAAATTCTCTTGCAAAGGTCGTTTTCCCAGCACCATTTGGACCAGCGATGATTATAATTTTTTGATGCTTCTTCATTTTATCAAGAATATACCAAATCACAAGGATTGTCAAAATTAAAACCAGTTACAAAATATTGAATAATAGACCTTGTCCCAAACTAGGTTGCATTAACTGATATGACTTTTGCGGTTATA
>DYKD01000254.1 GCA_020722765.1 Brevinema andersonii | reverse complement strand
CTATTTCACTTGATATATAATTATTCATAGTCATCTCCTCCTTTATATTGAAATAAGTGCTCAAGCAAAATTAATTTCATATTCAGTTCCGTATCCCTTAATGACCATCTCAACGTATTCTACCAGATACGACCATCCCTTGTATGCCCACCACTGGATCCATTCATACTTCATGAAACGCCAGAGAATCTCGATGAGATTCAACCTTGGGGAATACTTGGGAAGATTGAATATCTCAAGGTTCTTGCTTCGCCATTCAGGTATCTTGGCTTCAAAGGCGCTACTGGTATGCAAAGGGGAGTTATCCATAGCCACCACTGTCTTTCTTGTGAGGTCACTGCTGAATTCATCAAAACAGGCAATGACAAAGTCACTGTCCACAATCCCTTCTGTAGTGTATGCAAACAGGTCTCTCTGTAAGCTCAAGAACCCAGAAACACTCAATCGCTTTCCCCGACTGGATTCCACCTCTATGGTTTCTCCTTTCTCTTGCCAGGCATAAGGTATATATGGGTCAAAGCCGAATCCAGTCTCATCAAAGTAATATAAGTCTATCTCTCCCTTCTCTGCCTGCTGTTGAAGCTGTTTAAGGGCTTCTTTCTTTTGAGTGTATTCTTTTGGGTCTGGCTGACCTTTGGGTTTCTTTTTGATACGACGCCAGCTAAAGCCAAAGCTTTTTAGTATTCGCTGAATAGTATATTTACTCACGGATATACCATACTCCTCTCTCACCAGAGCTACAACCTTCCTCAGATTCTTTGGGTACTTTTTAGTCCATTCCCTCACTTGGCGCTGCTGATCATTATCAAGTTTGGGTTTTCTACCCCTGCCTTCTTGGTCATACAAACCCACAAAGTGTTGTGTTTCCCATGAATCCAGCCATGTATAAATAGTTCGTTCTGTCTTACCGAATATCCTTGCCAGTTCAGCTACTTCATATTTCTGGTAGCTTAATAGAATACAGTGTGCTCGTTCTCGGACATAATGTTTCTTGCTTTCCCTATGGATACGCTGCAAAAACCTTATTTCCAGCCAGCATAGGTTCTCTATAAAACGCATCAATATCCTCCTGTTTTTCATTTTGTCATAAATATTCTGGAGGATAATCATACACCAACTAGGCATTTCAAAACAAGAAATTTATTTTGCTTGAGTACTTAGAATCATTTGCGCAAAAAATGCGCACAATGCGTCAGCACCTTGCCCAAACGGGTAAGCTTTATTACAAATACCAGAAGGAAAGCTGGTTTTTGGATGGGGTGGAAATCTACTGCGACGCCGTCAATTGTTTAGCGCATGACCTAAAACTTGCAGATTTAAAATCTCGCGGCTTTTTATCCTTCCGAGAATATCTATTGGACTTTGCCTATTCTGAACGTTTTACATCGCTTCTGGCAGAAACAAAAAAGCTTAAGGCTGATTTATCTGCCATAAAGTATTCCCTGCTTATAAAGGCTAATGAGATTACAGTTCGCAAATATGAATCTGAAATTGATTACAGCGCAGAAGTAGAGAGTACCTTCGAGAAATTCAAACAGGGGTCAGTAAAAGATTACAGGATTGAATTTTCCGAATGGGCGGATATGAACCATATTGAGGCGAAGATACTAGATTTGGTTGCCCAATTGTATTCAGACATATTTATAGGTCTTGATAATTATTGCATAAAAAACACTGATTATTTAGATGAAAGAATAAGAGTCTTTGATCGTGAGATTCAATTCTACA
>DYKD01000253.1 GCA_020722765.1 Brevinema andersonii | reverse complement strand
AGGAGTCTTGCCTGCCCCGCCGCTGCCGCTAAAACCAACCGTTATGCCGCCAGTTAGGCAAAGCGTTTCAAGCAATCCATTACAGTTTGACCTATTCTTCGAGAGAGACACGAGTCTATGCTAACGAGATTCAGCCTCGATTGGGATAGTCCACAAATTGACGAACTTCTTGGTTTTCTTTCTGCAATAATGCGCGAAGAAAGAAAGACCAAAAAGCCGCTGTACAAATTTGTTGACTTGGGATTTGTCAATCGGTTGGCTTCCAATCGCAATCATGTAATCTTTGGCAGACGTGGCTCTGGCAAGTCTGTCTTATTGCGTGAACTTGAGACGAGAGTTGAATCATCAAAGATTCAAACCGTTCTGATAGACGTTGAGCAAATAGCGCAAAAATCCTACCCCAACTTGATTATCGAGATTTTGCTTATAACCTTGCGCGATCTGCTAGCACGCGCTCACGCAGGATTTCTTAACAAACTCAATATACCGCGACGAAATCTTGCAAGGGAAATTGAAGCGGAGATAAAACGGCTTGAGTCGCTTTATCAGAAACCAGACGAAGTCAAGCAGAAGGTTCTTGAGCGCGAGCAGAAGGAAAGCAAAACAGAATTCAGTGAAGAAATCTCAACTGTTCAAAGCATACTTCGTTTAGCCGCTAATCTGTCCAATCGCAAGGCAACAGAGCAAGCGATTGAAGAAGAAGCGACTTGGAAAAAGATTGGTGTGTTATTCAATGGCATAGGAAAGTACCGCGCCCTCATAAACAAGTGGCTTGAAAAAATGGGGTATGACACGCTGTATATCCTTATAGATGATTTCTATCAAATAGATTTATTGCATCAGCCGTTGATTGCCGACTATCTCAAACGGTTGCTTCGGGGTATTCCATGCTATCTCAAAGTTGCCACCGTGCGCAACAGGTCACTTCTGTTTGTAAAAGACAACTTGACAGAAGCAGGATTGCAAGCCGCACATGACTACACAAGTCTTGACCTTGATTTTTCGCTAGACGATTTTGCACGCGCCAGAAATTTCCTGTCAACGATTCTACGCAATGTTTGCGAAGGCAGACTGGGCCCCCTGAATCCAGATTCGCTATTTGCGTCTGACGGCGTGGACGCATTAGACATACTGACGGAAGCAAGTGGCGGAAACCCACGCGATTTTATCAACCTGTTGCATGACATCATAGCCGCGAAGCGAATGTCGAGAGCCAAGACGCCAATTACACATTCGGATATTCTGGTTGCTGTTGTCAACTACTACGACAGGGAAATAAAAAGGGATATGGAAAAAACATACCTAAATTTCCATGTCCTCAATTCCTTCTTGAAACAAATTATAGCCATCTGCCAGGAAAATGCTGACATTGGGTTCTATGTTGCTAACAAAGATTTGAAAAACTATCCAGCAGTCTCCTCATTGATAGGGCAGTTAGCGGATAGCCGATTCATCCATCTGCTCACTATCAACTATGACCCACCCACTCATGATGATAAGCCAGCATCGGCATACGTAGTGTCAATGGGCATTTATGGCGAATACTTAGCGGACAAATCAATGAGTGTGCAAAGCCGTCAACTTGACAAGAAATCTTACCCTAGACTGTCGGTAGCTAAGTTATCAAATCAATTCGCCGAGCAAGTTCCTGAACTTGTGTTAATCGGCAAGGCTCTAGAATAACAACACCTCAGGGTATCCAAATGGCAACCCAAGAGCTTCCCATTTCAAAAG
>DYKD01000252.1 GCA_020722765.1 Brevinema andersonii | reverse complement strand
TGGAAGGATGGAAGGTTGGAAGGGTGGAAGGTTGGAAAGCTGGAAGGTTGGAAGGTTGAAAGATAAATTGTACGGAGGGATGAATGGAAGAGGGGATCTTAGAGCGGAATAGGAATATCAATCGGGGGTTTAGGAAGTTGCGGGTTTGGCAGGATGCTATCGAGTTGTATGTATTCGTTTCCAAGTTGATGAAAAGTAAGAAGAACATATCGTATAAGGTAAAAGATCAGATAGAGGCGGCGGCTATTTCGATTCCATCTAATATATCGGAAGGGTATTGCAGAAGGTCGATCAATGAGTATCTTCAGCATTTAAATATCGCGAATGGGTCGTCGGGGGAGGTTTATGCACAGATGTACGCTGTTTATAAATCTGGTGAGATTGCCAAGGCGGAATTTGACCGATTTGATGATTTGCACTACAAGACAGAAAATCAGCTCTTAAGGTTGCAGGCACAGATTCAGGATAAACGCAATAAGGGGGATTGGGAGGATTCTTTCGTAACAAAGTAAAACAAAAGATTGGAAGGAAAAAGATTGGAAGGATGGAAGCGAAAAGAACGGAAGGATGGAAGGGAAAGAGCTGGAAGGATGGAAGAATGGAAGGATGGAAGAGCGGAAGAATGGAAGGATGGAAGAGCGGAAGAATGGAAGGATGGAAGAGCGGAAGGATGGAAGGATGGGAGAGCGGAAGGATGGAAGGAAAAGAAATAGGGAAGGAAGGGTGGAAGGAAGGAAGGAAGAAGGGAAGGTTGGAGCGATATAGAATTGCAGGGCAAGATGGAACACCAAGCCGGTTGTTGCAGTGGAATTGATGTAGTTTGTTGTTTGGAGAAATAACGTGAGTAAAGTGAAGATAACGGTCGAGATACCCGAAGATGCATATCTTACGCTTTCAAGCAGTGGGTATTCAAAAGGGCGTATTTCAACCGAAGCAAAAAGGCTTCTGGCTGTTCATCTGTTTCAAAATGGACTTTTGAGCTTGGGAAAAGCCGCCGAACTGGCAGAATATGGTCTTGGAGTTTTCATTGATTTCCTCAACGAATTGCAGGTCCCTGTCATCGATTATGAGGAGGAAGAACTTGAGGCTGAGTTTAAAGCTGCCGTGGAATCGAGATAAGCAGCCATGAGTGTTGTCGCCGATGCCTCAACTTTGATAGGACTATCCAGAATAGGTCAGTTATCTCTTTTGTCCGGGCTTTATGGTCAGGTGATCATGCCGCGAGCCGTATACGATGAAGTTGCAGGTGAACCTAAACCCGGTTCTAGGCAAGTAAAAGAAGCAGGATACCTGAAGGTAGAAAATATACAGGACGAAGTCGCCGTGGATTTGCTCCTTGGGTCCTTTTGGGAATGGAAGAATGGAAGGATGGAAGGATGGAAGAATGGAAGGGTGGGGGCAAGAGCTAAGGGCAAGTAGCCAAAAGCTAAATGTCAAAGGCCAAAAGCGAAAGAGCAAAAGACGAATGGAAGGTAGGGATCAGGAGTCAGAGGTAAGAAGGCAGAGGGCGGAAAACTGCAAGAGATTTATAGCTCGACTTTTGGGAGTAGATTTGATATGTTTTTAGTGCAAGAAATAGCAAATTTTATGTAGGTGTAGCGTCTAATGGTAGTTGAGAAGCATTTTCCCGATTTATTTAGACAATACGTTTTGCAGGTGACCGATACTAATATGATTATCTATACCTAACCCGGACAAGCCGGAACCAAAAATGGATAATAGGTCAAACTTAAATT
>DYKD01000251.1 GCA_020722765.1 Brevinema andersonii | reverse complement strand
AGGAAGCAAAGGAGTTTTAGTCCATTATGACGGCAGCACCTGGCGTAAAATAGAAACCGGAACCCATCAAAATATCCAAGATATGTGGGGGGTCTATGATAAAAACGCCCAGAAGAACACCATTTTCTGCGCTGTTTCGAATAAGTACTTTGGGGGTGAAAAAAAGGTACTGCAGATTCTCAACAATTACGTTGTCAAAGAATTCGATTGGAGTCCTCAGATCATTGCGCAATCAATATGGTTTGCAAAAGATTCGCCGCTGTATATCTGCGGCGATGGTTTATTCAAATACGAAAATAAGCGCTGGAGCGAAGTTTTAGGCTTGCCGGAGCTTTATAAAAACATTGTACGCGGCAATCATCAAAACGATGTTTTTGTGGCCGGAGATTTCGGCATTTTTGCCCATTATAATGGGAAGAGTTGGAAAACGTATGACTTTCCAACCTTCATGATTTTCCATGGTCTGGCCGTCAAAGATAACACCGTAGTTGCCGTGGGTGAGGATGGAGACAGGGCCATCTTGTGCCACGGGACGCGAATTCAGTGAATGAAAAGAAGATCCTAATTCCGAGAGAATGATCAAAACGAATAGCAGTAGCGAGGAGGTGATATCTTATGAATCCAGTATAGCAATCCAATTATCGGATGGTAAAATTACTCACCTAAAAACATTGTGGAGGATGTTATGGAGCCATCAAAACAAGTGAAGTTAGGTCATTGGGGGTTGATCTGTTTTGCTCTTCTTCTATCAACAAGGCTATCTTACGCACAATTCACTCAGGATCAAGAAGCCAAAATGAATGAAATTGCAAGACAAGCGAAAGAAATAGTCAAGAATTTGCCTCGTCATGAAAAAAAGATACAAGGGTACATTCGAAAACGAATTAACAAGATGATTGAAGAGAATGCTAAGGGTGATCCGAATATAAAAGAAAAATATTCCTCTGACGATTTGCTTGTGGATCAAAGTGGCCGAATGCATGTCAATGTCTCATTGTTCCTTTCAGCGTCTGCATCCGATACTCTTGCCGTCACTCGCAAAATTGTGGAGGTTGGCGGCGTCATTCAAAAAGTCACTATACCGAATTTTAGATTTCCGATCAATATCTATTGTTGGATACCTTATGAGGCAATCAAAGAAATTGCGAAGTTAGAATCCGTGGGAGGAATTTCTTCAGTGGGTCGTCCACATACTCGTACAGGCAGTGTGAAGACAATAGGGGACACTCAACTTCTTGCTGATGTTGCTCGATCCCAATTTCAGTGTAACGGCACCGGCGTTAAAGTGGGAGTAATATCAGATGGCATAGCACATCGTTCTTATTCTCAATCTACGCAGGACCTGGACGCAATAGAATTTACCTACCCCGGCAAACCAGATGGTGATGAAAGCACAGCTATGCTAGAAATTGTCCATGACATTGCACCTGGGGCAAGTCTTAATCCGGATAGTCCAGAAGCTTTGCGGGTCTTTGCGGAGGATATTAGCAACTTAACCTACGATGATACTATCTATTTTTATCCCAAGCAGACGAACGTGACAACAGAGTTTGTGATAGAGAGACATATGCAAAGCAATGCTTTGAATTCCACAACTTACAATAATGGCCGCCGTATGGTTCGGGACAGTAGTCGTAAGTACCATCTGGTATATGAATCGCAGGCTTTTTTATGGTTCATCCCGCAAATGCGTACCTCTTGGCGAAGAAAGGCCAAAAGCATTCCTGATGAAGGTAATGAAAAATTCAAATAT
>DYKD01000250.1 GCA_020722765.1 Brevinema andersonii | reverse complement strand
GCATGGTCAATGAAGCAGGAAGCCTCAATGCTTTAGCATGAGGTAGTTCACATGATTGACGCTGGATAAAATATATACAGTGATTATATTGACAAATTATAAGTCATTATATCAAAAGGTTTTGTATCTATTGAAATAATGGTTGATGGACCATGATATCCCGGAGGGCAATGAAAGAATACACGTTAAAAATCCATGTGGACCTATGGGCATTTTATATTACTAGACTTTTGCGTTAATTCTATTCACACTTAACAATTTAATATTGAAATTCGAAACAGTTAAGAGTTTGTCATACGTTTGTGTGACATATGGAAATCCCAATTGTGAAGAACCCGGAAATTCTTGATGAACTTTTGATCAATTACAGATCAGCATTTCCTGAAATCAGACAGTTCAGGCACTTCTCTGAACTGATCTCTGCCTTGAATAATTCAGAGAAAAGAAGCGTAGCCCATCTCAACTCCATCATATCAGATCATGTGAACCAGTCCAACATGAACAGGTTCCTTGTCTCGAAGTTTGACAGGGAAGCCATATTCAGAAAAACCATTGATCTGATCAACTCCGTTGAGGAGGATGGAGTTCTGGCCATAGATGATACCATTGTGGAGAAGATAGGCAAACACATTGAGGGAGCAAACTGGATATTCGATCACTCTGTGGGAAAGAACGTATTCGGAATGCAGCTCGCCACATGTACATTCTCTGGAAAATATGGATTTTATCCGATATCAGCAGACATTTACAGAAGACTTGAATCCCTTGAACGGGAAAAGAAAGAGGATGAATACCTAACCAAGATAGATATGCAGGTTCAAACCATAGGGAAATGCATATCTGCAGGGCTGAATTTCCATACTGTTGTGGGAGATATATGGTACTTCACAAAGGATATGACAAAATTTCTCAGTTCGAAGAACCTGAACTGGGTGTTTCAGAGCAAGGGTAACAGGAAGATCAGGATTAAGGGGAGATGGACCACCCTTGATCTTGTTCCTCTCAGTTACATTGATTCTGTAACCATGAAGATATCGGGGAACATATACTCCACTTGGGAAATGTATGGAAAGATGCCCGGGATCGGTTCAGTAAATGTGATAATTTCTGAAGGAATCAACGGAAAACGATACTATGTAACCAACCGCATGAAATGGAGTACCAAGAGAATCCTGGAGACATATCTTCAAAGATGGGATATTGAAGTCATGCACAGGGATTTCAAGCAGGACGGGTTAGGGCACATATTCCTCAGGAAGCTATGCAAGACAGACTTGTACCTCCGTCTCATAGTTACTGGGAGAGTGCTCCTCGAAATCTCAAGCATTCGATCTCTGTGTAAATATCCAGGCCTCAATAATTCCGTGGAAAAGAGAAAGAGATGGATATCATTTGAACTCTTGAAATCCATGGCAAAAACAATGAGAAGATTCGGAAACCGTTTTATGGATGCGCTTGAAGCATCAATAACCAGCCCATACAGGTCGACGAGGAGTGTTTTCTTTAAAATGTATAATCGAAGTACAATATAATTAACGCAAAACTTCAGTTAGGGAGTTAAGGTTTAATTGTAAAGCCCATAAGTAATTCTTATTCACCAATTCGTAAAGTGAGTTTTTTCTCTATCTTTGAATCTAAAGGGAAGCTGGGTTCTTCAGGCATAAATTAATAAACAGGTTCGATTAATTTTATAGTGCCAAACGTTCTATGAAGAAAAATGAATGCGCGGTTTATAACTTTCTAGTTTTCTCGTA
>DYKD01000249.1 GCA_020722765.1 Brevinema andersonii | reverse complement strand
CCAAGAACCGATAACCACTGTTGTCCAAATGGTCGAAGAATATCTGAAAAATGGCCAGGTCGCTACACCCAAAGCTTTGTGGCCTTCAAACGGCTAAAATCATACCTCCAATCTAAAAATCTGCATCTTTTTTTGAAAAACTTCATCTAAAAGCAAAAACACTTTCATGGTCACCTTCTCAGGGGTAAGCCCATGGATTATCATAAAGAATCAGGAGAAAGACAATGCTGGATCCCATAAGAAACCTTGATCATTATGAACAGCTTGCAGAAAAGGAAGAGTTTTTTCTGCTCGCTTTTTACACGGAATCGTCTGAAAAGAGTCAGGAGGCCCTCAAGCGGCTGGTTGAGCTGAAAGCCGAATACGAGGACACGCCGATCTACTCGATCAATGCATCGGAAGTGAAGGACGTGCATCGCCAGCTTGGCGTATCCAGTGTGCCGACCGTTGTTGCGGTTAAAAAGGGACATGTCGCCAAGACGGTGGAAGGATTGCAGGACAAGGAGCATTACGCTCTTATGCTGTTCGATGCGCCCGTCAAACACAAAGAAGGTGAGAATAAAAAGGTTAATCACGTCGTGGTCTATTCGACGCCCAGTTGCAGTTGGTGCAATCGCCTCAAATCCTATCTCCGGAAGAACCGAATCATGTTTCGGGACGTGGACGTTTCGCGTGATCTTTCGCTTGCTAGAGATTTGCAGGCAAGGACCGGACAGACGGGTGTTCCGCAAACAGAGATCAACGGCCAGTGGGTTGTCGGATTTGACCAGAAAAGAATCGATCAATTATTGGGTTTAGCGTAAATAGGAGTGATTGATGATGAGAAAAATGCAGCCTGTAAACGGAAACATTTTAGTCGAACTGGCAAAGGGAAAAGAATCGACTTCGGGTGGAATTATCATACCGGAGACGGCCAAGGGAAAGCCGAGTGAGGGCAAGGTGATCAGCATCGCCGCTGATGCTACTGAGCAGATTGCCGTCGGTGATGTTGTCATATTTAAAGAGTATGCGGGAACAAAGGTGGAATATGATGGGACAGAATATCTTTTTATTCCAGCCGATGAAATTCTTGCCAAGTATGTTGAGGTCGATGAGATATAGGGAGAAAGGGCCGGGGCTTTGTAACCCCGGTTCTATTTCAATAGATAGTACCTGACATAATCAATATAGTATTTTTGTGGAAAGATTGAATCGTCAATAAAGAAATTTGATTTTTCAAGGGATCAAAAAAATCGAGGACATCATCCTCTGTCCTCCGGCCATTTTCCGTTTTCAGAGCACCAAGCCATATCCGGCATCCTCATTGCTTCTGACCTGCCGAAAAATTAGCCAGTATAGACCTGAAAAACCTGAAAAGCAAACAAAATTTCTAAAAAGCATGTAAATAGGTGGCATCGCTGCCAAACTAGGCAGAAATCAAGGAAGCACTATTTATATGCAGACGCGGTCAAAGTAGCCATAGTCATAACAGGGCTCTGGTTCTGCAACTGTGCTTTTCACTGGTGGCGGCCGCGATACCGCCGTTTTCCACAACCCACAGTGGCGCAGTATCTTTTCAACTGCATCCGGCTGACACTTCTCGATAAAACTGATGATCTTCATCTCCCCGCCACATTCAGGACATCGCAAAGAATGGCATCTATGTCCCCACTTTGCTCAGAAAAGCGAGCTGGATTTGTTGAGCGGTTTTGGGTTAGCAGGGGATCGAAATCCCCGATCATTACGGGGTCAGCATCAATGTGCTGCCCCATCAGTG
>DYKD01000248.1 GCA_020722765.1 Brevinema andersonii | reverse complement strand
GAAATAGAGCTTTTCAGGGGCGTGGCTGAAACTGATCTCATTGAAGAGTATTCAACGATCAAATTGCGAGTGATTGATTTAACTGTAGATTCTGAGACCATTTATGAGGCCACAGATTTCGGCAAGAAGGTTACCAAGCTGCTAAAAGATGCCGACAATGCGAGAAAAGAAGCAATAGCGCCATTGAAAGAAGCTATTGCCGAAACAGAAAGACCATATAAAAAACTTATTACAGAATGTGAAAAATTAAAGGCAATGATAGACAGCAAGATCAGTCCTTACCTTGCCGAACAACGACGGAAACAAGAGGAACAACAGCGGATTGAGAAGGAAAAACAATTGGCAGCCTTGCGCGAAGAACAAGCAAGGTTGGCATTACAAAACAAACAGAACGATGTGGAAGCCTTGCAGGTTGCGGTCGAGCATGTCGAATCGCAAAAGATCATCACGAAAAGTTCTGTAAGCGGACTCACTGGTGCAAATGCCAGTTCGCGTAAAATGTGGAAACATAAGATTGTCGATCCAACCTTGGTTCCACGAGAGTATTGTGTTCCGTCTGATTCATTAATTATTGCTGCGAAAAATGAGGCAATAAAGAATAATACGATTAAGCAATTAAAAATACAGGGAGTTGAATTTTATGAGGAATATTCGGTAACTTATCGGTGAAACGATGAAATTAATACTTGATGCCAAGAAATTCGTTGAAGCCATAAAGTATGATCAAGATCGGGATTTGTTTAACCGAGAGTATGGTGGGCCGGAGCGGTTTCCACACGGCATACAAGTCTCATTGCCAAATGAAAAGACGATCACACAAAATGCTGCGTTCTGGCTCGACATGACTACTGTAGCGAAATTACTTTACACTGACAAAGAGACCGTTTATGCCATGCTCCTGCGGGCTGAGCAATTTCAGGACGTATGGATGGAGCAAAGCTTTTACGGCAAAGATCAAAAGCCAACATGGCGATTTAGGACGTTATCCGGATTGAGCAAATCTGAGATGAGCGAATTTTTTCCGCGTTACCGGGAATTCTTGCAAGAAGTTGTGAATCGTGAATATGGGGAATGGGTACCGATAAGTTGGGCAAAAAAGGAGAATTAGATGCCATCTTTAAGCATAGCAGAGCAAAAGCAAAGGGAAATTGAAATATTGCGGGTACTGGCTCTTGGCATATACACGAAAAAAGAGATAATGGAGCAGTTCCATTGCAGCCAGCATACTGTTGCACGGCTGGCCAGCAAGATTGGAGCAAAATTCACGCAACGAAGTGGAAAACCGAAGGAGGAAGTGCGTTACGATGCAGATAAAGTATTAGACACAAATAAGTATCATCCTTGCGCGATACCAAAAAAGCATTGGCCAATCTGTTATCACGGTGATAAATGCTGCAATGCGTATTATTGTGAAGCAGCATGGAGGGCAAAATGATTATCGACCGCAAGCCTAAAGGTGACGGCTTGAGATTCAGGGTGGAACCTGAGGAACGGAATAAATGTGATTTGCTAAGATTTTATTATTGTTGCCAACAATTGGGGTGTCAATACGATGATAAACTAAACACTTGGTGGGTTCCGGAGGAGGCTGTACATGAATTCATGAAATTGAAAAAGAAATTAATCGACAATGTAGCCCATAAAGATCAGATTGAAATGGACTTAAAGGAGACTTAACATGAAAAGCAAATTGTTCTACTTGTTCTACTTTAGTTTAACGATAGTTTTGCTGGTTTGTGTTATGTTTTGTGTTGTGGGATG
>DYKD01000247.1 GCA_020722765.1 Brevinema andersonii | reverse complement strand
CTCCGCTCATTGCGCTCAGAACTCCTGTACCGAACTTGCCTAAATCGTGGAAAATCTTGCCGCTGGCGGCACCCATTCCATAGCCAATGGTGGCTGTAGCTCCTCCAATTAACGTCCCCCGCAAAATGTTCCCTATCCTTGCCGTGTGTTTTAACAGGTTGCTGTTGAAGAAGATAAATGGTATTCCCGGCGTAACAGGTTCGTTAAGATATTGTTTCCTTTCTTTCAATGCAATGGCCGTCGTCAAGAAAGACAGAGCTTTCGTGGAAAAGAGCAGAACAACCAAGAATCTGGAATTCATGTCCCTATATCCCAGCGGTTGAAGAAGGTCTCACAAAGACAATCTCCTATCTAAGTTGAATGTCAATTATTACTGCTTCCCAGTTCCTATTTTTTGCGTTTTTGTATTTTCTCTTATAGTTAATCCCTTCTCTGTCAAAGCCAATTTGCAAATAACTGGCCATATTGTTACGCACTCCGTTGTCAACTTCTATTTCTAACACGTTATCGGAACACCAGGCCACCATCAAGCCTTTTTCGATACTAGGAACGTTAAACGAGGCACTAGTGGTCAAAGGAAAAGTAAGAAACAAGTGATTGTCATTTGTACGATATATTATGGCTATGCCTCCGTGCCAACTGATCCTGCAATAATTGATGTCTGGCACTTCAATTAGTAGTTCTTTCAGAATTTGTTCTATTGACAGCAAATCAATAGAATTTTGGTATTTCCATTGTTCACAACCGTCCTGGGCAGTTTTCAGCTCGTTAGCTAGAGCACTAGTATAAAGGTAAGGCTTAACAAGCCTATCTAGAAGCGGTATCAACTTGTTAATTGCCATGATGACTTTGTCGCACTCTTCTATTTTCCTGGCCACTTGTGGCAGGCCAGTGTCTTTGGCTAATTCCTCAAGAGTAACAGCCCTTATCAGACCGCTTGGTCTATCCCCTGTGCTGATGTTTGTCAACCTATTTTTATCTACATGAAGGCAAATAGTTTTATATGGTTCCTGACCAGTACGAATATGGGACTCTGTAACAACATGCCAGTGATTAATACAACCAAAATAAAAGATAATGAAAAGCATTAGAAGCGTCTTTTTCATGGCCAACTCCACCAAGTTCCCTTAATAGTTCCAGCAGAATATGTTAATCTTGAAATATCTATGATCGCGTTGAAATTTACCTTGCTTGTAGATCCATACATTGTTTCTGCAATCTGGGCGTACATCAAATAGGATGAACGAGTTGCTGGCCCTAGAGCAGAATAACATGATGCAATAACCATCGAGCCGCCAGGCAGAATTGTTTTATCGCTAAGTAGTTTCATCCCTCCTATTGGCATTGAAGATGCTTCAGAAAACTTGATTCCACCATAGTTATGACCTACAAGAATTACGTGGTTCCATTGACCTGGAGCCTTATTGAAATCCGATTTAAAAGCTTCCCAAGACGCATATTCTTTCGCAGTTGCTTGAACACCTCGATTGTTAAGCTGTTCCGCCAATAGTTTCGCATCTTTTTCAATCATGTCATAGAGTTCTATTTTTTGTCCCTTTAACTTTATAACACCCATAGGATCAAATTCCGTGTAGACAATCAAAACCTTCTCTCCTTTCTTTATTTGTTCAGTAGGAATAGGTTGTGTGGGATCAGGATCAATTCCACCCCCAGATATGCCAGCCTCAATTGCCCCCGCAATCTCATTCACCGCGTAACTCAGCCCCGCTGAAATGAACCCTGTCTTGAAACCTTCGCTGAATGA
>DYKD01000016.1 GCA_020722765.1 Brevinema andersonii | reverse complement strand
GGCAACCATTACCATATTGGTATTTAGGGCCTTCAGAAAGAAGCAACTTTTCTGACGTAGTGGCACTATCACCTTTTTTCTTTATGGCTTCAATCCTGTTTACCATTTCCTTATTTTTCAAGTTCCTATATTCAACTTTTTGAAAATAATAATCCCCATTGAAAAGGGACTTATCAAGATACTTGGCTCCTTTGGTTGCCATCTCTACATATTTTTTTGAATCTATTTTTTGTCCACAGACCTCAGACATGACAGCCATAGCAGACAAAGCGGCTATATAGATACTGGAACACATGGGTTCTGGGCCCCACAACTCCACTTCGTAAGTATTAAGATGGGGCTCTTCAACAAGTCCTTTATGTTTCGGATCCCAATGCTGAATACTATACTGCATGCTTTTTTTCATGGCAGGATAGATTTTTTTCAACCACTTGTCATCACCTGAAATCTGCCATTCCCTGTAAGTTTTCAAAATAGCGCCAAGTTGTCCATCCGTAGCAGATCCTATGTCATGTTTTGTCGAGCCTTGAGAAATAGAAGCTCTTGATGGAATTGCACCTTTTTCATCCATAAGACTAAGAAATTCCTGTTCACGGAGAGTCCGTTCGAGTGCAGGAAAGAGATGTGGCAAGGACTGTGCATAGTTCCAAATATGTGCAGAATAACTTGGGGAACTGCCAGGGTTCGGCAAGGAACCATCCCATCCCCAGATAGCGCCAGAGTCCTGCCTAAAAATTGAAGGGGATTTCAAAATGGCGAGATTAGCGGAGACTGCGTCAAGGACATAAGAGGGGCAAGAACAAGAAAAGAGTGTCTCATGAAATTTTTCAGTCTTCTCCCTTAGGATGGAAAAATTCTTCCGCAGATACAGGATGACATCTTTGGCATCATTCCACTGTGTAGAATACCATGTCTTACATTTTGATGGTGATTTTGATTTAGGAGTTTCCGGTTTCATCTCAGAGAGATGACCATTCGAAAAAAGGGAATTAGGGAAATACCAGGAGATCGCCACTGGGACAGTCTTCTTTTCCTGAGGTTCAAGAGACATTTTAAAAAGAAGAGAGGCTCCATTCCGGCCTTTACGATCGCTCGTATTCGGAATTCGATTTGCTACAAAAGAATCGTGTGTAATCTCATGCCAGAGTTTAGTGATCGCATCAAACCATGAACCTCTGAACCACATGGATTTGATAAGGGGTTTCTGGTCAAGAGCAATAAGAGCTGCGCTTCCAAAATTCTCGTCATTGCCATTTTCAGCATTATAGAGGAATACACCAATATTCTCGATAGCGTCATTTTTAGACTTCTCGCAATCAGGGGAATTTCCTGGAGCCAAATGGGAAAGGTGGTAGGAAAAATCAAATTCAATTTTCTGAGGAGATGTATTCTTGAACGTATATTCCAGGATAGCGCAGGGGATGCCAGAATTCTTATCGTCTGTAGGAATAAAAGGATTATAAGCACGGATTGAAACCTGCATAGGCACTTCTGGATCTTTGAGATTGACGTAAGCGAATGGGAACTCACCTTGGAATGACGATTCCCTGAACCTGGGAAGTCCTTCATATCCACCTTCACGAAACCCCTGGGATTTGAGGCCATTGGCATATATTTTCGAGGAAGGAAGAGACCCTTCCACAAGCTTTGTAACAGGACTTTTTCCTTTAATATGAAGGATTGCAAAAGCCGCATCATGATCGTTCTGTCCATCAGGAAGGGCTGAAAGACGGGGCTTATTGCGAATGGAAAAGTCCTGCAAGCCACCATATCCATTGATGGAAACCGATCCTGTCCCTAACCCACCAAGGGGGAAAGCGATCTGTGCAAGATCATCGCCTTTGAAAACGCGCTGGCTTTTCTCTCCAAGCAAAACATCGGCCTGAAAGACCTTTGATTTTTGCATTTTAAATCACTCCTCTTCCTTAAGTTTCAGATATATGGACTCCATGCTATCTGGTAGGACTTTGGTCTCACCAATAATAGGCATAAAATTCTCATCGCCGACCCAACGCGGGACTATATGCACATGAAGATGATCGGCAATTCCTGCACCTGCAGCTTGGCCAAGATTCATACCCACATTACACCCCTCAGCCTTCAATTTTTTCTTGACGATTTCTGTCCAAACCTTCATTTCATTCATAAGCTCAACAGAGGTCTCATCATCCAATTCTGCAAGGACAGCAGTATGCTTATAGGGAATGATCATCAGATGGCCTGACGTATAAGGATAAAGATTGAGCATGACAAACGTATTCTTGTTTTTCTTCAGGATAAAATTCTTATTGCTTGGTGCGTCCTTTGCCAGACGGCAGAAGACACATCCTTGCTCTTTAGGGCCTTGGATATAACCGATTCTCCAAGGTGCAAAAATCCTTTTCATCCATCCTCCTATGCCATAAACTTTTCAAAAATATAACTGAGCCATGTTCCTTTCTTGTGGATCGCTCCTTCTGGACACATCTCATGACAGCAATAGCAACGGATACATTTGCTGTATTCGAATTCCGGAGCATTGCCCGCAGCGCCCTTATGCAAAGCATCTGCAGGACAGACGCTGACACAGATATGACATTTAATACATTTCTTACTGTCAATCACTGGACGGGAAACCGCATATTGCCTAAGGAATCCTTGTATGGCACTTGGTCCCATACGCATCGCAGTATTTTTCTTCATCAGCCTGAAAGAAGGAGCACGTAAAGAAGAAAGTGGCACATCAGAAATAACATTCAGCTTGGAAACATCCAAAATTCCAAGGTGGTCTTCCCCTGCCATGCGTAGTATAGGGACATCGTAAGGATCCAGATGAATCATATTACAGGCAAGCGCATCCACTGCAACAGGATCTTTTGATGCAATCAGCAGACCAAGAGGATAGGGAGAACCATTCGAAGGTCCCTGCCCTTCCATAGCAACAATTCCGTCAAGGATGGTGAAAGAAGGCATAACAATGTGATTCAGGTCAACAATCATACGGGCAAAACGCTCGGAGTCTGGGAACTTAAAATGGAACTGAGGCTTGAGAAGACCAGGGATACAACCGAACATATTCTTGAGAGCACCTGAATAGACTGCCTGGACGTGTGTCTTGAGTTTGGGAAGATTAATGATAAGATCAACTTCATTGACAATACGTGCGAGCGTAAAACTTTTAACCAAGCGATTGTCTTTCCGCGACAAAGTAATAGGATGTCGGTTAAAATCAACAAACTCAGCCCCATGTTTTTTTATGACAGAAAGAAGACCTGTAGTGGCAGCAATGGATTGCATGGAAACAGGCATGCCTGAACTGTCCCCTACAAACACTTTTGCATTCTGTTCTTTCAAAGCAAGAATAACAGCTTCAAGAACAGCAGGATGAGTTGTGACAGCCCTATCTGCTGGTTTTGCTAGAAGCAGGTTTGGTTTTAGAAGAATTCTTTTATTCTTAAAATCGATCTTGGAAGCATAAAGAAGATCCCTTACAAATCCATTGAGGGAAGAATCATCATAACCATTGAACTTTGAAATATATACTTTACTAGAATCCTCTTTTAAATGTTTCTTATTGGATGTTTTGGGTGAAGACATGATAAATCCTTAGTTTGATTAACCATCTAAAGATACAAAAAAACAGTTATTTTAGCAAATAATAGATATTGAAGAAGTGTTCAAAGGAGAGATTGATCCCAGTCTTTCCAGACTGGTTCATACCCCATTTTTCTAAGTTCTGAGGCAATCTGTGCGGGGGAGCGTTTGTCTTCAGTATTAAACTGTCCATCTTTCTCATCTGCATCCTGAGCGTATCCGCCTGGTGTTGTTTTAGAACCCGCACTGATCTGTGTGACACCCAGGGGGATAAGTTTCATGCGTAAATCAGCCCTTTCCCGTGTTGAAATGACAATATTCATGTCCGGAAAAACAATCCTGAAGGCAAGAATCATCTGAACTAGGGCCTTATCTGAAACAGGTGTTATAGAAAAATCCTTAGGAAAATTAGTGATGCGTGGGAAACTGACAGATACCTGAGTCTGCCAATAGTTCTTATAGAGATAATGACAGTGAAATCCTACAGACAGGGCATCAAACCTCCAATCAGAAAGCCCAAGCAGGAAACCGAGATTCACTTTGCGCATCCCTGCCCTACAAATCCTGTCTGGTCCATCCAGACGCCAGGTAAAATTTTTCTTACACCCAGAGGGATGGACACTTGAGTAAACAGACTGATCGTAGGTTTCCTGATATATCGTGACGCCATCAGCACCAATATCCTTAAGCACCTTATACTGTGATTCTCCTAGCACATGGATTTCAAGGATAAGAGATGCGAATTTTTCTTTCAACAAAGCAATGGCAGATTTAAGATAAGGCATGTTGACGATATTGGGTGCGGAGCCTGTTACGAGAAGCAGGTGGCTGAATCCCATTTTTTCTATGGCACAGGCTTCAGCATTGATTTGATCAAGAGTGAGCGTATAACGTCTTGGGGATTGATCTTTCCTGAAACCACAATAGAGACACATGCTATCACATTCATTGGAGAGATAAAGAGGAATATACATCTGAATGACGTTTCCAAACCTTCTCTTTGTGATTGAGGAGGCCTTCTCTGCCAAAGGTTCAAGCATTCCAGAAGCTGCAGGCGAAAGGAGAACGGCAAGATCCTTCCATGTCCTATTTTCAGAAGAAAGAACTTTTTGGACATCAAAAACTGAAGCATTCAAAGAAGTCTTGACAAGTAAGGAAACATCTTTGGCATTGAAAAAAGATGAGAAATTCATGCCCCAAGAAAACCTGTTAAGGGTGAAGAGGCACGAGCTGTATCCGAGACAGAACCAGGACCAGCCAGGAATCCATTCCTCCCAGCAATGACAGCATCACGGAAAGCTTGTGCCATGAGGACTGGGTCAGCAGCAGAAGCGATGGCAGTATTCACCAATACAGCATCAGCACCGATTTCCATACAATATGCCGCTTCAGAAGGTTTCCCTAAACCAGCATCAACAACAACAGGAACAGTCGCCTGTTCGATGATGATCTGTATCAATTCCTTGGTGCGCACACCTTGGTTTGAACCAATGGGAGCTGCGAGGGGCATAACAGTAGCTGTTCCAACATCTTGCAGACGTCTTGCAAGTATAGGATCAGCATTGATGTAAGGGAGTACAATGAATCCTTCCTTTACAAGGATTTCAGCAGCTTTCAAAGTCTCTATGGGATCAGGAAGGAGATAACGAAGGTCTGGGGTAAGTTCCAGTTTGATCCATTTGGGAAGTCCACCAGCATGAGCAAGGCGGGCAAGCCGTACAGCTTCCTCAGCTGTACGACAACCTGAAGTGTTCGGCAAAACAAGGTATTTTGCAGAATCAAGGAATGAGATAATATTGGCTTGAGGGTTATGGATATCGACCCTGCGAACTGCAACAGTGACAATCTGAGCGCCGGATACTTCACAGGCCTTGGCCATCGTTTCATGGGAACCGAATTTTCCAGTACCAAGAAAAAGGCGGGAAGAGAATTCCTTGCCAGCGATAATGAGTGGGTCATTCTTATTCATAGATAGTAAGGATATGGTTTCAGGATTAAAAAATCAAATTAGCGTAAATAAATTAAAAAAGTTGAAAATTCAAAGAAGTCCAAGTATATTGAAATTGTATTGATTGCCCAAATAGCTCAGCTGGTAGAGCAGCTCATTCGTAATGAGCAGGTCGTCAGTTCGATTCTGACTTTGGGCTAAGCATTCCGTATTCCATCTATCATCACATCTTCCAACTTAAAGACTACGTCTTCCTCTTTTCTTTTCTAGCTGCAGGGAACAATACATTATTCAAAATCAGTCTATATCCCGGAGAATTCCTATGCAAGGAAAGATCCGTAGGCGGATCGCCTACCATATGTTTGAAATCAGCCGGGTCATGGCCAGCATAAAAAGTGAATGTCCCTTTCCCCAATTCGCCATGGATGTACTTCACCCTTGATGTCCCGGGAGTCCGTCCCAAAATAGTGATATTCCGCTTGATAGTATTTTCCATGAAAGCAGTTGTCTGTCCTAAAAAATCATCAACAATAAACGTATGATTCTGGTTTAGCATCGTCGGGACAGGATCTTCCTTTGCAGAAAACTCAAAAAGCTGAAAAGGCGGAGCTCCTGCATATATCCCTTCCTTGACAGGATCCACATCAATATCTGAAAATTCATAAACATAGGGATTTAAAACCAGCTTGAAATCCTGAAAGGCAAAAGTCTTTGTGAAGTCAAGTTTGTTCTGCACATCAGGTGTGATAGGCGTCTCATCAATTTCAGGGGGGACAATGTCCAATCCTTCTGCAGCCAAAGCGATATCGATCGTATCGCAGGCAGCACACATGGCAAACAGAAACCCTCCATCAGCCACATACGCCTGTATCATCTTGGCTACTGTAAACTTCGCCTGCTGTACTGATTTGAATCCAAGAGAATATGCAATTTCCCTGTTCTTTGCCACATCCACCTGGTACCAATCAGCCCCACCATAGGAAGCCATAAACTTACCGAATTGTCCTGTAAAATCCTCATGATGCAAATGAAGCCAGTCATAATCTTTTAATTTCCCGGTGAGCACTTCCTTATCCCATATCTTGTCATATTTGATTGAGGCATATTCCAATGCCATTGTCACAGCATCATCCCAAGGATCAGAAGTCGGAGGAGTATAGACGGCAATTCGGGGAGGCTTGTCCAGATAGATCCGTTGCATATTATTTGCATCTATCTCCTGATAAATACCCGCAACAACAGAATCATCGACAGGTTCATACGAAACACCTTGAAAAGTGGCGTATTCCCTTATGGCCATATTATCAGGAATGAGAAAGGACCCACCTCTGTAATTCAACAACCATTCCGCTTTTATGTCATGCTGCAAAACCCAATAAGTGACACCATACGCGCGAAGGTGGTCTGTCTGCGCGTTATCCATATAAACCAGCAGATGCTGTCCTGAAACATGGCAAATCATTAGAAATAGAAATATAGTCGACAATCCGATTTTCATATTATAAAAATAAGGTTATTTACCAGGAAAAACAAGAAAATTAATATTTGATATTGGGAAGGGATCTGTTTATACTAATGCGTAATTTTTTCAGCTCCCCCCTTGATTTTTAGGACAGGGATATTAAATTATTAACCGAAAATTTTACCTATTTAAAGGAGTTTTAATATGGCTAAACAGCTAAAATATGCAGAGGAAGCAAGAGGCGCCTTGCTTGCAGGTGTTGACAAACTTGCCAATGCTGTCAAAGTGACTTTGGGACCACGAGGTAGAAATGTTGTCATCGATAAGAAATTCGGTTCCCCTACAGTTACGAATGACGGTGTCACCATCGCTAAGGAAATCGAGGTGGATGATCCCTTTGAAAACATGGGTGCACAGATGGTAAAAGAAGTGGCCACAAAGACCAATGATGTGGCTGGTGACGGAACAACAACAGCTACTGTCCTTGCACAGAAGATGATCCATGAAGGTGTCAAGCTCATAGCTGCAGGCGCAAATCCCATGGATCTCAAACGTGGGATTGAAAAAGCTTCTGAAAAAATCGTTGAATTCATCAAGACAAATTCACACAAAATCGAGAATGCAAAAGAAATTGAACAGGTTGCAACGATTTCAGCAAACAATGATTCAACGATTGGGAAGAAAATCGCTGAAGCCATGGAAAAAGTCGGACAGGATGGTGTCATCACTGTCGAAGAATCCAAGACTATAGATACAACACTGACAGTCGTTGAGGGGATGCAGTTTGACCGTGGATATATTTCCCCTTACATGGTGACAAATTCTGACAACATGACAGCCGTCATCGAGAACGGGTACATACTCATAACAGACAAGAAGATTTCATCTATGAAAGACCTTCTTCCTGTCCTTGAAAAGATTGCACAGCAGGGAGCTCCCCTTCTTATCATCGCTGAAGATATCGAAGGCGAAGCCTTGGCAACTCTGGTTGTCAACAAACTACGGGGAGTACTCAATGTCTGTGCTGTGAAAGCCCCTGGTTTCGGCGATCGCAGGAAAGCGATGTTAGAAGACATTGCCATCCTTACAAAAGCAAACGTCATTTCTGAAGAACTCGGTCTCAAAATAGAGAATGCACAGATAACAGATCTGGGTCGTGCGAAGAAAATCACGATTGACAAGGAAAACACAACGATTGTCGAAGGTGCTGGCGATAAGAAAGATATCGTGGCGCGTATTGAACAGATAAAAAAACAGATTGCTGACACGGATTCTGACTATGACAAGGAGAAACTCCAAGAAAGGCTTGCCAAACTTGGTGGTGGCGTAGCTGTCATCTATGTAGGAGCTGCTACAGAAATCGAAATGAAAGAAAAGAAAGCTCGTGTTGAAGACGCGCTTTCTGCTACTCGTGCCGCAGTTGAAGAAGGCATCGTTGCTGGTGGTGGAGTGACATTAGTCAAGGCTATAACATCATTGGATTCTCTCAAAGACACGAATGGAGACCTCAAGAACGGAATCGAGATTGTCAGAAAATCTCTTGCAGAACCAATGCGCCAGATAATCAACAACGCTGGAGAAGAAGGGTCGGTCATTGTGAAACAGGCTTTGGATGACAAGTCACTTACAAAAGGATATAATGCTGCTACTTTAGAATGGATAGACATGATCAAGGCTGGAATCATAGATCCTGCCAAGGTCACCCGTTCTGCAGTGCAAAATGCAGCATCAGTGGCTGCCATCATGCTCACAACTGAAACAATCATAACAGACAAGCCAGAACCTGAAAAAGCCGCACCTGCTATGCCTAACGGAGGCATGGGTGGTGGTATGGGTGGAATGGGTGGCTACTAGGTCAAATACGTAAAATACGTATAAATCCGAAGCAGGCGTTCCATTGAAGGAATGCCTGCTTTTTTTGTTTAAAGGACATATGACAGAAAATAATATACAGCAAAATAACATTGAAAAACAGGAGTATTCCCAGAATCTTTACGATGCATCACAGGATTTCGAACGTGCCAGATTCAAAGCCTTCTGGAATTCCATATTCCATAAATGGACACAATTCCCAAAAACCCTCCTATCCTTGGATGAGATAAAGAAAAGATTTGATCTTGGACAGGAAAACTCCCTTGGACTCCAGACAGTTGACATAAAAAAAGTGATGGGCAGTGAAGGCCGTCATGCTGATTTTGACAGGGATTTCCTTCCTCGGACCAACAAGACAAGGGAACGCTGGATAGGAATCAATGCTGCCATCCGGTCAGGAGTGGCCCTTCCTCCGGTACAACTTTACAAATTGGATGATGCCTATTTTGTCCGTGATGGAAACCATAGAATTTCCGTGATGAAAATCCTTGGGCTGGATTACGTTGAAGCTGAGGTCATAGAAATCGAAAGTCCTATCAAACTGAACAAGGAGACAGAATCAAAGGATATCCTTGTAAAACAGGAATATGCAAGTTTCCTGGAGTTGACCGGCCTTCGTGACATCATACATAAGAAAGATGAGATTGAATTGACAGAATTCGGCGGATATGACATCATGCTTGAACACATCCGTTTCCATCAATACGCATTGGAAATAGACAAGAAGGAAAAACTGGCTTACAAGGAAGCTGCCAATAGCTGGTATAAGAACCTTTTTCTGCCTTTTTCAAGGCTTGTTGTATGGCATAAACTGAAAAGTTATTTTCCAGGGCACACGACAGGTGACATCTACACCATGTTCTTCAGTAACAGGAAATTCCTTCTCAAGGAATTCATTATTCCAGTCAATCCGCAGACTGCTGTAAAAACCTTTTTGAAAAAATATGTTTTTGCCAGAAAAAAGGAGATAACCGGAATGATTGACAGGTTCAAACAGTCAAACTGACCAAAACTCCAAGATCACTCTTCCCCAGGAAACATTTTCAAATAACCGATCATAAAACTGTCCAGATCTCCATCCAGGACAGCCTCCCCATTCCCGGTCTCTATTGAAGTCCTATGATCCTTTACCATGATATAAGGATGAAAGACATAAGACCGTATCTGGCTACCCCACTCTATCTTCTTTTTCTGACCATCTACGACCTGACGTTCTTTTACCTGTTTCTCTTCTTCCATCTGCAACAGTTTGGCTGCAAGCATCTTCATTGCAGTTTCACGGTTCTGATGTTGCGACCTCTGATTCTGGCATTGAACAATGATATTTGTAGGGATATGTGTGATGCGTACAGCCGAATCAGTCTTATTGACATGCTGTCCACCTGCTCCAGAAGACCGATAAGTGTCGATCCGCAAATCCTTTTCCTGGATGTCAATCTTGATGTCATTATCCACTTCTGCCGTAACGTCAACAGAGGCAAATGAAGTGTGCCTACGCTTGTTAGCATCAAAAGGAGATATGCGGACAAGCCTGTGGACCCCTTTCTCTGTTTTCAGATAGCCATAAGCGTTTTCACCCACTATCCGCAAATCCACGCTTTTTACACCGGCTTCAGTACCTGGTTGCAGGTCAAGGATTTCCACTGAATATTTTTTAGATTCTGCCCAACGGACAAACATGCGTAAAAGCATGTTTGTCCAATCGCATGCCTCAGTACCACCCGCCCCTGAATGTAAGGACAGATAGGCATTGCTCATGTCATGCTTGCCACTCAGGATGAGACTGTCTTCAAACACCAAAAAATCCTGGTTGAACTTATCAACATGTGCTTTCAACTCTTCCAACATATTACTGTCATTCTCTGAAGTTGCCATTGCCATAAGCTCTTTAATATCTTCCAGCTCGCGGGAAATCTTCATGAAAGGTTCAACTGTTTTTTTAAGTGTGTTGGTCTTTTTTATGACAACTTGCGTGAGATTGCTGTCCTTATCCCAAAATCCCGGGGCAGAGATGTCAGCCTCATTTTTCCTTATTTCTTCTTCTTTTCTAGTGATGTCAAAGTGAGCTCCGATAATGGTCTATTTTCTGCTGGTACTCAGCAATCATATCATTGATTTCAGGCACTGACAAATCTCCTTAATATGTAATCTCCAAAATTTTCCAAAAGACAGGGATCAGATCATCAGTTCACTGATTTCCCTTTAATGCTGTCCATCAGCTTATCCAAGGTAATCGCTGTTGTGCCGAATTCACCAACGACAATGCCTGCAGCCTGGTTTGCAATGCGTGCAGCCTGTTCCGTGTGGACGCCGATGCTCATAATGGCAGTCATGACACTGATAACAGTGTCTCCTGCTCCGGAAACATCATAGACCTGCCGGGCTTGCGTAGGAATATGATAGCCATCCCGATTTTGACTGTTAAAAAGAATCATCCCTTCAGAGCCTAAAGTGATTAAAAGGTTTTTGCATTTGAGACGCTTTATTATCTTCTGGGCAGCCTTTTTCAAAGACTTACTGTCAACTATCCTGATTCCCGAAGCTTCACTAGCTTCCTTGTTATTAGGGGTAATCAGATCCACTTCAGTATAAAAAAAGAAATGACCAACTTTAGGATCTACTGTCACTATGAAATCATATTTCTTTTTAAGACCAAGTATAAAATTTATCAATTTCCTGTTTATCATCCCTTTCCCATAGTCTGAAATAATCACAGCAGAGATATCCTTGATTTGTGACAGGATGGCTGCTTTCATCTCGTTAAATATTTTTTCAGAGCAGGATTTTTTTTCTTCCTTATCCACACGTGCAATCTGCTGGTGATTTCCAATAATCCTGATTTTCTCAGTGGTCCGCCTGCCAGGTTCACGGATGATACAGCATTTTTCAAGCCGTTTCTCCCCATCAAGACGAGCTGTCAGCTTCCTGCCAGTATCATCATCTCCAATGACCCCTGCGAGGATGACTTCCATATTCAGTCCAAGAAGATTGAGAACAACATTGGCCGCACCGCCAGGGGCAAATTTTTCTTCCTTAAAAAGTACCACCGGAACTGGAGCCTCGGGAGATATCCTTTCAACATCTCCGTACAAAAAGCGATCCAGCATGATATCCCCAACAACCAAAACCTTTTTACCATGAAGCAGTTGAAAAATCGAGCTACTTTTCATTTTTTACCCTTCCTATAGAATTTCAAGACATTTTTAACAATATTCACAGCGGTTATACCCATCAGATCCCTAAGTATGGATTGGGAACCGATTTCAATGAATGAATCTGGCAAACCCATGTTGATGATTCTCTTGTCCATCATTGCCTGCCGGATAAGAAGCTCATTAACTGAACTTCCAAATCCACCACGTACGACATTCTCTTCGATTGTAATGATCAACTTCGATTTTTTTGCAACACTTAAAATATGGGTTTCATCAAGCGGTTTAATACATCTGCAATTTACCACACGAATACCGATCTTATGCTCTTTCCTTAGGATTTCAGAAGCTTTCTTTGCTTCAAAAACAACAGGTCCTGTCGCCAATACAGTGACCTCTTGTCCCTCAACAATCGTCTCATTATTGAAAAGCTGGGCACCACCAGAACAAACAGGAAATTCATCAATTCCAGCTCCCCGTGGATATCGTATGGCGATAGGTCCTTTTTCATATTTCCACATCAGGTAAAGCATCTGCCTGAATTCGTGGACATCCTTAGGAGACAAAAAAACAAGGTTTGGAATCATACTAAGGAACGAGATATCAAAAGTACCGTTGTGCGTAGGACCATCCTCACCAACTATTCCTGCCCTGTCCAGACATAACCTTACTGGTAGCCCTTGGAGAGCGACATCATGGATAATCTGATCCAAAGCCCTTTGCATGAAAGAAGAATAAATGGCTACAAACGGCTTGTAACCTCCCTTTGCCATACCAGCCGCATACGCTACAGCATGCTGTTCCGCTATTCCCACATCAAAAAACCTATCAGGATGTTTCAAGGAAAAAGCTTTCAATCCCGTCCCATCCCTCATGGCAGCAGTGATTCCAACAACTTTTTTGTCCCTGTCTCCCAAATCAACCATCGTTTCTGAAAAGACCTGTGTAAATGAAATGATTTTTTTTGATGATACGGCTACGCCATGAAATGCTGTCGGATTCTCTTCAGCAGGCTTGTATCCCTTTCCTTTTTTTGTGATGAGATGGACAAGAACGGGACGGTCTCTCATATATTCCAATTTTCTGAACAGGTCAACCATCTGTGGGATGTTATGACCATCAAGAGGTCCTACATAACGGAATCCCAACTCTTCAAAAATGATAGCAGGAAGGACGATGCTCTTCAAATATTCCTGTATTTTGTCCACAACATACTTTATGGGCTTACCAATGATAGGGATATGGCTGATGAATTCACCTGTTTTGTTCTTGAATTTGTTATAAACAGGCAAGGTAATCAGTTTATTGAAATATTTGGACATGGCCCCGACATTCCTGGATATGGACATCTCATTGTCATTCAAAATAGCCACCAAGCTTCTCTTGTGATGTCCAATATTATTGATGGCTTCAAAGGCCATACCAGAGGCAATGGAAGCATCTCCCACAACAGCTACCACGCGGTTTGTTTTCTTTGACATGTCACGTGCCGTAGCAAGACCATCAGCTAATGACAAGGCTGGTCCGGCATGACCAACATAAAACGTATCATATTCGCTTTCTGTAGGATCCATGAATCCAGAAAGGCCTTTATATTGACGGATTTTATGGAAATCTTTCAAACGACCAGTCAGCAGCTTATGCGCATAACCTTGATGCCCTACGTCCCAAACAATATGATCTTTTGGCGCATTGAAAACATAGTGCATGGCAATCGTAAAATCCACAGCCCCAAGGCTGGAAGCAAGATGCCCCCCCGTCTTCTCTGTTACTGTCTTAATGATTATTTTTCGAATTTCATCTGCTAACGCGTCTAATTTTTCTAATGGAATTTTCTTAAGATCCTTAATTCCATTAATCTTTTCCAGGAGCATAGCCTTGCGCATCCTCCACTATTCTTTCTATGCTGATGGTCTGTCCTGTCGCGCTATCAACACGCAACAGAACAGCCTTCATCTTAAGGTTTGTTTCTGACAATTTGAACTGGACAGGCATCTGAGTTATGAAATGCCTGATTATGATATCCTTGTCTATCCCTAAGACAGAATCATGGGATCCAGTCATTCCAACATCCGAAATATAACCTGTTCCTTTTGGAAGCACGGTCTCATCTGCAGTCTGAACATGTGTGTGTGTGCCTAAAACAGCTGAAACACGTCCATCCAAATACCATCCCATGGCTATCTTTTCAGAAGAGGTTTCAGCATGGAAATCAAGAATTTTTATTTTCACGTTCTTAAGATCCAATTCAGTATCTAACAGATACTCGATAGACCTAAAAGGACAATCTATATTAACCAGATTCAACCTACCCATCAGGTTGATGACAGCAATTTCAGGAAGATCTCCAATCCTGAAAACACCATATCCCTTTCCAGGAACATTCTTTGGAAAATTCAAAGGCCTAAGCAATCGTGATTCTGAATCTATGATCTTAAAGACATCCCTGTTTTTCCAGATGTGGTTTCCACTTGTGATGACATTGACGCCAAATGAAAAAAGTTTGGCCGCAAGATTGGGCGTAATGCCCTTTCCACCAGCGACATTCTCTCCATTAGCTATTACAAAATCAATCTCATAGCGGGTCCGTAGAGAGGGCAACAGGGAACTCAGAACATACTTCCCCGGTTGCCCCATGATGTCACCAATGAACAGGATATTTACAGTACTCTTCATAACTCCATCATTTCGCGTATTCTACAACGCGTGTCTCCCTGATAAGAGTGACCCGGATCTGTCCTGGAAAATTCATGTCTTGCTGGATCTTGTCAGCTATGCTTCTTGCCAGCATCTTCGCATCATCATCACTGACCTTTTCGTTTTCAACCATGATCCGAAGCTCCCTACCAGCCTGAATAGCATAGGATTTGCTGACCCCTTCAAAGGAATTAGCGATCCCTTCCAGTTCCTCAAGACGTTTGACATAATTCTCAATGCTTTCCCTGCGTGCGCCTGGACGGGCAGCTGAAATAGCGTCTGCGGCTGCAACGATTGTTGCAATAATGGATGTCGCTTCAGATTCACCATGATGCGACGCAATCGCATTGATGACAACCGGATTTTCATGATATTTTTTTGCGATCTCAGAACCGAGAAGAGCATGTGCGCCTTCCACTTCATGGGAGACCGCTTTTCCTATGTCATGCAACAAGCCAGCTCGCACAGCAATTTTAATGTTCTGGTTAAGCTCTGCAGCAATCGTTCCAGAAATCAAAGCCACTTCCTTGGAATGTTGAAGCATGCTTTGACCATAGCTAGTCCTATACTTCAGTTTTCCAAGAAGTTCCACAAGTTCAGGATGAACACCTTGCAGACCGAATTCAAAAATCGTCTTTTCCCCTTCTTCTTTGATGAGGGTTTCCACTTCTTTCTTGACTTTTTTGACGATTTCTTCGATACGTGCAGGGTGGATCCGGCCATCAGACATCAAGCGTTCAAGGGACATCTTGGCAACTTCCCTTCTGATCGGATCAAAAGATGAAATGACAACAGCTTCAGGAGTATCATCAATGATCACATCCACGCCTGTCTCATTTTCCAATGTCCGGATGTTACGGCCTTCACGTCCTATGATACGACCTTTCATCTCATCCCCTGGCAGATGCACAGTTGATACAGTTATTTCAGAGACATAATCATAGGCATTTTTCTGAATGGCAAGCGCAACAATCTCTTTGGCTTTCTTTTCTGCATTCTTACGAGCATCATCTTCAATACTGCTCATAAGTTTTACAGCATCACGCCGTGATTCAACTTCGATATTCTGCAGAAACAGTTTGCGAGCATCTTCCTTGGAAAGGCCGGAAATCCTCTCCAAATCCTTCTGATATTGGTCTTTAAGTAAACTTACATTTTTCTCTTTTTCAGCAACATCTTTCTCTAACTTCAGGATTACGGCTTCTTTTTTCTCAATAATGTCGGCTTTCTTGTCCAGATTCTCTTCTTTCTGAATAAGCCTCTTTTCAAGATTTTGGATCTCATTCCGGCGTTCACGCATTTCGCGATCAGCCTCATTGCGTTCCTTAAGAACTCGATCCTTTAACTCTAATTCAAACTCCTTACGTTTGGTTTGAGCCTCTTTTTCAGCGTCCAGCACGAGCTGTTTCGCTTTATGTTCCGACGAGGTCAGGTTCACCTTTCCGATGATGTACATGACCAAAAAACCGATGCCGATTCCTAAAACCAGAGAAAGAAGCGCATAAATCACGATATTCATGGCTTCCTCCTGTTATGATTTTTATTACTTAACTTTTCGAAAGACTTTTTTTAGGGTCTTTTTACTCCTTTGATAATCTATATTTTACTTTCTACTTTATTTATATAGATAATACAGGATAGCCTCGTTTGTCAACTTTTTCGTATATTTTTTTAAGGAATCAGCCCCCTTAGAAAATGGCTCTATTCGTCAAATATCCAGCAATCCTGTTAGCCAAATGTTCCTGAACCGTACATTGCCCATAAAACTTACGCTTGGGCTGGATTTTATTGATTATTTCTTTGCTTATCCTGTTTATCCGGCCAGCAGGAGCATTTGCATACTCCGTAATGTCTCATTTTCCGTCCTTGAAGCCGCGAGGTCTGACAAAACTTGCAAGCAAAGGGACATCCTCTTGTAATTTCTATGGAATTAAAGCGTTTTGATTTAAACGCGAAAGACGGATAATCATCTAAAGCAAATACAGAACATGGAGTCTGATTGGCTTTACAGTATGAACCTTTTGACAGAGAGGACAGATCTGCTGAATCATGCATGATACTTTTACAATTATCAATGAACGCAGATTCTCCCTCACCCTGGACAACATAATCAAATCCTAATTTCAAAGTTCCTTCAACATCGCCTGTGGGGTGAGGTCCTCCTGCAATAAGAATCACCCTTTTTTCAAACTGATCCCGTATACCCACCATCATACTTTGCACATCCCAGAAATCGGCAGTACAAAAAGAGACTGCAAATACAATTACGGCAGTCCTCCGTTCTGGAATATCCAAAAATACGACTACGTGATTTTCTGACATATCCCTATTTTATAGGAGGAATATGAGAATGTCAAAATTGTTCAACTTGCATTCTTGAATACATTCATCCCATATATGCTTTCAAGAAGAAACTTACATGCTTCCAAAGCTTCCTCAGTTTCCTGCAATGTCGCATGATCATGCTCAATCCTATGCATCAAATACATTTCAACATGCCTTTTCCTTATTCCTTTTGGATGTCTTCTTGAAAACGAGATTAACCCATAGATTTCCCTCATATAAAAAGCGCGTTTTTCCTGGGAAAAACCATAAACCTGCATCTGACGTAATAATGCCTCATTTAACATTAAAGAACGTCTGTCCGTCAAAGGGATACGGGGATAATCTCTCCGATCACAATCTGTTTCACGTCTTTCATAACTGCTTCTGATATCCATGATATCCATGTCCGGCCTCCTAAACTTGATTACTTCAATTAAACAATATCTCCTCTAAAAATGTCCCATCTTTCAAAACAAACTCTCAAAAACCTATTTGACAGTATTTATGGAGGTAACATCGGACTGTAATGGGAATCTCAGATACACCACAGTTTCAGGACATACAAGAGATGCATGTCTGGTTAACAAGAATTCCATATATGGTATTTTTGAAAAATTGAAGAATTGGCATTATTATTGTCATTAAGTATTGCATATTTGAAGACGATAATATATTGTACCATAATAAACTTGAAAACCAGGGAGCACAGTGTTGTTTAAACAAATAACCTCATTTCTCCTCCAAAACAGTAATCCAAATATTTTTTGGATTATTCCGGCAACTCTTTTTGTTCTGACATTCATTTTCCTGATCATCCTTTTGAAAAACAAAAACAGTGAAAAGACAGCTCTATCTCTTGAAATCGAAGAACTGAAAAAAAAAGAGGAAGAACTCACTAAAAAAGCCTCTTTGCTTTTACAGGAAAAAAACAGGATTCTTTCAGAAAGCCATTCCCATTCACAAAACGTCATTCCTGAAAATCCAGAGCAAGAAGGAAGTACACTGCTTATAGAGAATAAAGAGCTTGTTTTTCTTACAAAAGAATACCTTGTAACTGATTTTCTGGTACTTGTAAAACAAAACTTCCCACAGAACCTGGATTTCTCATCAAAGCAGGTTGACCTCTCCTATGAAACCGAGAAAAGATTCTCATTATTATTAGAACAGCTCGAACGGATTGAAAAACTTGCAACCAGGTATTCCTATCAGTTCCCTCTTGATTATTATCAAAAAAAAATGATCTATGCCTTAGGAATGAGAAATTTCGGGGCACTTGAAGAAATACTGACAAAAACCCTTTCCTTTTATCCCCAAAACAAAGAATACCACTTCTTTCATATCCGACTTTTAGCACTGATGCACAGGGATGACGAGACTCTTTCTGAGCTGGAATCTTACCTTGAAAAGTATCCTGGTGAAATTGAAGCGCGGGAGATTCTCGTTAACATCCTTCTACGGCAGGAAAACTACAAAAAAGCTGAGATTGAATGCAGAAAAATGATGGAGCTCAAGATTGATGTGTCATACAAGGCGATGCTCGGATATATTTTCTCCCTCCAAGGATTTATTTCAAAAGCAGAAGAAATCCAGGAGGAGCTTCATAACATCCCTGAAAACAGCCAAGCCCAATTCTATCTTGGGTTGATGGACGAGCTTCGTGGAAAAAACAAGGAAGCCCTTACCCGTTACCAGAAACTTTATCAGTCAGGCAATAGGGACCAGGATATTCTGGCACGGCTCATCACCCTTAATGCACAGATAAGCCAATCCGCACAAAACAGAAAAATATTCGAAGACATACGGAACGTGGCAACACTGGATGCTGAAACCTGCATCAGTTATATACGAACCACGGAATTCAGTCACAATGATTTCATCTCACTTTCAGAGATGATCAAGACAATCTGTGATCAGAGAGTTAAGGATTTCAGGATGTATGATGCATTAGGCGAATTAATGCTCAACCACCAGAATCTCCTTGAAGCACGAAATGCATTCCAAAAATCACACGAGATCTATCCTTCAGGGAAAGATGCGCTCATGCAACTCGCACAACTTGATATGGATGATAAAAACCTCGATTCTGCCAAAGACCGCATCGACCAACTTAAGTCAAAATGGCCTACAGATGCCAAGATACGGATTCTGCTTGGTGTATGGAACACCTATTCTGGAGATGAAGAGGCTTCCAGAAAAATACTGGCCGATGTCCATGAAAGTCATCCTGGCAAGATGGATCTGTATCCCTCTCTTGGCAAGGCTTATATGAAACTCAAGGATTTCAAGGAAGCCCTCTATTATTTCATAAGGCTTGAAGATTCAAAACAGAAGAGCGAGACCTTGTTCCGTGACATGGCATACTGCTATTATGGATTGAACCAGCTTGATGATGCGCTCTCCTACTACCATAAAATCCTTGAAATCAACAGCAAGAATCTGGATGCGTACAATAACATCGGAGTCATCCATTCCGAACGTGCTGAATTCAAGAAAGCCAAAAAATATTTCCATGAAGCATTACAGATCAACCCTGAATCTGTACAGACAAATTATAACCTTGCACTCCTGTATAAGAAGATAAACCAGGAAAACAGTGTCAAGTACTATGCAAAGTACAAGGAACTTATCAAGGAAGGAACTACAGATGGCCAAATCCATTGAAGAGTGGCAGGTCATAATCAAGAAACTCGAAGGGGTCATGAAAACAAGCCCTAACGAGGAACAGCGTATCCGTGTCTTTCGGCAGATAAAGGAAGCTAAGCTGGAAATTTCGAAGATACAAGGCGATTCCAATGAGGGGAAAGCGGGATCCGATGATGGGTCTATTGATTTCACAGACGACCCATCAGCCCAAGACAAGAAAGAAAGCCCTGCAGCAGAATCCAAACACTATGAGCTGATACAGACATCTGGAATACAGCCTGTCCATCCCCTTTCAGAAAGTGATGACATAAATTTCGTAGCCTCTTCCATTGTAGAGTTTGAGAATGAATACTGGGGAGTATTGAGCGATTATCATCTTACATTGGACTACGCCCATTCCAACAAACGTGATGCCTTCCTCAATATCCTTGAAAACATCAAACGCGGAATCAAAGAATACACAAAAATACTGGATCAGATGGGTAATACGCCACGTGAAGAATTCAAAAAACAGCTCCAGACAATGGCCTTAAAGCAAGAACGAGCAGTCATCATGGAGACTGTTGATTTTTTCCATGACATGAAGGAATTCCTGGATATGCTCATTTCCGATTATAACAACCATGGGAATATCATCATGAATCCTTCAGACCCACTTGAATTTGACAAGCTTTATGGAGAAAAAAAACTGAATCATAAGACAGTCATTGAAGGAATCACCCTGGCAAGCCAATTCCTGGAAGAAACACTGGACCATGTAAAATTACCAAGGCTTTTCTCGAAAAAAGGGAAACCAAAATGAGCAGACCAGAAGCTTTCAAATGCTACATCTCGAAAGAATCTTTTGCATCAGGAAAATTCCTCCATACAAAAGTACTCACTATCGACGGACGTTATGAAGGATCCTGCATGGAAGCCTCCGAACTATATATTGGGAAAACTGGAAAAGTGAAGGCCGATATAAAAGCTGATTTTATCATCATTGAAGGCATTGTTATCGGAAACATTTATTCGTCGAACAGACTCATTCTTATGCCCACAGCCCAGGTTCTAGGAGACATCCATACAAAAGAGCTTATCATACAGAAAGGCGTTGTTTTTGAAGGAAATTGTTTTATTTTGAACAGCCAAAATCCACAGATAGCAAAACAGGACATACTGAAAAATTATGAACAGGAAACCTGACCTTCCCATAGGCCTTACCATTGGTGATCCTGCCGGTATTGGTCCTGAAATAACGATCAGCCTGTTAACGAAGCATAAAGATCTTCGGTCAAAAATTCTTGTTCTTGCCAATGCGGAACTGATGGCCTTGGTCATGAAACACCATAACACAAAAATACCTTTGAACATCATTTCTGATCCGATCAAGGAAAAACTCAAACCCTCTGCGCTGAATGTTTTCAATATACCTTATCAGGGACCTATCAAATATGATCCAGGTCATCCAGACATTGACTCTGGCTCACTTGCCCTTGCCAGCATCAAGACGGCCATTACATTAGCACAGCAGAAAGTCCTCATGGCCATTACAACCAACCCTGTAAGCAAAGAAAACATTGCAAGAGCCGGTCTGAAAAACTTCATTGGTCATACGGAATATATTGCGAATGCCACTAAAACAAAACACTTCAACATGATTTTCGCAGGTCCCCATGGCGTCGTCGGATTGGTGACTACTCATCTACCTCTTCAGAAAGTGGCACAACACATAACCGAAAACAACATCATTCTATCAATTGAAAACTTAAACAATCACCCCATCTGTAACATCAACAAAGCCCCTTCCATTGCCATCCTTGGTCTGAACCCGCATGCCGGTGAAAACGGACTTTTAGGCAATGAAGAAAAAAACGAGATTCTTCCAGCTATCAGGCATTGTCAAAGCAAAGGGATGAAAGTTGATGGTCCTTTCCCCGCAGACAGCTTTTGGTCAAGAGGCTGGAAAACAGGCAAATATGACACTGTCCTTGCCATGTATCATGACCAAGGTCTCATCCCAGTGAAAAGTGGCGTGATTGGACAAAGTGTCAATATCACAATAGGTCTTCCAGTCATCAGGACATCTGTTGATCATGGGACTGCATTTGACATCGCTGGAAAAGGCAAAGCAGACATAAAAGGGCTTCATGCAGCCATCCAATACGCAATAAAATTATACAGGTGAAATCATGGAAATAAACATCAGCATCCTTAAGGATTTTCCAGACATCGACGAGATGGAAATCCATTATGACCGGAAAGACGCAAAAATCGTACAATTAATCTCAGCATTCAGGGACAAATTCGATTTTCATGGGATCTTTAACCAGGAACACATACAATTCCTGACAAGCCAGAACATAACCATGTTTCCTATCCTATCGAACAAAATGATTTTGGACAGACTCAGGGAGAAATTCCCAGCACATTTTCCCAAACCCAATGCAAGCATGACCATCAAGGAAATCATTCAAGCCACTGAAGAATATGTAAATATGAACACAAAGACAACAAAAAAACGCAGGCTTATTATTTTGGAAGATGTCATCTATTACGACCTGAGACTTGGCAGAGGAATCAAAATCATCCCGTATAATTCCATGACAAGTGAAAAAAGCATAGAGATTTTGAAAAAATATGCTGACCATGACAAGCCCATTGAAGTGCTTGATTCTGAAAACGGAGTGTTGGTTTTCATTCCTGACGTGAAAGATTTCAAACTGAAGATAGACCTTTTCGCCATTCTTGCAACATTTGATTTTCCTATCTATGATGCGGCGACTCTCAAGGAAGCCATGGCCCTTTATAAGGAGAAAACACCAAAACTTGTCATCATAGCCAATCTTGATACAAACATCGATGCCAAGGAATTTCTCATAGAACTTGAGGAATATGATCCCTATGTAAAAAAAATGAACTACACTGAGACTCCCGCTACGAACAGAAACAAGGAAATCAGCAGGATAAAACATCATTACCTTGCAGGATACAAAGAAATCATCGAAATGCTCAAGGACAATGAACTTAAAGAGAGCCTTCCAGAAGAGATAAAGAAAACCATTCTCAACAGCATAAAGGAATTGGAATCTAATTTTTCCCCACTACAGTTCTATGAAAAGGCTTTCGCACTCAAGCAGTTCGGCAGATACTTCAATATAAAAATGTACTGGAACATGATGCTGAATCTTAAGAAAAAAAACATGCGTTAAAAAGAATGACCATCTCATGGAGCCAGTAAAAATCCTGCTCGCCATTGAAAAAATGACTAGGACATTCACCATACCGCTGGAGGTTGTCCAAGACAAGCTAAAACTGAATCCTTTTCAAATCATGATTTCAATCATCTTGAGTGCAAGGACAAAAGACACTACAACAGCAAAAATCTGCAAGGTGTTATTCAAAAAAATATCCACACCGTCAGATCTGGATAAAATGCCATTATCCGAACTGATCAAAATCATTCATCCAACAGGATTTTTCAATGAAAAGGCCAGAAACATAAAAAACACAGCAAAAATCCTTACACTCAGACCTTTTCCAAAAACCAAGGAAGAATTACTCGATCTACCTGGAATAGGACCCAAAACAGCAGCACTATACCTTTCAAAAGTCTTAGGCACTCCTGCCGTATGTGTAGACACACATGTCCGTAGGATTTCCAACTACTTAGGTTTGAATTCGCCAGAAAGCGATTCAGCCGAGCTGACAGAAAAAAACCTGATGAGGATTTTTCCAAAAAAATACTGGGGTAGAATAAACTCCGCATTTGTAAAATTTGGTCAAAACATCTGTCTTCCCCGCCATCCTCATTGTCATTTATGCTCATTGACAGAATCATGCGTTTATTTTAAGAAACAATCTGTCAAATAAAACCACTCTTTAATTGATTTGACTTCCTTAAGATGAAAAGGTAAATTAATAGAAACACTTACAGAGGTTATTTATGAAAAAAATTCTCTTATTATTACTGTCATTGGCATGCGCATACATGGTTCATGCAAATCCTGACGATATCACTGTTGCGCGCAGGATGAAAATGCTAATTACAGACTTTGAATCTGACTTCCCAGAACCTTCCATCCTATCTGGTAAAACACTTGCAGATGAACTTGACCGAATCGCCACAGCAAACCAGGAGGTCTTGGATAAGGTTTTCGTTGTTTCCAGGAATTCCGCAAAAAACTTGGATCTATCAGGATTCCAATCCGATGATATTACTGGTGTCATGCAGAAAGGAGCCCTCTTTAATGTCGAATCCATACTGACAGGGAAGGTGACACTACAGTCCAATGGGAAATATGAACTTCAGGTGCAACTCATTGACATACAAAAGAAAAACATCCCAACAACACGGCGTGTATTAAATTTTGCAACTGCTAAAGACGTAGAAAACGATGCTCTCTCCGTAGTCTCCAATCTTAATAATATGGTAAGAACACTGGCTGCTGGGAACTTTCCCAGAGTTGATATTATCACACCAAATTTTGATGTAGTGAGCATCATACAGATCAATAAGGATAATTTTCCAGAAATGAAGTTGAATGTCAATGTGGTGAACAATGCTGGGGAGCCCGTTTCATTACCTCCAGAACTTTTTGAAATCAGGGAAAACGGCAACATGGTCATGGCTTCAGTACAAAAAGTAAAATCAACCGATTTAAAAACAGCTCCTATGACTATCCTATTGGTCATAGACCGAAGCCCCAGTATGCTTGAAGAACTGAACGGGAAACAGACAGGACAGCCTTTTGCAAGAGCAAAAGCCGCAGCCATTGAGTTTATTGGTAAAATGGCTCCTTATGACCGTGTCAAAATAGTCGCTTTTGACTATGATTCCCTTGAATTGGGAGATTATACAACAAACAAAAGATCATACATATCAAAACTGAACAGTCTCCAGGTTGGACGAGGCACAGGATTATACAACATCCTCCAATATGCTGTGAAAGACCTCTCCAATGAAAAAGGGGACAAGGCAATCATCCTCCTCACAGATGGAAAAAATGATGTCCGTGGAGCCAGAGCTGAGCTTCAAAAAATCACTTTTGAAGATGCTCTTACTTCAATCAAAGAATATCCGGTTCCCATCTATTCCATCGGGTTTGGTGGTGTTGATGACAAGGTGATGAATGAAGTAGCAATACTCACCCATGGAATCTATTTTAAAGCTTCGAGCTCTGAAAAATTACGGGAATTATATCTCAAACTCCATAATATCATTGAAAACCAGTATATTATCACATATAAGTCACTGGCAGACAGGACCGGTAGAGTCAGTGTCGATCTTAATATTAAAAAAGATGAACGTGGATTTGACCTTACCCCAGAAGAACAAAAAAAGGGCGAAGTTTTCAGGCAGACAGCAGCAACAAAAGCTGAAACAGAGATCATCCAGCTTCAAAAAAAGGAAATCGCCTCAGCCCAGGCTGAAATGGAACAGAAAAAAATTGAAATAGAAAACCAGAAAAACGAGTTGCTCCAAAGGGTGCAGTCATTGGACAGCAAGGAAAAAGAGTACGCAACACGATTATCTGACCTTGAAAAAATGAAATCCGAACTGGAACTGAAAAACCAAAATCTCGAAAAAACGGAAAAATCCCTCCAAGAAAGAAAAAAGGCCATAGAAGCGAAGGAAAAAACACTTTCCCTCCAGATGGAAAACATACAGAAACAGAAAGAGACAATCACTGAGATCCAAAACAACATCAAAAAAGCAAACACTGAGATCATCGATTTCTTGAAAACGAAATTTGAATATATTGACAAAGAAAAAGAACGACTGGACTCCTTGTCTGGACAGACAAAGGTGACACAATGATAAAAACCATATTCCTAATACTCATATTATACGGTTCCCTTCTTTTTTCCTGGGAGCACTTCGGATCCATAAAGACTGTTGATGGGTTCGCCTATGAGGGGGTGCTGATTTCACGTACTGGACAGATTGAATGGCGGCAAGACATATATGAAACTGTTAACGCAGATGGTGAAAAAGAGACATTTATACTTGAGCCTGCAACAACAGGGAAAATCAGTCTTGCCAACATTAAGGACATAAGCAGATTAACACCTAATACAGGACCTTCCAAATATGTTGATGTTTCAAACAATATCAGGGCGAAACTTCTTCTCAAATATGCCATCACAACAAAAGATAACAGGAAGTTTTACATATCAGACTTTATAACGCTAAATGATTATGTCATCGAAATCCCACAAAACAGGAACAACAAGCAAATTTACATTACAAAAATTGACAATCTCAAGTTTTACACATCTCCCCTCCCATCTTCTCAAAAAACTATCCAGCCTCAGGGGAAGAAAGATGTTGCACAAAATACTTTTTCACAACCGAATGCAGTCACTTTTAGAACACAGGTCATAATCAACCCAGATACAGACAAAACAAATATTTTCCTCATAATAGTGATAGCACTCCTCAGTATTACCATAATTTTTTTACTTCTTTATTTTTCACACAGGGAAAAAAGGAAGCCACTTCATGTTGCTCAAAGGGGAAAACACGTTAAAAAAAGGCATTCCCGTCCCAGCCACAAATAAAGCAACACCTACTCTGCTACCTGTATAGGTACAGGGATTGAGGAAACCAGCTTGTCATAAAAATTGACAGGGCTAACATTCGTTCCGTTCACCTTAAGCAACATAAGATGAAGGTGTGTTGGAGACCGCGCTGCCCAGGCATTTTTACCAGTCCTCCCCATAGATGCAATGACAGTCCCTTTTGGCACGAACTGTCCAGGCACCACGATAAGATCATTCAAATGTGCGAAATAATAGAGCAAGTCCTTTGACGTATCAATTCCCCAAATATAACGTCCTCCCCGCATCCTTGAATTTGTATTCCATTCCTGATGTGCAGTCAAAATCAACAAATCAACAGGTGCTAAAACCAGAATCGTTTTTCCTGTCCTATCATCAAGGAGATCCTGATTTTTATCATAAGCAAAAATGTCATAAGCTGGATGCCCGCCATGTTTTTTAGCATCAAAATAAGTATATCCTCTTACAGACGAGCTTCCATAATATGAATCTGGCTGATAGTCATTTTCATAGACATTATCAATGGTTGAGCCAACTACAGGGAAAGCCCAGATGGCATCATCCTGAAAACTGAAACCAGAACCATAATGTTTTATTCTTCTATACAGTGACGTGAACACAGTCATAGCTTCTAAGGGTGTAATCGTCTCTTCCCTCATACTGCTTTCATAAACGTTCCATTCCCTAAATAAGCCTTGGACTTGAACTGTATCATCAACTGGCAAGGAGCTTTCTGTTGCCTTTTTTATATATAAGGAATGAATATTACAACTGAAAAATAATAATAGAAGGAACAAAAAAAACTGTATCATCCCTTTCAAGTTAATTGACAAGCCGAATAATTCAAATGATATAGCATGTATAGTCCTAAATTTTTTTATGGTGTTTAACCTGCTTCAATTTATCCCTAAGATAATACAATCTATCCTAAAGTCCAAATATTGCCCAAAGACGTCCAATTTGACTTTTCTGCCAAAGACATACAAATTCAGACATGTTCAAAAATACTACTGAACGGCTTGATATTTATTTAACCAATAATGGATTGGTAGAATCCAGGACCAAAGCATCCAGACTTATCACTGCAGGAAAAGTCCTGGTCAATGGTCTCATCTGTAAAAAATCCAACACTCTCATACACAAAACAGATTCTATCACTATCACTGAATCAATGCTTTACGTAAGCAGAGGGGGAGAAAAACTGGCTCATGCACTCGATATGTTTGATATAGATCCATCAAATTCCATAGTATTGGACATAGGCGCCTCTACAGGCGGGTTTTCAGACTGTCTGCTTCAAAAAAATGCACAACTGATCTATGCTGTTGATGTCGGTTCTGACCAACTCCACAAATCCCTGAGAAATAACCCTAAAATCATCAATCTTGAAAAGACAGACATCAGAAAACTTGAATCCCTTCCTAAAAAAGCTGACCTTATAACTATTGATGTGTCTTTTATATCATTATCCCATATACTTTCTTCCTTACCAAGATTTCTGGCACATCCAGAAAGCCCCATCATCAGTCTCCTTAAACCACAATTTGAGACACAACGTCATAATTTAAATAAACATGGGGTCGTAAAAAACACTATCCTTTTAAAAGAAATCATTGAGAATGCGATAGAAAGAATTGAAACATCAGGTTTTTTCATTGAAAAAATGATTGAGTCTCCCATATTAGGTAAAGAGGGGAACAGGGAATTCCTAGTTCTAATAAGACAAGGGACAAAAAGCATCAGTATCATCAGCGAAATATCAAGAATGATAGACAACAAAACCAACAACTGAATATTTTGGGTTAAAATTGACAAATGGACTTAAAAATATTAGACTATCAAACATTCATTCATAAGGAAAAAGCCAATGAAAAAAAAGACATCCCTATTTTTGCTGTTTCTCATCGTATCCATAATGTCCTTCTCCTTGTCCGCAGCTCCCACACTTGCGGTTCTCCCCTTTGAGTCTGAAAATGAACCGGCTCTTGCGACAACAGCTTCAGACCTGTTCCAATCCGCGCTTTTCAATTCCAAACTTGTCACATTAATTGAAAGACAGAAACTGGATATTCTTGTAAAGGAACAATCCCTTTCCCTGACTGGCCTCACCACAAGCCAAGCGAACAAGATCGGAGGGCTGTTAAATGTAGATTTGATCTGTATGGGAAAACTGACAAAACTCAAACAAGGTTATTCCATTTCAACCAGAATTGTGGATGTAACCACTGGGGATATAAGGTTTTCTGATACAATCCAATTTGCTGTCAGTAGCCAGATCAAGGAAGCTGTTACCCTCTTATTTGATGGATTTGAAATGCAAATGGGGGACACCCCTGCAGCAGGGCAACAACAACAAATTTTAAAAAGAAAACAAGACTTGCTGAAAGATCCGAATGCCCGTACCCCTACAGATTCACTTTGGCGGTCTGCCATCTGTCCTGGTCTTGGGCAATTCTACAATAAACAGACTGTTCTTGGAGTGGTTTTCATAGCAAGTGAATCATTCATGTTAATGGGGTTCATAATGAAGATTGCTGATATTAAACCGCCAACAGGAGAAATCCCTGCACCAGCTTCTGTCATTGGCATTTCCCTTGGCGTCCTGCACAGCCTTAATATCATACATGCCTATGCATTCTCACCTTATCATAAGAAAAGCGAAAACGCTTTTTACTTCATTCCCGATTTTACACAGCAAAAAGTCGTTCTTGAATGGAAATACGAAACGGGATTCTAAGAATTAGAACTTATTGTCTCCTGCAACATAATGAACAATTACATGAAGTCTTATCTTCGATTCTGAAGATGCCAAGGCAAGATTAGAAGGAATATTTTCAACCCATATCTTCCCATACATATCCCTTGTACTGTCATAAAAGGCAATGATATGATTCTGAACAAGAAGTATGCTGTCATTTACTGATGAATATCCTTCATTCTTATATGGCACATAGTTCCTACTATTCATTCCTTGATAGTAACCAATATCCTGAATTTGGATATTATTGGAAAAAACAGATAGAAAAGGCTGTGGCACATCAGGGTTCGCCCTCACTGTGAAATATAATCCGACTGCTCCTGCAATAGGAATATCTGGAACATTAATCCTGCTTGGAGTCCCATCAACCATAGAAAACATGAGGCCGTCATTTGTCTGATTAGTTAAAGCCTGATCATAAAGATCAAAGACAAAGTTTGTCAGAGGAACCACCTTTGAAACAGGACTCATTGGCCCTATGCGATAATTTCCACTCTGATAATTTACAGCTGCCATAGAAACAAAATATTTCTTTCTGTTCTGGATCCTGTTTTGAAAACTGTCATTAGTCAAAACAAGTACATGTTGAACACCAGGAGAACTGGAAGCCAATGGATAGGAAACCGACATATATCCTAATGAAACGGAATGGGCAGGTACGACCCCTTCTTGAGTTCCAACATAGATATTGTAACCAATAAAACCGGATTCATTATTCAATCCCCTGAAAACAAGACGTATAGCCTGATTTGTTGAAAAAGTGTCAAAATCATTTATGCTGTTCATAGGGATTTCAGGCAAGGTGAGAACCTGTTTAGAGCAAGAAACGAAGATAAGCCCTATCCAAAGGATGAATAGAAGCTGTTTGTTCATTTGAAATATCTGTTCAATCCGAAAATGGTATTCTTCCTGTCGGGTCCGAATGAAAGTATATCAATGGGCACTCCCAGTTTTTTTACAATGAAATCAAGGTATTTTTTTTGAACTGGTTTCACCTGTTTAAAATCGGTAATTTTTGTCGAATCGGATTGCCATCCTTTGTGTTTGGCATAAACAGGCTTGATCTTGGCTGTTTCCTTCAGGGATGCAAAACAGTTTTCATGCTTTTTCCCATTCAACCTGTATTCCTCAAGAATATTGATTTCTTCAAATCCATCAAGTACATCTATTTTCGTCAATGCTAACCGTGTGACACCATTCAACATGATGGAATATTGCAACGCTGGTAGATCGAGCCAGCCACATCTTCGAGGTCTTCCTGTTGTCGCTCCAAACTCCTTCCCCACATCACGGATTCTCTCTCCGGCCTTGTCAAAAAGTTCTGAAGGGAAAGGTCCTTCCCCTACTCGTGTCGTATATGCCTTCATGACGCCAATAACATCTTTGATGAACAATGGACTTATGCCCAAACCAATACTGCAGTTCGCACAGATCGTATTTGAAGATGTGACATAAGGATAGGTACCGAAATCCACATCCAACATGGTTCCCTGCGCACCTTCTGCAAGAACCTTTTTCCCTTTCTTCAATGCGTTTGTCAATTCTGTAGATACGTCATGCAAATAGACCTTGATTTTTTTCCCTATGGCCGCGTATTGGTCAACAAGATCATCAACTTTCAGCTCATCCGTCTTGTAATAATTTTTCAGAAGAAAATTCTTGATTTTCAGGTTTTGTCCGACTTTTGAACGCAGGACATCCTTGTCAAGAAGATCTACGGCACGTATACCTAAGCGGGCGATCTTGTCAGTATAAGCAGGTCCGATTCCACGTCCTGTTGTGCCGATTTTCTTGTCTCCACTATCGGATTCAGCGGCTTTATCTAAAACCTTATGGTAAGGCATGACTATGTTGGTTCTATAACTCAACATCAGGTTTTCTGGAATGATTTTGACACCCTGCCCTGCTAATGTCTTCATTTCATCCAGCAAAGCCACAGGATCAAGGATGACACCATTCCCTATTACAACCTTCTTATTTGGATAAAGGATTCCTGAAGGGATCTGATGAAAGATATATTTCTTTCCCTTTACAATAACCGTATGTCCTGCATTGGCTCCACCTTGGAATCGCGCGACATAGTCATAATCAGCAGCCAAAAAATCGATAATCTTTGCCTTCCCTTCATCTCCCCACTGCAAACCAAGCACTACGCTTATGCTCATCTTGCTCCCTTCCTTTTCTTAGCATGTATCTTGGCTGACGTGATCTTTGAAACCAATACAATATCAAGAACCTGCTTCATATCTTTTACAAAGTGGAACTTCATCTCTTTTTTAACGTATTCTGGAATTTCGTCACAATCTTTCCTGTTTGAATCCGGGAGCATTACTTCCTTTATCATCGACCTATGCGCTGAAAGGACCTTTTCCTTGACTCCACCGATAGGGAGCACCCTGCCACGAAGTGTAATCTCTCCTGTCATGGCTATATCATTACGTACGGGAATACCCTTAAGTGCTGATATGAGAGCTGTTGCAATCGTAATGCCAGCTGAAGGACCTTCCTTAGGAACAGCACCTTCAGGGACATGTATATGCAGGTCTGATGACTTATAAAAATCTTTTGGAAGACCAAACTCTGAAATTTTCGAGCGCGCGTATGAGAAAGCGGTCTGTGCAGATTCCTGCATTATCTCGCCCAGTTTTCCAGTGAGTATCAGCTTTCCTGAACCTTCAACAATAGAAGCTTCGATGGTGAGAATGTCACCACCCGCTTCAGTCCATGCCAATCCAGTAACAACACCGGATTCAGCCTTCTCTTCCTTCTCGCCATATTTGAAAATGGGTTTTCCAAGATATTCCTCAAGATTGCTGTCACTGACTGTGATCTTCTTGAATTTTTTCATATTTTCAACATATTTCTTTGCAACTTTCCTACAGACAGAAGCAATTTTCCTTTCCAATTCACGGACACCCGCTTCCTTGGAATATTCCCTGATAATCCTGAGAATGGCATCATCTGGAATGGACAAGAGGTCTTCTGTCAAACCGTTTTCTTCAAGCTGTTTCTTAAACAAGAAGATCTTGGTGATCTGCAACTTCTCAAATTCCGTATATCCTGAAAGTCGGATTATCTCCATCCTGTCATGAAGCGGCTTAGGAATATTATATTCATTATTTGCTGTTGTAATGAAAAACACATCTGAAAGATCAAAACTGATTTCCAGGTAGTGGTCTGAAAAGGCGCAATTCTGTTCAGGATCGAGAACCTCCAAAAGGGCTGAGGACGGATCTCCCCTGAAATCTGTACTCATCTTGTCAATTTCGTCAAGAAGAAAAACACAGTTCTGTGATTTAGCTTTCTTCATGGATTGGATGACACGGCCTGGAAGTGCGCCTACATAAGTACGACGGTGCCCCCTGATTTCAGCCTCATCACGGACTCCGCCAAGTGACACACGTACAAAATTCCTTCCAATACTCTGTGATATGGCTTTTGCCAAAGATGTCTTTCCAACACCAGGAGGGCCTACAAAACACAAAATAGGACCTTTCCCTTTGGACACAAGCTGTTTGACTGCAATGAATTCAATAATACGCTCTTTTGCCTTTTCCAATCCATAATGACTTTCGTCCAAAATCTTCTGGGCTTTCAATATATCCTTGTTGTCCTGTGTAAAAACACCCCACGGCAGATCCCTGATCCATTCCAGATAAGTCTTGATAACGCCATATTCAGCGGACAATGGTGGAATGGCTTTGAGCCTGTTCATTTCAATATCGACTTTTTCTTTTGCCTCTTTCGTCAGTACGATATCCTTGAAATCCTTCTCCAACTTACCGATGTCCGTAGCACCGTCACCGTCTTTCCTCAGTTCTTCATTGATCGCTTTCAGTTTTTCATTCAAAAAATATTTTTTTTGTGTGTCTTCCATCCGTTTCCGCACACTGTCGTCAATCTTCCGTTCCAGTTTATGCATCTCAATCTCTTTTTTAAGGATTTCAAGAAGCATCTTTGAACGTTCAACTGGATCATAGACATTGAGAACATCCTGTTTGACCTTAACTGTAAGGTTCATCAAAGCTACAACGGAATCGGAAAGCCTGTCAATATTCTCTATATTCAACAATGGGATGACACTTTCAGGAGGAATCTGACGGCTATTCAGCTTTACATATTCTTCTAACCGTGCGACAAGCCCCCTACGCAGACTTTCAGTCTCCAAATCCGCCTTGTATTCAACAGGAAGTGGTTCTACCTTAACCTGATAAAAATTGCTAGAATTTTCAAAATCAATAATTCGGGCACGGCGCAATCCTTCAACCAGAACCTTTAACTTACCATCTTCCAGCTTGATAATATGGACAATCTCACCAATACAACCAATTCCCTGGATATTGAACTTATCCGGGACTTCATCAGTCTGTTTTTTTTGTGCAGAAAGGAATACAAGCCTGTCTTTTGTAACTGCGGCCTCAACGGCATCTACAGAAAAACGACGACCAATATAGAGAGGATGCGCCAGATAAGGGAAAATGACCATCTCTTTTAGTGGTATCAAAGGAAGAAGAAGTTCCCTGCCTAATAGGTTGTCTGACTGGGCAGACCTGTCGACAATTTTCATGCTGGTTGATCTTTTAATTTTTTCTTCATATATTCAAAAAAAGGCTCGCTTTTTTTCTCCAATACGTTTCTTGTAATGACGCATTTCTTAAGCCCTGTCATATTGGGGAGGTCAAACATGATATCACTCAAGACCTCTTCAAGAAGCGCTTTCAAACCACGTGCGCCGGTTTCCCGCCTTATAGCCTCTTCTGCAATATATTCGATAGCATCATCTGAAATTTCCAGGTCAACCTGTTCCATATTGAAAAGATGCCGATACTGTTTCAAAACGGAATTTTTCGGTTCCTTAATAATGCGTATTAAATCCTGTTTGGTCAGCTCCTGTAGTTTTGATACAACAGGAATCCGTCCGACAAATTCAGGAATCAATCCGTAGCGTATCAGATCCTGCGGAATAATATCCCGCGATGACAGGTATTCAGTCTTCCGATGAGCAGTCTCAAACCCGACCTGCCTGGTTCCAAGCCTTTTTTTGACGACCTTGTCAAGCCCGACAAATGCGCCACCAACAATAAACAGGATGTTTGTGGTATTGATCTTGATATATTCCTGATTTGGATGCTTCCGTCCACCTTTTGGAGGGACATTTGAAATTGTTCCTTCCAGAATCTTAAGAAGCGCCTGTTGTACACCTTCACCAGAGACATCGCGTGTGATGGAAACATTCTCGCCTTTCTTGGAAATCTTGTCTATCTCATCAATGTAAATGATTCCCACTTCAGCGGATTTGATGTCAAAATTGGCATTTTGTATGAGTGTCAGCAGGATATTTTCCACATCCTCACCGACATATCCAGCTTCTGTCAATGTCGTAGCATCTGCCATGGCAAAAGGGACGTTCAATATCTTGGCCAAAGTCCGAGCCAGAAGGGTCTTCCCGCTACCTGTAGGTCCAATCATCATGACATTGGTCTTGTCGATTTCCACATCGCTGTTCGCTGAAGCAGAATTATTGACAATCCTTTTGTAATGGTTATAAACAGCGACTGAGAGAATCTTCTTTACCTCATCCTGACCAACAACATATTCATCTAACCTATGTTTTATTTCACTCGGAGTGAGGAAGTTGAAAGGGTCTTTCTTTGCTTTTTTCCGTTTTTCATCAGCCAACATCGTGTTGCAGACACCAATGCAGTCATTACAGATATTGATACCACTTGGACCGGCTATGATTGTCTCTACAGCATCGGAATTACGGCCACAGAAGGAACAGACCGGTTTCTTCTTTGGATTCATTTTAATACTCCCGGATCAGATCTTTTCTTTTTTTTCTATTACCTTATCTACCAGACCATAGTGAACAGCATCTTCAGCAGACATAAAAAAATCCCGTTCAGTATCTTTCCTCACCTTGTCAATTTTCTGTCCGGTATGTTTGGCAATGATCCTGTTCAGATCATCCTTAAGCCTGAGGATTTCTTTGGAATGGATCTCAATATCTGTTGCCTGACCTTGCATACCGCCGAGAGGCTGATGAATCATGATACGTGCATTGGGAAGAGCCATACGTTTGCCTTTGGCACCAGCAGTCAGGAGAAGAGCACCCATGGAAGAAGCCTGCCCTATACAGATTGTGCTCACATCCGCTCGGATGTATTGCATAGTGTCATAAATAGCCATCCCGTCAGAAATCACTCCACCAGGAGAGTTTATATAAAGGTAAATATCTCTTTCAGGATCTTCGGCTTCCAAAAAAAGAAGCTGAGCTGTAACAAGATTAGCCAGGTGATTATCAATCTCTTCACCAAGAAAGATGACCCTGTCCTTGAGAAGCCTTGAATAGATATCATACGCACGTTCAGACTGACCGCTCTGCTCTATGACATAAGGAATCATCATATATTATCCTTCCTCGCCATGATTTTGTATTTCCGAATATTTCAGTTGCTTGCCTTTCTTCTCCTTTGTAACTGTCCTGAGAAACTCCATAGTTTTTGTAAACAGGAGCTCATTCATGATATTCTCCCGTTTATCGTCCTTGCTGTAATATTCCCTAATTTTATCTTCTGTCAGCTTATACTTTTCCGCCAAGATCCTTATATGCGCATCAAAATCTTCCTGCCCCACTTTGATTGATTCCTTCCGAGCAACTTCCAACCATGCAAGGCTCTTCTTGATATCTTTTATCAGATGCTCCTTATAATCTGCCTTGACCTTCGCTTCGGTAGTCTTCTGCTGTTCGAAATATTCTTCCAAACTCATATTGCGCCATTTAAGTTGGTCCTTAATACTCTTCATCTGTTCTTCAATTTTCTCATTAATGTAAGAATCCGGAATCCCATACTCACCTTTTGCCGCGATAGCCTCAAGAATTGAGCTATCATATTGAAAATTCGCCTTGTTTGTTGCGTCTTCTTCCAGTTTTTTACGTAAATCAGCTTTCATCTCTTCCAAAGTCTGAAACGTTCCCAAATCCTTAACAAACTCATCATTCAGTTCAGGAAGTTTTTTTTCGAGGACATCATTTACTTTGACTTTGAAATCAATTTTCTGGCCTGCAATCTTTTTAGAATGATAGTCATTGGGATATTTGACTGCAATTTCCTTCTCTTCATCTTTTTTCATACCCAGAAGGCCTTTGTACAGGTCATCAGGCATCAGCCCTTTCTTGACTTCGAATCTCTGATTATTCAGTTTTAATTCAGGATCTTCTACGCCATCCTTGAATCCGACCAGGTCCAAGACTGCCATATCATCAGGTTTTATTCCTTCTGTGCGGGGGACGAGTTCCGCATTTTCCTGTTGGACATGTTTCAAAGCATGTTCAACATCGTCGTCAGAAACCTTTATGCTGTCCTTGGCAACAGACAAATCCTTGTACTCCTTCAGTTCCAAAAAAGGATAAGTGTCAAACTTCACAGTAAGATTGAGCGGTTTTGTAAAATCAATATCAAATTTACTAAATTCAGGCCGTGTAAAGGGGGATAGCCTGTTCTCATAAAGGGTTTTGCTGTAAGCTTTTGAAATAATTGTTTCAATAGCTTCAGCTTCTATACTGCCTTTATATTTTTTTTCAATCATTCCCAAAGGAACTTTCCCGGGTCTGAATCCAGGCATCTTGTAGTTTTTCTGAAATTTGGCAAGTTCCTGGTTATAACCGTCTTGTAAAAGCTCAACAGGAATTTCCATATTTATTTCTACATGAGCATTCTCTTTTCTTACAACATTTGACTTAACATCCATTATGAATCCTTTTCGCAGGGGTAAATTATGAAATAGAGACGACTGCAAGATGGCCTTCCGGCCCTCATGAGCGGGAAACGGGATTCGAACCCGCGACATCAACCTTGGCAAGGTTGCGCTCTACCAACTGAGCTACTCCCGCAAAACAACGGACGAAAATATAACAAATGACATATGAAATGTCAATTTTTTTTTAAAAAATAGATGATGGTTTTCTGAGACTATGAAACCAGCGTCAATACCCGGAAGAGATCCTCTTCCACATATTCACCCCATCTGGGTCGAATTCAACCAAGAACGTTCCACACCCATTAAAAGTATTTTCTACAGAGTGGTTATAATTGGAACCCGTGGCTGTAGCTTTGAAAGACCCCTTTTTGACAGTCACTTCTGCTGTTTCACCAGGCGAGAAAGTGGCTTTTTCAAGCACTGACTCATCATCCATGAAAGCCTTCAGGTTCAAGGTTTTCCCAGCATCATTCTCAAAATAAATCTTGTTTGAACAAACCAATTCCGTGAGACCCGGCACCGTTTTGTAAAATCTTGTCGTATCAAATCTTTCCCTTGTCTTCTCCAACGCCATCCATGGAAACTTTTTCTGCGTTCAATACGACATTCTTTCCACCAAACCCGGGCACGCGACTCACAGAAAATCCGGCATTGACAAGACCACGCCGCAAATCCCCAGCTACTGTGAAGGTCGCGACAGTTCCTCCAAGATCCGTTTTTTTCCCAAGCATTGTAATGATTTCAGGACGCCAGATCTCAGGATTTTTTTTTGGACCATGGCCATCCAAGAACCAGGCATCACAAGGGGACTCCAACACTTCGAGCATTTCCAGAGCTTCCCCGAACCAGAGATCAAGGATAAAAGTGCCAAATGACTTTTGAAGTTCCACTCTTTGCAGACCAGTTTTCTTCAGATCCAACTTCGCGTAAACGGAGAGGAGACCATCAATCTCATTTCCGATCTGGGGACGGAAATCATCAAGCAGTAATCCCATACGTTGCAGACTGACTGGATACAATTCTACAGAGTGAAAATGGATGTCCAATTTTTTCAGTTTGTTTGTTTCTAGAAAAGCCCATAAAGCAGCGACAATGCGTCCAGGGCCGAACCCCAGTTCACCGATGTGAAACACTTCATTCTTCGCAGATTTTTCAGGAAGCCTTTCCAGAAGCCGGTTACCTTGAAAATAGATATGGCGGGCTTCTTCAACAGCATTCACGACATCGAAATACCTGTCGTTATAATGTTCATTGAGCAGATGTGACGGAATTTGCATATCAGCCTAGACGTTTCCCATTGTCAAGAAATTTCAACCGTCTCCGATCTTACGTCTAAAGAGTGTCTTTGCAGCAGCATTTGTGTTCTGACGCACTGGCGCATAATTGTTATGATTATCGTGCTTTTCATGGGCTGTTTTCTCTGGCGCTTTTTCAGGTTGCTGCGATTTTTCAATCTCAGCTTTTTGGAGACTCAGTTTTCGCTCAGCTTCCTCATCCTGAAGCCAATGACATTTTTTATACTTCTTGCCTGAACCACAATAGCAAGGGTCATTCCGCCCGATGTCCGCTGGTTTGACAAAGGCCTTGACTTCAGCTTTTGGTTCTGCCTTTTGGGTCTCTTTGATTTCAGTCTTTTTAGTCTCTTTCACATCAACTTTTGCTTTTGCCATTGACTGCTCCTCATTCCAGGTTTACGACTTCTTAGGTTTCCTTATCTGCCATCCAATATAACGTTTAAAACATCCAAGGTCAAAATTCCAATGATCATAAAATGTCACAGGCTTTCAAACGATACACAAATTGTCAATAGAGACAACATAAAAACAGCATTTATTACCGATAAATATATCATGGATAAAACTGAATTCATAACAGACAGGGATATTTAGGCACATCAGACTTGAAGGACATGTATGTTGATGATGGAAGAAGAATGGTCTCTTTCCTCAAAGTCCTTGCTGAACTTGCGAAAGAGGGAGTACAGATACGGCTGATTCATGCCAAGGAACCTGGTCCCAACTTCAGAAAAGATTTTGACAAGCACCCCATCCTTATTGACAGGATGGAACGGTTGTTATGTCCGCGCGTCCATTTCAAATGTGTGATTGTAGATGGCAGGACAGCCTATTCAGGAAAGCCTTCTTCTCACACTTCTCTGGATTCGATACAGTGATGGCTCCTTTTATAAAGAAGTCTGGCAATATCTTGGTGCTTCTTTTCCCAGCAAGAGGAAACAGCTTGAGAAACTTGCCCGTTGCAAATCATTTGATGATTATGAGCGGATCATAGAAATCGAACTCTTTCATGATCTTACTAAAAGATGAAAAGCTTATCCATCGGTTCCTTTCATATCTTTTCCAGCTTCGAAAACCTATTGATCAGCTTTTTCTCCCCAGCTTCAAATTTCGTCACAATCACAGCATCATCTCCCTCTCCGTAAATATTCCTTATGGAACCAATACCGTACTGCGGATGACGGACAATATCTCCCTTCCTGAACCCACCTGCATTCACATCAGGTGCCGTAAAACTAATTGCACTTCTTGGATACGGGTTTGCTGCTACTGTTGAAACAAGATCCACAACGTGAATATGATCAGCAGGAAGTTCCTGGATGAACCGTGAAGGGGGATTGCTGGAAGGCTGTCCATACGTCATCCGTTCTGTTGCACGAAGAAGAAAAAGCTTCTTGCGCGCACGCGTCACGCCGACATAAAAAAGCCTGCGCTCCTCATCTACTGTCCCTTCTTCCAAAGAGTTCCTGTGTGGCAGGAGATTCTCTTCCAGACCAATGATGAACACGACAGGAAACTCCAAACCTTTGGCATTGTGCAAAGTGATCAGGCTGAGCTTGTCCTCCGTATTATCCATGGCATCCACTGCAGTATAAAGGGATAACTCTTCCACATACTCTTCCAATGAAAAATCAGGAGACTCCTTCACTTTCTGTTCCAAAAGTTGGATGAACTCTTCCACATTCCTGATCCGACCTTCCCGCTCCATGACAGGTTTTTTCTCAAGATAGGCAATGTAACCCGTCTGCTCCACAACAAACTTGACCATCTCTGCAACATTGAAAATCTCTTTTTTCTTTCTGAACTCCTCCATCATTTTTGAGAAATCCTGGAACTTTTTGATAAGACCTTTGTTGAACAGCTCAGCACCAGGATTGGCAATGATCTGATACAATGCACATCCTTGGACAACAGCCTCTTCTGCTGCTTTCTTCACAGACGTATCACCGATGGCACGCTGTGGAACATTGATAATCCGTTTCAGGTTGATATCATCCATCGGATTGATCAGGACCTTGAGGTAAGCCAGGATATCCTTGATCTCAGCACGTTCAAAAAACTTCAGTCCACCTATGATCTGATACGGTATCTTATTCTTGATAAGTGCATTTTCCAACATCTGGGACTGGTAGTTTGTCCTATAAAACACAGCCATGTCACTATAGGCAACACCCTCTTTTCTGAGCAACTTGATCTTATGGAGGACTGCATCAGCCTCTTGAAAAGCGTTGTATGCGGAAATAAGTTCAATAGGTTCGCCTTTCTCGTTGTCAGTCCAAAGTTTCTTGGGTTTCCTGTGGACATTGTGCGCGATAAGGTGGGAGGCCGCAGAAATGATCGTGGCAGTGGACCTATAATTCTGGTCGAGCACAACAATTTTCACATTATCAAAATCATGTTCAAACTTGAAAACGTGTTCAGGTGTGGCGCCTCTCCAGCCATAAATAGACTGGTCATCGTCACCTACAACAGTGATCGAACTTGACCGGTCTGTAATCAACCTGATGAACTCATATTGGAGAGGATTCACGTCCTGGTACTCATCTACAAGAATGAATCTCCAACGCTGTTTATATTTCTCCCTGATTTCAGGTTTGTTCTTGAACAGCAGGACGCATTTTTCCAGTATATCGTCAAAATCGAGGATGCTGAATTTCCTCTTCAATTCCTCATAAAGATGATAAGCCTTGATCTCGTTCTCATCATCAAAAATGGCAGCTTCCCCACGCAACGTACTCTTACAGAGACTTATCTTTGTAATGATATCATCAGGTGGATAAGTCTCCTTGTCCAAACCGATCCGCTCCAGGCATTCCTTGATGAACCTTTTCCTGTCAATCTCGTCATAGATCGTGAATTCCTTGGAATAACCAAGTTCCTCAATGTGCGACCGTAATATGAGAAGAGCGCAGGAATGAAAAGTTTTTACCCATAAGGATTTCAAGTCTGCCTGCAGTGTCTTCACTACCCTTCTGGACATCTCTTCAGCAGCCTTGTTTGTGAACGTGATGGCCAGGATTTCCCGTGGCTGTGCGATACCTTGGATTAAAAGATAAGCGATTTTGTAAGTGATTACACGGGTCTTGCCGCTTCCTGCACCTGCAAGCACAAGCATGGGAGACTGATTATTTGTGACTGCTTCAAGCTGTCTGTCATTAAGCTGTCTGGCTAAAAGTGAAAAATCAGGCATGAAGGAAGATAAGTCCGAGGAAACCAAAAAATCAAAATTTTAAATTCAATAAATTTGTCTTTTGAATGTTACAAGAGTATGTTTTTACTACTTTATTCAATAGAAGGGTTCCATGGCATTAGACAACCAGAAGACATCGAAAGAAATCACAATCAGACCTGGTGAAATCATCACTATCCAAGGAAACAGCTACAACTCATTGAATATCCTGCATTCAGGAGTACTTGAAGTCCTCTACTCTGAAGGGGACACTGAAGGGAAGAACGAAGATGAAATCATCAAATCCAGCCTCAAAGTCTATGAACTGTCCGGGGAATACTGTTTCAGCGAGTATAGCCTCATCAATAAAATCCCTGAATATGTAACCATTCGTGCGCTTAAGGAATCAAAAATTTCAATCTATCCTTTTACAAGAGACCAGCTCTTAAACCTTCCAAAAACGAATTCCAACCTTTCCCTTTACATCCTACGCAGCGTGATGAGAAAGACAAACCTTCTCATAGACAAAGTGACAACCATCAACAATACATACCAGCAATTACTCATTCTCCTTGACAATCTCATGATTGCTTCAGGTGAAATCCTTTCAAAAACATCTGAAAGGGATATACATCCCCAGTTCAAGGAACTTGTGAAAAACATCAAAAGCAAACACATGGTCTTCTTACAGAACGGTGGTCGCATGCCAGGACAACCTGATTTCAGCTTTCTCACAGCTGATCATGGGGAGTCTCTTGAAAAAAACTATGCGGATGAATTAATTGATACAAAGACTGTCATTGACTACGACCTTCTGACATTCCTCTACAACTTCATGAAGATTGATGCGCCTCTCCTCTCCACCCAGATGAGCCAGTTGCCCATGCTTTTCAAGTATCCAGTAGAAAACAGTTCCATCCTTCTGAACAGCATTTTCCAATCCCTCTTTGAATATCAGAAATTCATACTGGAAAACATCAATCATATCATTGGAGAAAAATCCAGCATCCTTGCATTCTGGCTCTCCCTCGACAGGAAACATTTTACAGGCTCTCTCCTGTCCAACAGGCAAGTCACAGAACTCCTTTCAGGAAAATTCGCAGAGCTCCAGAAAACAGCTCTGGAAATCGCCATACAGCCAGCTCCTGACCTTGTAAACAGAGCCTCCACCCTGTTCGGACAGATAGGCACTTCAGGAGTAGCGCAGCCTGTTCAGACTAAAGATGAACCAGGAACAGTACAAAGCTCCTCTGATATGGAATATTCAGAAAACAGAAGTCAGCTCAGCCAACTGAAAAACTCATTCTCCCAGATTCTAAAATACAGTGACATGCCTGAAGAGGAAAAAGCCAACCTTACAAAGATCCTGAATGCGTTCAAAAAACTGCCAGACAAAATGGATGCAAACCCGGATGCAAGAAGGATTCGCGCCCAGCTCACCAGAAGCTATTGGACACTCTACTATCATTGTTTCATGAAATCTCTGGATGGACAACCAATCCCTCTTCCAGTGCAGTTCATGTTCAAGTATGGTTTCCTGGACGAGACCCTGCTCAGTGAAAAAAACACTCTTCCCCTTTTCTCATTAAGAGATGATTTCAAAGGGCTCATTGACATTTATCATGTTTACGACTGGCTCCAGAAGATTTACAGCGAAGAGAAAGTGCCTAGCATCACTGAAATGGGACTAACTTTCGAGAAACATCTTCTTGAAGAGGCAAAATCCAAAACCTATGCTGAAATGGAAGCGTTACGGTCAGACACTGAAAAAATAAAACGGTACAAGGTGCAATTCGAAATAAACCAGATGATCAATGCCTGCGCCAGGGTCTGCAGCGAGTCTTTGGCTACAGCGCTCCCCATCCTCATCAATGAAACATTGATGCTTGAAACCTCCAAATCATTCCTTTATGGGCAGCAGATTGATGATGTTGTTGAAAGCATAAGAAAACTGGATTATACTGTCTTCAACCGTGAAGTCATAGTAAAAACAAAGTTCCGGGTGGAGCTGATCGAAACAGAAGTGATTCCAGATTTCATCATTCTTCCTACGACAGGATCACGTGTAATGATGTGGCAGGATCTGGAATCGAACAACAAACGTTCAAAAGCACGGTTCGCCATCCCCCAGTTTTTTGTCGGTGACCTGAGGAAGACTCTTATTCTAGCGCTGGCCCGTTTCAGATGGGAAATCTGCAAGACGCAAAAAGGGCCACAGTGGGCAGACCCCATTGAAGGTGGCATAACAGGAATCTATTTCGATTACATCAATTTCTACAAGAAAAATCCGAACCTCTCTGAAGAAGCGAAAATGAAGATTGATGAGCATGTCCGCAATTACAGGTCAAACCGGGAACGGTTCGCTATAGATTATCTCACTTATATCGAATTTGAATCCAAAGGCATAGCAAAAATGAACAGGGTTCTGCGAGACCTCTTCTACCGCTACATCCCTTTCACAAAAGAAGTCCGCGAAAAACTGAAATCAATACCCATCTATGAGGAAATAGATACAAAATATAACAATGTCCTGCACAGAAGAATCAAGGAAGTTGAAATCAAATTCAAGAAATATGAGAAAGATCCTGATGGTGTCCCTCAGGAAATGAAAGACTACATGGAAATGCTTAAAAGATAGGTCTTTTCAGCCTGCAAGACTTCAGACCAGACGCTTCAGACATTCCTTCTTACAGCACCTGTTATATTCTTTCGTGTCAAACCTGTTCCTGTTGAAACATTTCAGACATACCGGTTTATTCATGATTAAGGCCTCCACATCATGATTAATATCGGCATTTTTTATTAAACTACAGATAAATTTGCCTTAATGCCTATTGATCATTATCTTAGATTTGAAACCATATTTGGAGGTATCCATGCCTTTTATGAAAGGAGCAGAACCATTTTCCTTCTCCTCCTCATCCAAAACCGGCATTCTTGTCATACACGGTTACACAGGGACAACTTCCAGTGTGCTGCCACTCGCCCAACATCTTGCTGATAAAGGGTTCAACATAGAAGCCCCTTGCCTGGCAGGACATGGGACACAGTGGCCAGATCTCAACATGACAGGCAGAAAAGAATGGATAACCAATATCGAGACAAGTCTGGCAAAACTAAGAATAAGATGTAAGGATATTTTCGTATCCGGCCTTTCTGTAGGTGGCCTGCTGGCATTATACTTGGCAGAAAACCATCCTGAACTGAAAGGGACAATCCTGATAAATCCAGCTCTTTTCTACAAGGATCCACGCCTCTTCCTGCTTCCTGTGTTGCGGTTTTTGATGCCCGCAGCTGAAGCTGTGAAATCGGATATAAAAGACCCCAACCAGAAAGAAATCGGATATGACAAAACGCCCTTGCAAGGCCTTTACCAGACGACACTCCTACAAAAATCCGTACGGAAAAAACTTTCATCCATACACCAACCAATCATCATCTTCACTTCCAGAAACGATCATGTTATCCCACCACAGAACGCAGATATGATCATGCAAGGCATTTCTTCGAAAGAAAAGGAACATGTCTGGCTGGAAAATTCCTATCATGTTGCCACATTGGATTTCGATTCCCAGACCATACTTGACAAGGCGTACGACTTCATCTTGAAAAACATCACCCCATAAACAAGAGAGGAGAAGAGACATGGCAGAGAAGCGGTTTGTTTGCGCCATAGACCAGGGAACAACAAGCACAAGATGCATGATTTTTAACAAGGAAGGGAACGTCGTATCAGTTGGACAAAAAGAGCACAACCAGATTTTTCCTGCACCAGGTCTTGTTGAACATGACGGGGAGGAGATCTGGGAGAACACACAACATGTCATCAAGGAATGTCTAGCAAAGGGAAACATCAATCCAGAGGAAATCGCTTCCATAGGAATCACAAACCAGAGGGAAACAACAATACTGTGGGATAAGCGTGACGGGCATATTTTTGGGAATGCGATCGTATGGCAGGACACCCGGACAGAGAAGAAATGTGTTGAATTAAAAAAAAGGAATCTTGAGAAATCTACAAGAAAAATGACTGGTCTTCCCATCTCTCCCTATTTTTCAGCAACAAAAATCAGTTGGATCCTTGACAACATCCCACGCGTAGAATTCGAAGCAAGAAAAGGACGTGTGCTCTTTGGAACCATGGATACGTGGGTGATATGGAACCTTACGGGCGGTCTTGAAGGTGGCATACATGTTACAGATCCCACAAACGCATCACGCACAATGCTCATGAACATCCAGACATTACAATGGGAAAAGCGATTGCTCAAACTGTTTGATATTCCTGAATCCCTTCTGCCTAAAATCAGGTCATCCTCAGAAATAATCGGTTACACAAAAAAAGATGGTCCCTTTGGTGCGGAAATCCCTATTGCAGGAATATTAGGAGACCAGCAAGCAGCACTCTTCGGCCAGACATGTTTCGAAGAAGGCTCTGCAAAGAACACATACGGAACCGGATGTTTCATGCTTATGAATACAGGAACAAGACTTGTCCGTTCAAAAGAAGGTCTCATAACAACTGTCGCATATAAAATCGGCAAAGAGAAACATGTTTATGCGCTGGAAGGTTCAGTCGCCATTGCAGGAGCGCTTGTCCAATGGATCAGAGACAATATCGGAATCATCAACACATCAAGTGAAATCGATACGCTTGCCAGCACAGTCCAGGATAATGGTGATGTCTATTTTGTTCCGGCTTTTTCCGGACTTTTCGCACCCTATTGGAGAGGAGATGCACGAGGCGTGATTACAGGTCTGACACGCTATGCGAACAAGGGTCACCTTGCCCGTGCTGTACTTGAGTCAACAGCATTTCAGACAGATGAAATCTTCGAAGCTATGGAAAAAGAGGCCAGACAAAAAATCAAGGAGCTCAAGGTTGATGGTGGTATGGTAAAAAGCAATCTCCTCATGCAGTTCCAGGCTGATATCCTTGACAAACCTGTGATTATCCCAAAAGTGACAGAAACAACAGCACTGGGTGCGGCCTATGCTGCAGGGCTTGCAGTCGAATTCTGGAAAGACAAAGAAGAACTGAAACTTCACTGGAAAGAAGAGACCCGCTTCATTCCAAAAATGAGCCTTCCTGAACGGAAAAAACTAAAGAACCAATGGAAAAGAGCTATCAGCAAATCAATAGGATGGTTATGAACAAGTCCTCGCATTACAATATCATCATAATTGGTGGGGGAATCATCGGGACCCTACTTGCAAGAGAATTGTCAAAATATGAGAGTCAAATCCTTCTGGTTGAAAAACAATCCGATGTTGGCATGGGTACAAGTTCTGCAAATTCGGCTTTGGTTCATGCAGGATATGACCCGCAGCCTGGTACACTGAAATCAAAAATGAACAGACGCGGAAATGCGCTGTGGCAAAATCTGACAGCTCTTCTCAACATCCCCTTCAAACCGATTGGAAGCTATGTTGTTGCAATTGGAGATGATGAATTCAACGCCCTCCCCTCTCTGCTGCAAAGAGGAAAAGAGAACGGAGTTGAAGGGATAGAGATCCTTGACAGGGACGAAATGCTGAAAAGGGAGCCGCTTCTAAATCCTGAAGTTTCTGGTGGCCTATGGACTCCCACAGCAGGAATCATAGATCCGTTCAGAGCCACACTCCATGCAGCAGAATCAGCAGCTTTGAACGGTGTTCACTTCCTTCTGGAAACTGAAGTGAAAGGACTGATAAAGGGAAACAATCACATCCTTGGAATCAAAACTGACAACGGAAATTTCACATCCGATACTGTCATTAACTGTGCAGGTCTTTTTTCTGACGACATAGCCCACATGGCAGGTATACGTCCTGAGCTTCAGATCATTCCTCGAAAAGGCGAATACCTGATTTTTGACAGCACGAAATTCAGCATGAACCATGTGCTCTTCCCAGTTCCCATGAAAGGAACCAAAGGAATCCTTGTCACAACAACAGTGCACGGGAACACGATCATCGGACCGAATGCCCAGGAAGTAACAGACAAGGACGACAGGTCAACATCAACTGAAGGAATGGACAATATCCTGACAAACGCAAAAAGAATAATCCCCTCCTTGGAAAAAAGGAATGTGATTGCACAGTTTTCAGGAGTCAGGGCAACTCCCAATACAAAGGAAAGGGATTTCATCATTGAAATACCGGATTCTGTCAAAGGTTTTGTGAACATCGCGGGGATTGAATCACCAGGACTGGCTTCTGCCCCAGCAATCGCTGAATACACTGTTGAGTTGATGAAAGAGAAAGGCTTCTCCCTCAATAAAAAAAAGTCATTCATTCCAAGCCTTGAGCCAAAACCGTCTTTCAGGAACATGTCCGAAGAGGAAAGGAGAGCGTTGATAGCCAAGGATCCATCTTATGGAAACATCATCTGCAGGTGCGAGCTGATCACTGAAGGTGAAATCAGGGACGCGTTGAACTCCCCTATTCCAGCCAGGACTTATGACGCCATAAAAAGACGTACATGGCTGGGGACTGGCCGTTGCCAAGGTTCATTTGACTATCCAAAAGTGATAGCCATGATAGCTGAAAAATACAATGTTCCTTGGACGAAGGTCACCAAAAAAGGGGACGGTTCTGAATTTCTCCTTCAGGAGACAAAAGAGGTCTCCCCCAAATGAAAAACGTGGATGTGGCAGTGATTGGTGGTTATTTTGGCTCCCCAAAAGGGGACCAAAAAGGGGACGGTTCTCAATTCCTCCCTTGGACGAAGGTCACCAAAAAAGGGGACGGTTCTGAATTTCTCCTTAGGGAGACAAAAGAGGTCTCCCCAAAATGAAAAACGTGGATGTGGCAGTGATTGGTGGTTGTTTTGGCTCCCCAAAAAGGGACCAAAAAGGGGACGGTTCTCAATTCCTCCTTAGGGAGACAAAAAAGGTCCCCCCCAAATGAAAAACGTGGATGTGGCAGTCATAGGTGGAGGCGCTGCAGGAATGGCAGCAGCGTTGGAAGCAGAAAAAAACGGTGCTGGCTCAGTTATTATCATTGAAAGAGGCGATGAGCTGGGTGGAATCCTTCAACAGTGCATACACAACGGATTCGGCTCCCTTGTATTCAAAAAAGATCTTCCCGGTCCTACATACGCCAAAAAATTCATTGACCAAGTGCGAAACAGCAATATTGAAATCATTCTGGATAGTATGGTCATTGATCTCACGCCTCAACGGTTCCTGACAACAACAGGGAAAAAAACAGGATATCAGCAGATACAGGCAGGTGCAGTTGTGTTAGCTATGGGGTGCAGGGAACGGACACGCGCACAAATCATGTTGCCAGGCAGTCATCCTGCAGGTGTCTATACTGCTGGAACAGTCCAACGATTTGTAAATATTGAAGGCTACCTGCCTGGTAAAAAATTCGTCATACTCGGTTCAGGTGACATAGGAATGATCATGGCAAGAAGGCTCACTCTTGAAGGTGCTGACGTCATCAAAGTCGTTGAAATCCTTCCCTTTCTCACGGGTCTGAGAAGGAACTATGTCCAATGCCTCCAGGATTTCGACATCCCTCTTGAACTGTCCACAACAATCAAACGTGTAATCGGAGATGTAAGACTGGAAGCTGTAAAAACAGTAAAAGTGAATTCTTCACTCAACCCCATTCCAGGCACTGAGGAAATCATTCCTTGCGACACGCTCCTTCTGAGTGTTGGCCTTATCCCAGAAAACGAGCTCTCCCTCAAAGCAGGAATCACTCTTGATCCCATGACAGCAGGTCCTCTCATTGACCAAAACAGGGAAACCTCGATTCCAGGAATTTTTAGTGCAGGAAATGTGGTAAACATACAGGATCTTGTGGATCATGTTTCCATGACTGGGGAGACCGCTGGCAGGAGTGCAGCTCTGTTCAGTAAAAATCAACAGGTATTGAAAAAAGAGATGATAAACATCCAGTGTGGAGAGAACATCAGAACAGTTGTCCCTCAAAGGATTTCTTTGCCAGAAGAAGGAAAAGTGACATTGCAGATGAGATCAGGACAGTTTTTTGAAAAGCCTGTTGAAATCATATTATCTGCTGGCAATGATAAAATCATCTCCTGGAAAAAGAAATATGCCAGACCTGCGGAAATGCTGGAAGTGAAGATAGACATGTCCTCAATGGATAGGAACCCTGGCGCAACATGGAAAATAGAACTTGTTCCTTCAGGGGAAAACTGATGGCACTCACAACAAAAAAAATTATCTGTATAAGATGCCCCACTGGATGTGAAATCACAACAACTCTTGACGGCTACAACATCACGAAACTGGAAGGGAATGCCTGCAAAATGGGTGAAGAGCATGTGCGAAATGAAGTGAAGGATCCCCGCAGGATCGTCACATCACTTGTGAAAGTAAAAGGCGGGAAACACCGCGTCTGTCCCGTTTGGACCACAACAGCGATTCCAAAAGACAAGATAAGGAGCCTTCTCGCTCAATTAAAAAAAATCGAGCTGATAGCACCTGTCCGTTGTGGACAAAAAGTGATTGAGAATTTTGAAAACACAGGAACAGACGTCGAGGCAAGCAGGGATATTGAAACATCCTGAGGCTTACATACGTAAAATATCCCCTGCCCTTTTCCTGATTTTAACACCAATGCTCACAGCATAGTCGTAGGCTTTCCTGTAATCCTCATAACCGAATTCCTCCTGGTTTGTGTTGAATACCTTTTCCAATTCCTCATCAACCAGTCCTGTAAGCTGCCGAATCATGGGTTTCTGGACTTTCTTCTGACCTGATCCAAAAACATTCTTATATATCTTTTTTTCCTGATCAGCCTTTTTTTTAGGGGATGTAAAGACGGTCCATACCATAAACGCTACTACAAACAGGATTGTCGCATAACCCCAGAAAGAAGATAGCAGGATGAAAACACGCGCATCCAAAATATCCTGGGACACATTATGGGAGAGAAAGCCTGTTTCAAGAATGAAGGCAGGGGGAAGACCGAAAAAGAATCCCAGCAGGCTTCCGAGAGCAACAAAGATAATTAAGATTTTTTTCAACATAGATTCTATCAAACCTTGATCACTAAGAATTGGAATTATCTTTTGACCCTTTTTTTCTGGATTTTTCTCTTTATTTCCATCCGTTTCTTGAGGTGCTTTTTCTGGATGTTTCGGATTTTTCCCATCTTCTCGCTGATCAATTTCTTCTGTCTTGCATCCAATCTTTCCACTCTCTCTGGAAAACGATCCTGATGACCCCTAAATCTTACCCGTTCATACTTCTTCAATCTGATCATCTTAGTCCTATTCCGATGATCCATGAAATCAACCACACCTTCCAGAACATCAACTTCAACCTCATCCCTCACAAGTGCAACAGAAAACTCAGTACCACGGACACCAACAACTGCTGTAGGCATCTCGACTTCAAAGAGATCATTTTTCAGAAGTTTTTTCACCTTTACAGTAATAAGACCAACTAAAAGAGAAATACGGACTTTTTCCGTGTTCTCGTCATCAACAAATTCAGAGATCAGAGCTTCGCTCTCCCCATCAAGATGGACAATACTTTCTCCTATGGCAAATGTAACTTCACCATCTGAGCCACACCGGATATGATCTTGTGCTTGTATGACATCGTTCACTTTGACTCGGCTCCATCCTTTGGACTCATTTCCAGCGCTGACATCACCTTTAACAATCAGGATACTGGCTTGCAGGGCATGCTGGGCATATAAGGATAAGGAAATCGATAGAACCAACATAACCGACAGAATTAAGACTTTTCGCATGGTACATGCCTCCTCGACTAGATATTTATTTGACTGTCCTTCTTTCCAAAGGTTTACATCTTTTCCAATATACATCACTTTTTACAGGTTTACAAAAACGATATATTCTCTGAACTAAAAAGGGACGGTTCTGTTTTTAGGGGCTTAGGAACAATAGGAGCGAACCAAGATTATCTGTTCAGAAATGGGGAGAAATATGGGGACGGTTCTAATAATGCAGAAGAAATTGCTTTTTTTCTCTAAAAAAACAATCATTTTGAATACTTGAATGGTATGGTTATTAAATGGTCATTTTTCTGTATCTTGTTAGTAGTAGTGCTCTGACCAACAAGTTTCTTTCATATTGCCCAAATCTTGATTGAGAGAAAAACAGCTAAAAATCTTGGATTTGCGGCTGTTTTAAACCGTAGTGCCTATGGAAGAAATCTGACGGTCAGAGTAGTAGTATTATTATTATTGATCTATTTGAAAGCTTATTTTATCTAAACTATCTGTGTGAATGATTTTGTTAACAAAATGGAGCAAAAATGTCTTATCATTCAAAGCACCAAAAGACATCATGTCAAATTATCAATTACTGGCTGCTTATTTTCTGTCTTAAGAAACTGCTAAGGATGGACATATTTTTTTCGGTCTTCCAGGATGTGACCAGATACGAACTAGCTTGAAAAACTTGACAAGATAATCTGAATACTCTTTACTGCCAAAGACAC